>DIYB01000007.1:0-155 GCA_002428865.1 Patescibacteria group bacterium UBA6065
GGCAAACTCAACCAGGGGGAACGAGGGATTGATTGTGGTGGACCGTGCGCGCGTCTCTGCGCCGCTGATTTTTCAGCACCCAAGATCCTTTGGGCATACTCATCTCGTGTGGTGCCGGGTGTCTACAACACCATGGCATATGGCGAGAACCCAAA
>DIYB01000007.1:410-2014 GCA_002428865.1 Patescibacteria group bacterium UBA6065
CTCATTCAAACTCTATGACAACGAGGGTATACTCGTTGCCGAACGCAAGGGAAGAGGATCGATACCTCCTGCTGGCCGCTTCGCCTTTTTTGAGGGAGGTATCCAGACTGGCCAACGTGTGCCTGTTCGCACGACGTTCGAGTTTACCTCTGTACCAGAGTGGTCTCCGGCGCGACCATATAGCGACCTCAAGACTCTTGCGGTCGATATCCTCCCGAATGGGAGTGGGTCGCGAGCAGAGGCGCGGATTCGTAATGAGTACGTTAATACCATTATCTCCGATATAGATGCCTACATCGTCATCTATGATACAGACGGTAATCGCATCGGTTTCTCAAAGACGAGGATTGAGTCGATTGCGCCAGGTGAGACCGAAGTACTTCATTTCACATGGCCAGAACCTTTCTCAAAAGACGCGGTAAAGACCGAAGTGCTTTTCTCGGGTAGTATACGTTAGACTATGCCTGCTTTTGTATCCTCGATCGGCCTCCGAGTTTCTAAACTGAGGATTGACTGGCTCCTCTTTTTTTCGGCAGTAGTGCTCGTGTCCTTTGGACTTGTGACGATGAATTCATTCACGTCAGACAATCACTATTTTGATCGACAGATAGTATGGCTTGCGGTTGCAGTGTGTGTCTTTTTTATTTCATCTGCGATCGATTGGTCGTTTCTGAAACGCACAAACGTACTTGTGACTCTCTTTGTTGGACTCATAGTTCTTCTTGGGGGACTTCTCGGACTTGCAACCGCGGTCAAGGGCGCTCGGAGTTGGATCGATCTCGGTTTTTTTTCATTTCAGCCCACTGACATCGCAAAACTTCTTCTCGTACTCATCCTTGCAAAGTATTTCTCGCGTCGACATATAGAAATTGCCAACATACGTCACATTATCGTTTCAGGTATCTACGCATTTATACTTTTTGCCCTCGTCGCGCTTCAACCAGACTTCGGTGGTGCAATCGTTATTGCGCTTGTTTGGCTCGGCATGACACTTGTCTCCGGTATCTCAAAGAAACATCTCTTGGCACTTTTTTTTGTTGCGGCTGCCGTTTTTAGTGTTCTTTGGGGCTATGGTTTCAAAGAGTATCAAAAGGCTCGTATTCTTACGTTTCTCCACCCACTCGCTGATGTCCGTGGGGCGGGGTACAACGCATATCAATCGACGATCGCGGTTGGGTCAGGAGAAATACTCGGTAAGGGTATCGGGTACGGTACGCAATCAAAGCTCAAGTTCCTCCCTGAATACGAAACTGATTTTATTTTTGCCGCATTTGCAGAGGAGTGGGGGTTTGTTGGTGTCACTATGCTTATTTTTGCATTTGGACTGCTCATATTCCGTATACTTGTCGCAGCACGAAACGGGGCGACGAATTTTGAAATACTCTATTGTCTCGGTCTCGCCATCCTCTTTATGAGCCACTTTGTCATCAATGTTGGTATGAACATGGGACTCCTACCGGTCACCGGTCTTACATTGCCATTTGTTTCATACGGCGGTTCGCATCTCGTCACAAGTTTCTTGGCACTCGGCATACTCGTATCGATGCGTCGCTATGAACGTACGGTTCACAAAGATGAAACCGGCAAGGAATTCGTAGGCATCT
>DIYB01000007.1:2225-2968 GCA_002428865.1 Patescibacteria group bacterium UBA6065
AAGGAATTCGTAGGCATCTAGGAGTCGTTGCGGTAGAGGTGAGCAGTTTCCTCAGTCATGCGCTTTATGGAGAATTCTCGATTGACGGTCTCTCTGAGGTGGGTCCCGAGCATCTTTGCTTTTGTCTCGTCACTCATCAAGAAACGAACTGCGCGTTCTATTTCTCGACTATTTCTTGGGTGAATGAGAAGTCCTGACTCCATATCAGCGACAATCTCTGGTATACCACCCACGGATGTGGCTATGACGGGGAGTTCAGCTCTTCCTGCCTCGAGGATGACGTACCCAAGCGCTTCAGATAGTGATGGTAGGAGGAATGAATCAAATGCCTTCATGTGTATACCCGCGTCTTTCATCGATCCAGGGAGAAAGACACGATCATCGATATTGTATGTTTTCACGAGGGATTCGAGTGCTCCTCGCTCTTCACCTTCGCCCCAGATTACGTAGGCAACATCGAGATCGCGGAGGGCGTGCATTGCCTCGATCGCGTACGACAAACCTTTTATATGGTGGAGCTCCGCAACGGTTCCAATTACGTGTCGAGCTTTTTGAGCGCGAGATGGTAGGAGTGCGCGCGCATCCTCTTTTCTTTCAAGTTCAATATGCTCTATGCCGTGATGTATAACCACCATCTTGTCGTGTGTAAAAGGTAGGTCGCGTGCGCTTTCTTGTATTGCGCGCGATACAGCAATGACTTTGTGAGAGAGGAGGCAGGTGAGGCTCCCAAGCGCCTGTATGAT
>DIYB01000007.1:3222-5863 GCA_002428865.1 Patescibacteria group bacterium UBA6065
CATGCCCAGCCGTGTGCGGTAAAGATGATCCGCTTGATGCCAATGAGTCGACCGAGAATTGCGCCGATCACGCCAATCTTTGAGCTGTTGAGATGGAGCACGTCCGGGCGTTCTTTTTTGATTATGCGTCCGAGGCGGATACATACCGCGAGATCTTGTACAGGATGCACATCTCGGGCGAGGCCCGGGATAGTGAGTGTTCGAATACCGAGTGCTGTCAGTCGTTCGACGAGTTCTCCGGTACCACCACACGCGACGGTGATATCAAAATCCTCTTTGAGATGACGAGCAAGGTCGTGTACGTACCGTTGCGCACCGCCCCAGTTGGACTTGGTGATGACAACGAGTATTTTTTTCTTTAGGTCAGATCTTTCTGTCATGAAATTGCTATTGTAGTATAGCTTAAAATTCCAAAAAACGGCTTGTTTTAAAGCTTGTAACCGATAGGCTTTCGTGTATGATTGTACATGTTTATCTATGTCCGCCCTGTCCCGAAAAACGCCATTTCTCCTGCTTATAGGCGACCTTGCGGCATTTGTGCTCGCGCTTGTTATTACTGTGCTTATCAGGTATTCGAGCATTGACGTTCCGAATGCTTTTTCAGCACACCTCGTACCGTTTTCGTTCCTGTTTGTCATCTGGGTGCTTGTCTATTTCATCTCCGGACTTTATGAACGTCAGATCGTTATATTGAGGAGCGCGTTGCCTCAAGTTTTGGTCCAGGCACAACTCGTAAACATTGTCATTGCCGCCCTCTTTTTCTATTTTGTTCCCATTGCAGGCATTACTCCAAAGACAAATCTCATCATCTACCTCGTCATCTCCTTATCCTTCATTGTCGTCTGGAGACTCTTTTTGTATAGGATTTTTGTTCCTGAAAAAAAGGAAGACGCCATCCTCATCGGATCAGGCAAAGAGATGGAGGAACTCAAGAGAGAAGTCAACGGCAACCCGCATTACAAAATGCGCTTCGTTTCCTCTGTTGATATCGAAAGTCTTGAATCGATTGATTTTCGCGCCGATGTTGTTGATCGCGTTTATCGTGATGGCATATCGATCGTTGTTATTGATCTCGACAACGACAAGGTAGAGGCGATACTTCCTCAGCTCTATAATCTCCTTTTCTCCCGTGTTCGTTTCGTCGACATGCACAAGGTATATGAAGATGTTTTTGACCGTGTTGCACTCTCGCTTCTTTCTCATAGCTGGTTTCTTGAAAACATCTCGACATATCCAAAATATGTTTATGATGCAGCGAAACGCGTTATGGATATCATCATAGCGTTTCCACTCGGACTTCTGTCTCTCGTGGTGTATCCGTTTGTCTACCTCGCCATCAAACTCGACGATGGGGGACCAGCTTTCATCATTCAAGAACGTGTAGGTAAGGACAATAAAATTATCCGTATCCCAAAGTTTCGTACCATGCGAACCTCAGATAGTGGTATCTGGGTCAAGGAACACGATGATCGGATTACTCGGGTCGGCGCGTTTCTCAGAAAGTCTCGTATTGATGAGTTGCCTCAGCTCTTTTCGGTTGTGCGCGGAGACCTTTCGCTCGTTGGTCCACGGCCAGATATTTACGATCTCGGTATGAAACTTTCTAAAGAGATTCCGTATTATACGGTACGTAACATCATCAAGCCGGGACTCTCGGGTTGGGCTCAGACGAGGCAAAAATTGCCCCCTCAGTCACTTGAGGAGACAAAAATGCGACTCGCATATGACTTCTATTACATCAAACATCGCTCACTTCTCATTGATCTCAAGATTGCGCTCCAGACCGTGGCGACGCTTCTGTCTCGTGCCGGTAAATAGCATATGAATCACACTGTTTTTATTACTGGTGCGGCAGGATATGTAGGGGCGATGCTCGTTCGCAGATTTGCTGCGCGTAGCGATGTCGGTAGGATCATCGGCCTTGATAAGGAAGCGTGTCCAGACCTCCTCCTCGGTATTGATAAGCTCGTCTGGGTTCACATAAATACTTCTGGTGACTGGGAAAAGCAAGTATCATCGTACGCCCCAGACATTGTCATTCATGCTGCATGGCAGATACGGGAGATGTACGGCAAACAAGATGAGCAGTGGCGATGGAATATAACTGGATCGGAGAAAGTGTTTGACTTCGCTTTCTCAACATCATCCGTCAAACGTCTCATTCATTTCTCAACTGTCGCATCATATGGAGCGTTTCCTCACAATACGATTGAGCATCGATTTACTGAGAATGAACCTTTCCGAAAGACTGACTATCTCTACGCTGAAGAGAAGCGCATTGCAGAAGAGCGCCTTTTTACCCGATACACTGAGGCGCAGAAGCGAGGCTCTCCGGTGACCGTGTCTATCGTGCGTCCAGCGGCAATCACTGGACCACGTGGACGATACATGCGTGTGCGATTTGGTCTCCAAGCAGCACTCTCTGGTGCTCTCAAAGAGACGTTTATTCACCGACTCATCTCCGCAATGGTCTCTTTTGTTCCCGTGACACCTACGTGGTGCAGGCAGTTTATTCATGAGGACGACGTTGTCTCGATCGTCGAACTCCTCGCAATCGGTGAGCACCGCGGGAGCCCGTATGAAGCATTTAACATCTGCCCACCAGGGGATGTGGTCCGTGGTGAGGATATGGCTCCCGCCG
>DIYB01000007.1:6077-20092 GCA_002428865.1 Patescibacteria group bacterium UBA6065
CAGTCGGTAAGCGCCCGGTACGCATTCATCCGTGGCTTATCCGAATCGTCTTTTTTATCATGTGGCACATCTCTCGGGGTAAGGTGCCGACATCTCGTGGCGGTTGGAAATCATACTCATATCCAATCGCAGTCGATGGATCAAAACTTACACGAATGTATGGATTTGCGTATACATTTACTTCAAAAGATGCGTTTGTGAAAAAGGAGGGTGAGTATATGCAATTTGTCACACGCTAAATATCTCGTCCGATGCGTGTACTTGTAACTGGAGTAGTTGGGGCGGTCGGTTCACATGTCGCTGAGGCACTCGCACGGATAGGTCACGAGGTTATTGGTATCGATGCTTTTACCAACTACTATGATCCAGCAATCAAGGAATTGACTGCACGCGAACTCGAAGCACAGGGGATTCGCATTGTTCGGAGTGACCTCGTCACCGATGATTTGTCGCCGCACCTCTCTGGCGTCGAGGCGATCTATCATTTTGCTGCACAGCCCGGTATATCGGCTTCTACCACTTTTGACGAGTATCTGAGGAACAACATCATTGCGACACACCGCCTTGTCGAGGCCGCACGTCTCGTACCATCACTCTCATTATTCGTCCATATATCAACCTCATCGGTGTATGGCAGGGAGGCGGTAGGTGACGAAGAGACGGTGCCTAAACCAACATCACACTACGGTGTGACCAAACTCGCTGCAGAGCAACTCGTGCTCGCTGCGCACCGCGATCGCGGATTACCTGCGACGGTACTCCGACTCTTTTCGGTCTATGGCGAGCGCGAACGACCCGAGAAGCTCTATCACAAACTCATACGATCAGCGCTTACAAAAAAACCTTTTACCCTCTACGAAGGTGCTCGTGAACATCGTCGTAGCTATACCCATGTCTCTGATGTTGTCGATGCGTGTCTGCGTGTACTCTCGTCACGTGATGTTGTGTGTGGTGAGATTTTCAACATCGGTACTGATGAGACGATGACAACAGGGGAGGGTCTCGCGATTATCGAATCATTGCTCGGTCCTATAGAGTACACACTCGTGCCGAAACGAGCAGGGGATCAGGTGGAAACCGCTGCGAACATCACAAAGGCACGCACACTGCTTGGGTATGCACCGAAAATGAGTGCCAGAGAAGGTCTTCGGCGAGAGGTGGAGTGGTGCCGGAGACTGCTTCACAAATAGTGCGCTACGAGCTAGGATAAGGCCCTATACACCTATAGCGCACGTCTTTCATGTTTAAGAAACGCATTTCAGCCATCCTGTTGCTTATCCTTGCGGTCATGGTTGGGTATTTCACCTATGATCCAGCGGATTCGGTCTCTCGATTCCCATACAAGCTCGGCCTCGATCTCTCTGGAGGCACTCATCTCGTCTATCAGGCAGACACGTCATCACTTTCTGAGTCGGATATTCCTGGTGCAATGTCAGCACTCGCTGAGGTCGTCGAGAGACGCGTCAATCTTTTCGGTGTATCAGAGCCTGTTGTGCAGGTAGAGGAGGGTGGCACGGTCGGATCGACGGAGCACCGGCTCATTGTTGAGCTTCCTGGTGTGTCTGACGTCGCCGAAGCTGTGGCGCTTATCGGCAAGACGCCGACACTCGACTTCATGCTCGTGCGCCCGAACGTTGCATCACTCTCTGATGAGGCGCGCACACAGCTGACGCTCAATGAGGCTTTTGTTTCGACAGGACTCACTGGTCGGTATCTCAAGCACGCACGTCTTGATTTTGACCCGACGACATATACGCCATACGTTTCTCTCGAGTTTAATGATGATGGTGCAAAGCTTTTTGCACGAATCACCAAGGATAATATAGGTGAAATAGTCGCCATCTTTCTTGATGGTCAGCCGATTTCGATGCCAGTCGTCCAGACCGAGATCACTAATGGTAAGGCGCAAATCACCGGTAGTTTCAAGGTAGAAGAGGCTCGGAAACTCGTACGAGATCTCAACTACGGTGCTCTCCCTGTGCCAGTCTCCCTCGTATCGACTCAGACCATCGGCGCGTCTTTGGGTGTCGATGCACTCAACGCCTCGATAGTCGCAGGTGTCTGGGCATTCGTCATCGTCGGACTCTTTCTCATATTCTGGTATCGCGTACCAGGACTGGTCGCAGTACTTGCGCTAGCGATCTATACCGCGATCAATCTCGCACTCTTCAAGCTCATCCCCGTCACGCTCACTGCTGCAGGTATCGCAGGATTTGTTCTCTCGATTGGTATGGCGGTTGATGCGAACATCCTCATCTTTGAACGCATGAAAGAGGAGCTTAAGCGTGGACGATCGCTTCCTGAGGCGATCCGTGAGGGCTTCCATCGAGCATGGCTTTCGATCAGGGATTCCAATCTCTCGTCGATCATCACAGCGCTTATTCTCTACTATTTTGCTTCGACACCAGTGGTCAAGGGTTTTGCGCTCGTGTTCCTCATCGGCGTACTTGCGTCCATGTTCTCTGCACTCACCGCATCGAGGACACTCCTCCTCGCGGTCGGTGCAAAAGGGGAGAGTCGCCTCGCTCGCTTTATGTTCGGCTCAGGTATCAAGAATAGCTAACCAGTACTTCCATGTTTATCGTTCGAAACAGAATTGTCTTCTACGCACTCTCCGTTGTCCTCGTCGTTCTATCCATCGGCACGCTTTCTCTTTGGGGGCTTCGTCCGGGCATTGATTTTCGTGGCGGTTCGATCATGGAGGTCGAGTATGTGAGCCGTCCCGCTGTCACCGATGTTCACAAAGCGCTTGAGACCTTTGGGTTTGGTTCCTACTCAGTTCGAGAGACTGGTGATACTGGCTACATCATCCGTACTGATGAGCTCGATCCGGTGACTCATGACGCTGTCATAGAGGCGCTTTCGCTTGGTGGGACTGCACCGCTCTCTGAAAAGCGTTTTAATTCAGTCGGGCCAATTCTTGGCAAAGAGGCGATAGAGAAGTCGTGGATGTCTATCGCACTTGTCCTTCTCGCAATCATTCTCTTCATTACTTTTGCCTTTCGTAAGGTGTCAAAGCCGATTGCGTCGTGGAAATATGGCATGGTTGCGGTCGTCGCACTCGCTCATGACGTACTTATACCCGCTGGTGTCTTTGCGATCCTCGGACAATTCGCAGGTATCGAGATCGACACACTCTTTGTGACCGCACTCCTCGTCATCCTCGGATTCTCGATTCATGACACGATTGTCGTTTTTGATCGCGTTCGTGAGAACTTGAGGCGAAATGTCGAACTGCATGAAAAGAAAAGCTTCGATACCGTTGTCGGTGAGAGTATTTCCCAGACATTTGTCCGATCGATAAACACGTCACTCACCACGCTTCTTGCGATTATTGCGCTTTATGTATTTGGTCCAGAGGCGACACGGCATTTTGCACTCGCACTTCTCATCGGTATTACTGCCGGTACGTATTCGTCGATATTCATCGGATCACCGCTTCTCGTGACGATTTACAAGTGGCAGGAAAAAAGAAATAAATAGTGTGATACTCGAGGTGTGTGTCGCCTCGAGTACAGTATGAGCATGTGGCGGAACTGGTGAGACTTGGGTTGGGACCCGAGTCGCAAGACTTATTGAGCTTGAGTCGGCGAAAGCCAATAAGTGGACAGCTCCTGTAAGGGGGACGCGGACGTATTATTATCTTTTGCTGAGGTGGTGGAACGGTATACACGCACGCTTCAGAAGCGTGTGCCTCACGGCTTAAGGGTTCAAGTCCCTTCCTCAGCACAAACATAGACCAGCTTGTTTTCTCTCCCCCTGAGGAGTAGTCTATGGTGCATATGAAGCAGGTGATTGTTGTAGCGATACTCGGCCTTCTCGTACCATCTGTAGCCTCTGCAGCGTGGTGGAATCCCTTTTCGTGGAAAAAGGCTCGAGCGACAACTACTGAAATCGTCGCTACAACAACGACCGACTCCGCGTACGTACCCCCATCGACCGGAGAGCTCTTGCGACGTATTGCAGAACTTGAAGACAAGCTCGCCGAGGCACAGACAAAACTCAAGAAACTCACCGGTACGGTGAAGCCAGAGGAAGAGGCTCTCAATAAAGTACTCGAAAAAGTATCGACCCAGACAGTCGCATCACCCGCGCCCAAAACCACACCGACGGTGGGAGATGTCGCGCCACGGATTCGACCTGCGATTGTTCTCGTCGAGACCGCATCATCGTCGGCATCCGGAGCATTTATAGACAGTGCAGGGCGCGTCATCACGAGTGCTGATGTCATGCTCACCTTCGACGATAAGGGATACGTGAACGGTGTGAGAGAGTCAGCGACACTCATCCTATCGAGTGGTGCAAAGCGCGAGGCGAGACTCATCGGTCTCGATGAGGCTGCTGGTGTGGCGATCGTCGAGGCGACAAACGGCTCGTCTCCGGCATCACTTCGACCGTCGTACCATGCCAATGTAGCGTCAGGCGACACACTTTTTGTCGCGAACGCTCCGTCGCCCAAGGCAAAGGGTGGTTCGACACTCATCTCGGCCGAGGTCGTCAAAAAATCTTCATCGAACATCGAGATGGTTTCGACCGAGAAGCCACTCGATCAAAACGGCGTAGTCGCATCCGCATCCGGAGAATTTGTCGGTTTTCAGGTCCCGTCATCATGTCGCGTGCTTGAGCAGGGGACCACGTGCCTCAAGTACACCATCACGGTCAAAAATACGATCAAGGATCGCATACCGAAACTTCTTCTCGGCATGCGCCTCTTCAAGGACAAGAAGCATGCGACTGGCGATGAGAAACTCATCGGGGGTAAATTTGAGGGTACCTATCAGGCGATAGCAGGATACGGGACGATTGATGTTGCGTATGACTATGTGTCGGGAAAGAACTCGTTTGACTATTTCAATACAAAGCTCGAAGAAGATGAGCACGGCAAGATTACCCGCATCTATCTCAACAAACTCAAGATTGCAGCCGACAATATCTTCAAGGCATACGAATGGCTCAAAGGCCAGTCGTATGACCTCCACGTGTTCTTCATCAACGAAGAGCTTGCTATCGAGTCACTCGGCTCGTATCAGAAACGCATCACACAGGAGATCATCGCCTACAACACCGCACGCCTCAAGGACTATTCGGCCAAGGTCGACTACTGGTCAAAGAAGAAGAATGAGTACGACGCTCGTCTCGCCGACTCATCGACGACAAACCATGACTACCTCATGGCAGAGGGTGCACTAATCGAGCTCGAGGCAGATAAACTCATCAAGGAGAAGAAGAAAGTCATGGATCGTTTCTCAGGCGAAACCGTGGAGATTTTCTAGCGTATAATGGTTGTATATGAAATTTTCTACACCATTTTCACAAATACCAGGATGGCATAAGGGTGCAAAAATCGGTGCCATTCTCGGTACCATACTTGCTTTCGCTGGTATGCTTTTTCTCACTATCAATGATAGTGGTTCTGAAAGGTGGTCTTGGCAAACCCTTCTCATGTCAGTAAATGGTGGATTGGTCGGTCTGTGTCTCGGAGGTGTGGTGGGTCGTATGTGTGGAACTCATCCGATGCCATACTGGCTCAAGGTTGCATCTGTGACGACCGTATTGCCAGTTGCCTATCTGATGATCATGGCGTTTCAGCCGAATATCGGAATGATGTTTATGGCAATAGTGGCCTATTTAGCGCTTGCTCCAATTCCTTTGTTTGTTTTTGGTACACTAATCGGTCTCATCATTGATAAGATTGTTTCAAAGAGACGTATACCACTCAATTCACAATAGGCTCTACCGAGAGTTAAGAACCCGTGTAGATTGATGGACGAAAATAAATTTATTCCTTTATTCGTATCATTTTCGAGAATTCAGGACTGTCGGCGTATTTTTCTGCACGCGCATTGATATTGAAGTGGGCACGCGCATCCTCGAATGACAGGTCGGTATCGATGAGCCCGAGCTCATAGGCGAGCGTGTCTGAGTGTGCAGGAAAGAGGACACGCAGATCAAGAGGTATTCTGCCCGGTACAAGCTCATTGATATGACTTACGATGTTTGTCGTGCAGGTCGAAGTGAGGGTGTTGTAATACTCTGGCTCACGTTGGAGTTTTTGTGCACGCTCGAGCATCGAGAGGAAGAGTGATTGTATCTTGGCCTTGTCTGTGCGTATGGGGTAGAGATATACCTGGTCCTTGCGATAGTTCGAGCGGAGCTTGATGACATCGCGTTCATCAGCGATGACGTACATGAGCTCGTACTGACGCACGAGTCCCTTGAGTGCAGAAAACTTCTCACCTTTTTCTTTTCGTATCTCGACTGAGATTGCGACATAGGTTCCATCCGAGAGTCCAAAGGAGAGGAGTGTGTGTGCCGCACCGGAGTTTCCTGAAAATGGCTCGACCATGAACCAGACAGACTCTATATCACTGATACGGAACGTGCGGTCATAGTACCGAGGGGTATAGTCTGTGGTTGTTCGGTATTCAAAATTCCTTATATTTTTGATAGTCACCTGATCTCCGGCGACAGATATGTCTGGCAGTATGGCCTGATCGAGATTCCAATCCCTATCAGTTTGAGGAGGAGTGAGAAGTGCAAACACGCACCACGCGAGGATGAGGGAGAGTAGTACATACAATAACCACGAACCGATTCTTTTTGCTCTATTCATATGGTTATTATTGTAACTTATAATATCATTTTGATATGCCTCGATTGGGTAGAAAATATCCAATTGTTGAGGCTTTTAATAGCTTTTTGAGTGCTCGATACCGAGAGCTATGCGAAAGATTAAAAATCGCTTGACGAGAGGGGAGAGATGCGTATAATAGCCAGTACCCTCATTTACAGCCTGGTTTGATAGAGAAAGGGTGCTTGTACGAGCAGCCTTTTATTATCTCTCCGGTACGTGATAGGGCCGACCTTTGAAAACGAAATAATCAATCCCGACCGGACGAAGAGTTCGGCGGGTTGAGAACATTCAGTATACAAATCTGGTAGCGAGACGAGAGTCTCGCGAAAGACATGTATCTGTCTGTGCAAGTTACGACAATGTTAGATAGCGTACAGTTCAGATTCAGTTCTGTACGCTCATAGGATCGAGGAGCTTCGCTAGCACGAAGCTCCCAGGACAAGACTGGTCATACCGTGATCTGTTTTGTCCCGTTCGACCGCATGGGGGAGTCCTCCGGGATTGCCTCATGAGGTTTATATCAAGAGTTTGATCCTAGCTCAGGATGAACGCTGGCGGCGTGGATAAGGCATGCAAGTCAAGGGGGCCCGCAAGGGCAACCGGCAGACGAGGTAGTTATAAGTAGGTACGAACCCGAAAGTCGTGAATAGCCCATCGAAAGGTGGGGTAATACACGATGGTCTCTACGGAGTAAAGATTTATCGCTTTCGGATCGGCCTACTCGGTATCAGCTAGTTGGTAGGGTAATGGCCTACCAAGGCAATGACGCCTAGGGGACCTGAGAGGGTGACCCCCACCGATGGGACTGAGACACGGCCCATACACCTACGGGTGGCTGCAGTCGAGAATCTTCCGCAATGGACGAAAGTCTGACGGAGCGACGCCGCGTGATGGATGAAGTCCTTAGGGACGTAAACATCTTTTATGGAGGACGAAGTTTATTGACGGTACTCCAAGAATAAGAGGTTGCTAAACTCGTGCCAGCAGCAGCGGTAATACGAGTGCCTCGAGCGTTATCCGGAATTATTGGGCGTAAAGGGTGCGTAGGCGGCATGGTTAGTCTCTCGTTAAAGACTTCGGCACAACCGGAGGGCTGCGAGGGAAACGGCCATACTTGAGGATGCAAGGGGTCTCTGGAACTCTAGGTGTAGCGGTGAAATGCGTTGATATCTAGGGGAACACCAAAAGCGAAGGCAAGAGACTGGGGCATTCCTGACGCTGAGGCACGAAAGCGTGGGTAGCGAACGGGATTAGATACCCCGGTAGTCCACGCCCTAAACGATGACAACTAGCTATTTCGAGTATCGACCCTCGGAGTGGCGTAGCTAACGCGTTAAGTTGTCCGCCTGGGTAGTACGGCCGCAAGGCTAAAACTCAAAGGAATAGACGGGGACTTGCACAAGCGGAGGATCATGTGGTTCAATTCGATGGTAAACGAAGAACCTTACCAGGGTTAGAAATCTAGTTGAAGACGAGCAGAAACGTTCGTCGCCGCAAGGCAATTAGACAGGTGCTGCATGGTCGTCGTCAGTTCGTGGTTTGAATTGTTCCCTTCAGTGGGGTAACGAACGCAACCCTCGTTGCCTGTTACAAGTGTCAGGCGAGACTGCCCAGCTTTCTGCGCATAAACGCAAGTTTGTGAATAGGAAGCTGGGAGGAAGGTGAGGATGACGCCAGATCAGCATGGCCCTCTGATACCCTGGGCTACACACGTGATACAATGGCGCGTACAACGCGATGCGACGGCGAGAGCCTGAGCCAATCGTTAGAAAGCGCGCCCTAGTTCGGATAGGAGTCTGCAACTCGACTCCTTGAAGCTGGATTCGCTAGTAATCTCGGGTCAGCTATACCGAGGTGAATACGTTCTCAAGTCTTGTACTCACCGCCCGTCAACTCAAGGGAGTTGGGAGTACCCGAAGTCTGCCCTCGTGGCGGCCTAAGGTAAGCTCAATGACAGGGAGTAAGTCGTAACAAGGCACGGGTAGCGGAAGCTGCTCGTGGATTATTTCAAGTGAAAAACGGATTCCATGATTTCGATCATGGTTCCTCACGGAGTCGATCATCCTTCGGGATGGGTTTGCGAGATACCTAGAACTCGATGGACGCTGGGGAAGACCAGCACCAGAACGGGGCAAAATAGAATACGGTATACATACGAGAAAAAACCGCCACATACGGCGGTTTTTTCATGTCCGTGGTGAGTATTGACAAAATGGTATAGTTTGTTATAATTATAGACATGAATACCGTTTCTCGTGGTAGCTCCTCTGCGGAGCCGACCATTCGCTGTTCTTTGAGGAATCGCAGTCAGGTGATGAAGAGCAGGGAGCCGGTCTGGCTCCAAGCGCTCATCATCGTCGCACTAGTCGTCCTCGGTGGCTGGATGCTCTCGAAGGCACTCCTGCTCGAAGATCGCCGTGAGGCGTCCATCGAGCGCGAGCATCGTGCGATGTCGGATGAGCAGGAACGTGGTTGGGACAAAAATCCCGACGGCACCCTCGCCGACACTCCCCACAATCGACAGAAGATGGGGAGGAAGTAGTCAATTCCTCGGTTTTACAAGTGCCGGCTCGCGATCATCGCACCGGCACTTTTCTTTTGTCTTTTGTAGGAGTAGAGTAGTGCCAGAACCCCTCAATAGAGTATGCACCCCAACCACGTTGTTCGTGGGCCATCGCCTCGACGGCCACTGCCACCGACCCGTGATCGCTCGCTCCTCATCCTGCCCGGACTTGTCGCGCTCATACTGCTGTGCCTTATGGCGTACTATTTATTTATGCCAGGTGGCGCATCGTTCTAAACCCTTCCTTGTGGAGGGTTTTTTATTGCCTCTTTTGAGCTTTTTTGCTATAGTCTCCGAGCATTCCTAGGGGCATGTATCAGGTGCCGTTAGAGACACTCTCTAGCAGCTCGTACCGACCTCTCTGGTGCACATGCGCGCATAGCTCAGCTGGTAGAGCACTCGACTGATACTCGGGGGGTCCTAGGTTCAAATCCTAGTGCGCGCACAAAAAACAGTCGGCCACAAGGACGGTTTGTGTGCGTGCAAGCGATGCCGAGCGTTTCGCGAGGCCGCGAGGCAGGGTCGGGGAACTCACGAGCGACGGCGAGTGGGTATCCCTGACCACACGAGGTGGAGCCGAGAGTTCTGAGCCTGACGAGGCGAAGAAACTCATGGCCACAAGGGCGGTTTGTGTACACGCAGGACTTCTATCACAATTTTCGAGCGATACCCCTGAACCGGTCTGAGTTCTTCTTCTGAGCTTTTGATATACTGGAAGTATAATTATATATACCTATGAGCGACATCATTAATTTTGGGTCTGCGTTTCGTTCAGCATGGGCGATGTTTCGTACCCACGCTGCCACTTTTGTATCCATTTCTTTTGTCTTTTTTGTTATCACAATCGCACTTGATTCTGTCGATGGAAAAGGCGATGCTCAGACACTTTCTGATCTTGTCACCACACTCTTCTCATTCTTTGCGGCATACATCATGACCCGTCTTTCAATAGGAGCTATTCGCGGTGATGCATCACTCTGGAAAGATGTGTTTTCGTTCCACTGGGGTGAGTTTGCGTGGTATGTGGTCGCATCCATCATCGCTTTTGCACTCTATGTTGCGGGGTTTCTCGCACTTATCATTCCGGGCATTATTCTCATTGTCCGACTGTCGCTCATGAACTTTGCACTTATTGATGAGGATCTCGCACCTATAGATGCAATCAAGCGAAGCTGGGAGCTTTCTCGCGGGCACTTTTGGAAACTGTTTGTTGCAGGTCTGATTGTGATTGGTCTCAATATTGTGGGTATGCTCGCTTTGGGAATCGGCTTGATCATCTCGACACCGCTTTCGTTCCTATTCTCGGCGTACATCTATGATCGTCTTAGGGAGGCATCGGTGCCTATGGTGGCAGAGTCTCACTAGACCACACACTCTCCCTTCGAAAAGAGCTGAAGATGCGCTATGATATGGCCTCCTCGAGACGAGGCCATTTTTTATTCTCTATTCCACGTTATGACGACCAAAAAGACCAAGATTGTGTGTACTATCGGACCCGCGACCGAATCACAGGAGATGCTCGAAAAACTTCTCTCAAGCGGTATGAATGTGATGCGCCTCAATTTCTCGCACGGCGACTTTGCCGAACACCAAAAGCGTATTGATAATCTCAAGAAGGCGGTGAAATCAACTGGTATCGGCGCCGCTGTCCTTCAGGATCTTTCGGGTCCAAAGATCCGCATCGGTACATTCAAGACTGAGTCGGTCACCCTTCGTGAAGGGGCACGTTTCACCATCACGACAGACGACATTGTCGGTGATGAGTCACGTGTGTCGATCAACTATCCTCTGTTCCCAAAGGAAGTAAAAAAAGGTCACATCGTCTTTCTTCATGATGGCAAGAAGAAACTCGAAGTTGTCGATGTAAAAGGGAAGGATGTGGTGTGTAAGGTTCTCATCGGTGGCGATATCAAAGGTCGTCGCGGAGTCAATCTCCCTGATAGTGACCTCTCAGTTGCGGCACTTACCGAGAAAGACCGAAAAGATCTCGAGTTTGGTATCAAAAACAAAGTCGACTTTTTTGCACTTTCATTTGTGCGAACCGGTGCTGATATCGAACTTCTCCGGTCGATTCTCACTGACAAGAAATCAAAGGCAAAGATCATTGCTAAAATCGAGACACCTCAAGCGCTTCGCAACATCGACGACATCATTCGTCTCGCAGATGGCATCATGGTCGCCCGTGGTGATCTCGCCATCGAGATACCAGCTGAGACTGTGCCAAAAGCTCAGAAGATGCTCATTGAGAAGGCAAATCGAGCTGCAAAACCAGTCATCACCGCGACACAGATGCTCGAGTCGATGATCCAGAGTCCGGTTGCAACCCGCGCCGAGGTATCCGATGTTGCCAATGCAATACTCGATGGTACCGATGCAGTCATGCTCTCTGAGGAAACAACGCTCGGAAAGTATCCTGTCGAAGCGGTTTCAGTCATGTCGCGTGTTGCTCGTGAAGTTGAATCATCACTTCTCTCTGAGCGATTTTTTGCGACTGATGAGGTTCACCCGTCATCACCGTTTCCTGTTGGTCAGTCGGTGACATCATCAGCGGTACGTACTGCGGATCGCGTCGGTGCACAGTATCTCGTCTCTTTCACCAACTCAGGTCAGAGTGCACGTATGCTCTCACGGTACAAACCCGTTCAGCCAATCTATGTCCTCACACCCAATGAAGTGACGTATCGTCAGACGATGCTCTCGTGGGGCACTCGTCCGATTCTCGTCGAAAAGACGACTGATTTTGGCGTCATGCTTGATGTTGTTCGAGCGCATTTCATCAAAAATAAGCTCGCAAAGAAAGGGGAGCGAGTTGTCATCGCCACCTGTCAGCCGTTTGGCAAAGGGCTCGAGACCAACACACTATTGGTTGAGACGCTCTAATCGAATCGATCCCTATCTGAGTGGTCAAAAAACGGCTTTGTACAGCCGTTTTTTACTCGGATCGATGTATTGACTTTTGTCTATCTGTATGATACAATAGGATAGGAATAGCTCGAGGACAGACTATCTCTGTGTGTCTTCTATGGCTGGGTTATCCAGTTGCTATCCGTTTCTTGACAGTGAACAATAAAAACAACAACAGCCGTCGGTCATACGTGCCGCCGGTCGAAGATGGTGTCGTCGTCGATCTCGATCCTCGCAAGGGGATCGGGCACATCGCCACAGTGCTCGCCAACGGGTCGACGAGCCTCGTCCGGTTCTTCTACAGCGAGGGAATCTCCCGCGCCGTAGTCAAAAACGGTCGAATCGTGTTCGAAAAGTCCGACCACCAACACGAACCGAGGATCGGACTCCGTGTCCGACTCATCGTGGGCTACTTGCCCACGATGTCGGTGCCCGTCACGTTCGACTGGTGTCCCGAGGCCTCGTGGAAGCGGGCGGAAGAAGCGCTTCGGTCGGGAGGTGTTCCTCTCTCCGAAGTGTCGACTCCGGTTGCGCCACATTCCCACGGGGGAACGCGTATCGAGCGGAGTCGGTCGGGGCGTCCAGCGGCGACTGTGGTGCCGTTCGAACGGGGTGGTGAAGTGGCTGTCGCCAAATAAGGTGCGCCATGAATACCACTACTACACCGGCGGTAGAAAAGTCCGATCCGAAGAGCTGGTCAGCTCCTAAGAAGCCGACCACGTCGGTCGGGCCTGAGCTCAAGCTCGTTCGTCGCACCCCGCCCAAACCGATGTATCAGCTTTCGCAGGCTGACATCGCGCTCGGGTGGATGCCACCAGAGGGGGTATAGGCTCTCTCTGATAAGCGCTCGATTTTGAGGGGAAACCCACGAAATCGAGCGCTTTTTGTATGTATTGACTATATGTTATTATCTATGATATAATCACACCCAGAAACTTATCATTTTGCCCTTTACATAAAGACCTGTCGGTCTTTTGAGTTTCTGGCCATCTTGTAGAAAAGGAGGGGTTTCTTGAACCTCGTAACTCACAAAAATCCACACGGCGATGAACTGTGCGCTATTGCACTCATCCGTCGTTTCGGTAGCCTTGAAATCAAAAACGCTCCGATTGTCACCATCGGATCCGAGGAAGATGCCAAGGGCGCACTTGCCCGTGGCGACATCGCTCTCGGTATCGGCGGCGGGAGGTTCGATGAACACGGAAAGGGAACCAACGAGTGTGCGGCGACACTGGTCGCCACAGCTCTCAATGTTGACAAACTTAAATTCTTCCGTCTGTTGGAAGAAGTGAGGTCGTGTGATCTCACCGCCACCGCTCGAGGCCCCCAGCTCTCGGAGGTTGTGAAGGTGCTCTACGATCACCTCTCGGAAGAGGCGGTGATCGAGTGGGCACTCCATGGTTACGGTGCACTCATCAGTGCGCTCGACGAGGGTATTCCCGTGCAGGTCAGTTCGACTGATATCATCGAGGATGCGTCTGTCGAGATGCTTGAGCGTTATAAGGATCGTGACCGCGGTGCGGTGAAGCAGGCGTGGAATCGGTGCGAAGCGGTGGTTAACAACCGTCGTGGCGCACTCACTGAACTCTCGGTCATCGCATCTCTCCTCGCTCGAAAGGGCGATCGGGACGGTGCTCGTGACTGGGCGATGATCGGTATCGAGGCGCTGTTTGTTCAGCAACTCGATTTCCAAGAAGCACTCGCCGTGATCAGGGTTTCTGGTCGCCGGTTCGGTGCACCACTCTTCCGTCACGATGGAAGAGGAAATGTTCGTCCAGTCGGCACGCTTAAGGCAGTCATGGTTCGTGGTGAGAATCGTGCGTTTTCCCGAGCCTTCCGGTATCGGGATGAATATGATCTCCTCATCCTCAGGAACCCGTCGGGACACGTCCAGGTGTTCCGTAACCAGAAGAC
>DIYB01000007.1:20326-24978 GCA_002428865.1 Patescibacteria group bacterium UBA6065
GACCAGAAGACGGTTCATGACTCCTTCATGGAGGCGTGTTTTCACTCGATCATTCGGGCGGAGGCATGCAAGGCGGGACAAGACATTCGTGTGTCAGCTGGTATCGACCGGACGCGCGAGTGGTATTTCCACGCCAAGGCCGTGATTCTCAATGGTTCGAAAAGTCACACGGACGTTCGTCCGACGCGACTCTCTGACCAAGAGATCATGAGGGCTGTCATGGACGCTGGTAATCCGATGGCTCAGTGCAAGCCCAAACCGGACTACCGGACCGTTCGCTCTCATGGTGAACTCAGAAACCGTCTCCCGTTCGATGGTAAGCGGGCAACCGCATAACCATTGTCGGTAGACAACAAGGCGTAGCAGTGATGCTGCGCCTTTTTATTTACCACAGATCACGAGTGCAATAGGACCCGAGAATGTCATGCCACGAGATTGTGCGCGTATGAGTCCTGCAAGTGCGAGTGCGCCATTGGGAGATACTGCGATACCAGCATGAACACCGAAAAGTGACATCGCATGACGTATTTCCTCATCAGTGACGATAAGCGCACTTCCGCCTGAGTTGTGTATGACGCTCTCAACCGCCTTTTTTCTTCGGGCAACTTTGTCTACGATAGCTCCAGCGATGCTTGGAGTACGACTCTGTGCTCTCGCACTCTCTTCGAACCCAAGCGCGATAGGGTGACAGGCTGTGGTCTGGACTGCGTAGAGGGGGATACGTCTGCCTTCGCGTTCAAAGAGCTCGCCTAGACCTTGGATTGTTGTCCCTGACGAGGTGCCAACAAACACTGCTGAGAGATCACGTATCGCGAGGAGTTCGAGGGCGAGCTCATAGTAGCCGACAAGCGCTTCATCATCAGTCGATTGCCGAAGCGACACCGCGGGCGACATACGGGTCATCTCAAGCAGACGTTGAAGTGGACGTGTCGATGTTTCGATACGGATACCAGGTACGATTTCGGATTCGATTGCACGAACCTTGTCCTTGTCTGCATGAGTACCGACGAATATGTCGAGCGCGATATCATGTCCATCCGCGCGCAGTTTTTTTGCATGACGAGCTGCTGCGAGTGCGGCGTTGCCAGAGCTCGATATAACAAAACGTGAGGTTCCGAGATCGAGGTAATGATCCATCATCCGAGGAATCGAGCGTCCTTTATGTGATCCATACGGATGAAGATCCTCTCGTTTGAGATAGATGAGTGGTACGCCGAGTGCGGTAGCAAGTTTCTCGTTCTTTTCTTGGGGAGTCACCATGGTTTGTATACTAGCTTTTTTCGGGTATCATAGGAAGCGTTATTCTGTAGTGATATGAACATGAAGTGCATCTGTCCTGAATGCAAAAATCCAATTGACTTGTCCCCGTATGAGAATCTTGCTGTCGGGCATATCATTGAGTGCAATACCTGCGGCATCACTCTCGAGGTCACATTTATGACTTCTGACGAAATAAAGACCGAGATCGTCGACGAAGGCAAGTAAAAACCGCCCATCGGGGCGGTTTTTACTTGCCAGCGATACCTTTGATTGTCTCCTCAATCATTCCTCGAAATCCGTGTGATCCGAGGAATGCGATGACATCACCATCTTTTCGTGATGCGGTCACATGTTGGACGAGTTGCGTGTCATCCTCGATGTAGCGAACATTATCATGTGAGGCTGCGACCGTGTCTCTCAATTCGGGGCCATCAAATGTTTTTTCGGGATTTTTTTCATCAACTTTAAGTTTTGTGAGGCGGGGGATGATGACCTCATCTGCATCCTTGAATGCGCCGTCGTACTGTGGTTTTGATTGTGGTGTGCGATTGCCGCTATTTGGCTCGTAGATAGCGATGATTGTGCCGTGGTACGAACGGCGGAGAGTCGAGAGGACCGAACGTACTTTTTCGGCGGAGTGAGCAATGTCGTCAATCACGGTCACTTCGTGCTCGTATCGTTTCTCAAGTCTGCGTTTCATACCACGAAATGTGCGAATTGCGTCACTCACATCTCCTGGGGTAATGCCGATGGTGTGAGCAAGTGCGAAACAACCAGTCACGTTCTCTGCGTTGTGGGCGCCGAGCATCGGACTCTCTATGGTGTATCGCTTGCCGTGATAGGTAATGGTGAATGTGATGCCGTCACGCGACTCAGAGAGATCGCTGTATCGATACGTCGCTTCTTCGTGTGTGCCGTAGGTGACGAGTGGTCGTCCTGATGCACTTGCGAGTTCATATGCCTTTGCATTGTCTCTACACACGACGATGAGACCATCATTTGGCACCATTGTTGTGAGAGTTTTGAATGCGGTAAAGTAGCTCTCTTCTGATGGGTACACATCGGCATGGTCCCAACGGACAGCGGTGAGGAGGAGATGAGTTGGGCGATAGTGCATGAATTTTGCACGTTGATCCCATTTTGCGGTTGTATACTCATCACCCTCGACGACTGACCACTCACCAGTGCCGATCGCTGCCGACGGACTGCCATCCTGAGTGACGCCACCGATCATGTATGACGGGTGCATGTGTGCGTGGGTGAGGATGTGTGCGAGAAGTGCTGAGGATGTTGTCTTGCCCCAGGTGCCAGCGGTGACGATGGAGTGTTTTTGGACGAGGTATTCACCCATGACTTCTGGGAATGACTTGAATGGGATGCCGTGGTTTTGTGCATACAGGAGCTCAGGGTTTTGGGTGCCGATAGCGTTACCGACAACAACAAAGTCTGGTACGCCACCCGCGACCATCTTTTCAGGGTGAAAGCCGGGGTAATAGGGGATACCGAGGTGGGTGAGGTGAGTTGAGACAGGTGGAAAAAATCCAGAATCACTCCCTGTCACACGAAACCCCTTTTGCCAGAGTGCAGTCGCGACTGCAGACATTGCGACGCCACAGATGCCGATGAAGTGGACTTTTCGAGGATGAGTCATGGGGTGTGAGTTATGAATTATGAGAGGGGGAAATAACTATCAAGGATAGCCTTATTTTAAGCCATTTTTAGGCTATTGAAACTACTTGACTTTTGTGTATTTAAGGAGTATAATATACATTAGAGGAATCTAGACTTAGGGAATAAGAGCATCAATCCCGGTGCTCTTTCTCCTAAGTTTATTTATGAATACAAGATTTATCACCCTGTTCTTTGTCAGTCTTGTCAGTGCTGAGGCGCAACTTACGGTCGAAAAAGCAGCGATTGCTCAGACGGCGATTCAAGTCGGCGATACGCGCACCCCAGTATTCTCGGTGAAGGTGACAGGCACGAGCTCTGATTACTTCATACAGAGTTTTCGTTTCGATCTCGGTAGCTCACCAACGATATATACAAAAGTGTTCAATACCATGTATCTCGTTGATCAGTCGGGAGTTACAATCGCTTTAAGCGAACTAAGCTCCTCTACGATTATCCAAGAAGGATCAAACTATTTCCTGACGCTTGGAACACCTAACTACTTGGTGTCTCCAGATGTTGCGAAATTCTTCACTCTTCAGGCAGATGTGTATATGTCGATCAAGGCAGAGGATCTTGGTTTTCGAGAAATTAAACTGGTTCCGTATGGCGTCTATGCCGTTGACATAAACGGAGTCGAGCCAAGCTATTCAAACGCTTTCTGGATAACGCAGAATCTTGTCATCACAGGGCAAGCTATACCAGAGCCATCAACATGGACCGTTTTCGTTGGGATCGTGGCCCTCAGTATCGTCGTCGCCAGGCGCAAAGTTCGTGCCCTATGATACCCTTTTCAAGAGTCGTGTTACAAAACATGACTCTTTTTATTTGAGTAGTGATTTGAGAGGTGTCGTATCAGTCTGCCACCCAGGGCTTGACCTCTCGACTTCGTTCGGGGTAAACCATTCACCACCGGCAAATTGGAGCTTGTATGTATCAGATGGTCTCTGGAGTGAGCCGAGGTAGGCGAGGGATTTACCACTCGCCTTTGCCCAATCGAGTGCCATCGTCATCATGCCGAGTCCGAGTGAAGGATTTTCGAGGTCGTTTTTGTAGAATGGATATGAGTAATGAATGATATTTTCTGAGCTGTAACATATCGCATATCCTCCTGCTTCGTCCGTATCTTTTTTCTTGAAGACGAGTAGTGTGTTGAAGTTGGTCTTTGTACTATCAGTGAGAACTTCTTTGACTTTGTTTGCCGAGAAATCTGCGCCGTGGAGGTCGTAGAAATCTTTGGCGAGTTTACCTATCTTCCAATCGTACCCTGTATAGGGGATAGACTCGACTGACATCGAGAGGTTTTCTGTTTTGCGTAGTATGCGTCGATTTTCACTCGAGAGGGAGAAGTCTGAGAGATCGACTCGAAAACTACGAGTCTGATTCATGACACCTCTATCAACGCGCGTGAAGACATACCCCGCGTCATACAGAGACTCAATATTCTCGGGTGAGAAGTCAGTGACGATTTTCGTGTCCCAGTTGAGGTAGCTCATATTCTAGTGGAGGCCGATCCAAACACCGATGAGAACAAAGCCGAGATGGACAACCCAGAATCGCATGATGGTCTTCTCCTCACTCCAACCTAAAAGCTCGAAGTGGTGATGGATCGGTGCCATCTTGAAGATGCGCGTACCTAGTAGTGTGCGACCTGCGACTTGAATCATAACCGAGAGTGCTTCGGCGTAAAACATGAAGGCGATGAGGGGTAGGATAGCCATCTG
>DIYB01000007.1:25304-29387 GCA_002428865.1 Patescibacteria group bacterium UBA6065
GCAGTCACGGAATTGAGTATGGCGAGTTCATTAAATCCAGAAACCCACGAGAGGAAGGCGAGTGATCCAAATGTCGGTATGAGCATGCCTCCCGCGAGACCATCCATACCGTCTGAAATGTTCACAGCGTTTGCGGTAAACATGACGACGAGAATGATGAGGGGTACGATGAGTATGCCGATTGATATGAGTCCAATGAAGGGGATGTAGAGTTCCTGCCAATTTTCACCTAGTTTCCAATAGATCCACCACGCTGAGACTGCTCCAGCGATAAATTGGAGAAGAAGTTTTTCGTGGACATGTACGCCCTTGCCTGGATGTGATCCCAAGAGGAGTGCAAAACGTTTGAATGCTGTCCATGGCAATGTGATGAAGAGCCAGCATCGCATGAAAAAATCACGATGCACTCGCATGAGTTTCATGGTCTGAGCGAGGCTTCGTGATCGACGCTCGACACCAAAGATATTCAAAAGGTCATCGATACCACCGAGGAGAGCTGCGATGAGCATGACACCTATCGGCACCCAGGTGAATCGTCGTTCCCAATTGAGTCCGATCGTAAGGAGTGCGACAGTGGCAATCACGAGGATGCCGCCCATGACCGGTGTGTGGGTTTTTGATTTACGAGACTCGATAGCGAGTGTCGCGTCGTATTCAGCACGGCGGGTAATTTTGAATCGATAGAGGAATCGGATGAGGACGGGTGCCCATATGATCGAGACAACGGCTCCAAGTATGCCAAAACCGATAATCTCCGAGAGGCTTTGTATTTGAGAGGGAAGGAAGTCCGTCATGGTCTCAGAGTACCATAAAACGGTGCTCCGTCTATCTATTTTTGAAATACACGAAGACGGCGCACGGCCATGTGCTCAATACTTCTTCCTTGTGCAAAATTGACGGTTATACCGTTTTCTTCAAATCGCGCCTTTGGTAGATCATCTCCAGATATCTCAATCGTTCCGCGTCGCACCCCGTGTCCATACACACCATCTGTTGGCCACGCAAATGCGTGGATATATCCAATCGTTGTTGTCGACCCGTGTCTCGTAACGTGCTCAATAAGGAGGACATGATCGTATTCGGTACTCATGAGTGTGAGGATATCTCCTGGACGTGCATCAGATGCTTTGACAGGTAGGCTGTTTGCGTCATGAGCGAGCACGCGTACCGATACCTGTTCTGCTGGACGTAGTCGGGCGATGAGTCGTCGGAAAAAGCCAACGCGAAGTGAAAGGTGTCGTGAGAGTGATGAACCGGTTCGGGCTCGACTCTCAGCGTCGAGGATGTGATAGGCGAGACCTGAGCAGTCAATGCCAAGACCAACATCGACGAGGAATCGTTTGAGGGTTGCTTCATCGAGCGTGGTGAGTGAGACTTTCTGGCGTAGTGCGATGATCTCTGCTTCCTCGACGATTTCCCTCGGTGACCCCTTACCAATGAGCGCGCGAAGACCTGCACGTATTTTTGCTCTGCGATTGTTGAAATATGGCGTGACACATCCCACGCCGATCGGGAGGCGTAGGTATGATGCGATGACTGACTGTGACTCGGGTGACAGCATTAGGAAATCGATGAGGTGATGATTTTGCCGAGGTCGTTGAATTCACTCGGAGAGCTCATTATACCTCGCGGTGATGTGATGCGGACAAGATCGCTGTTGTGATCATCTTTTTCATACCGTATGACATCGAGGTTGTGTGCTTCCAATGTGTGCGTGTCGATATGGATCGACTCTTTTGTGCGTGATCGTGTGACGCGTTGGACAATCTGTGCACCATCACGTATCTCTGTGAGAGGTTGAGTCACCCTCTCGTCACACAGAGCACGTAGGTGTGCATCAAATATCGTCTCCGTGGCACCAGCGCGTCTTTGTAGTTGAGATTCGAGTGTTGTTGAAGCTGGTTGGCGCGCATTTATTTCGATGAGGTATATCCGGCCACTGTGTTCTTCATGTATAACATCAATACCAAAGAGACCGCGCCAGCCAGATTCTAGAAGTCGCTTGCCGACTGATTCTGCCATCGATCGTATCTCCTTGTGCGCCTGTTCACTCAATAAGATGTGAGGGATTGCCCAGTCATTTCCCACGGTTGAGAAAGGTAGGTCGGTGTATGGTGCAAGTCCGGTTATTTGTAGACTCGTATTTCCGACGAGTATACCGTGTGCGTCAACGACTGCATTGACGGTGTAAGCAGTACCCTTGACATACCTAAGCGTACGCGCAAGTCGCTCAGGAAATTTATCCTGAAATGCGGTGAGTGCGGACGCGGAGTCTATGAGGTGCGTGCCTTCGCCGGTATGCGAAAAGCCAAACTGGAGTATGAACGGCTGATTGTTGTACGAGAGGTTTTTGAGAGGTCCTATGGTGTATTCTGGCATGAGCGAAGCGAGATCACCGAGCCACTCTATCTGTGATATCTTGCCCTCGATTTGCGCTGCAAGCTCTGCTTTAGGATGGATAAGATCGAGACCGTTTTTTTCTGCAGTCCGTTCGACGATCGAATTACCAATGAACACCATCACCTTTGCGTGACGGTCGTTGATGTAGGTCCTCACTTGAGCGAGGGCGAGGAGTTCTGAGGTCGCATGATCTCCATCGACGAGCATGACGTATTCAGGATATTGGGCGAAAATACGCTCGGCGTATGCAGTCCTGTTTGCAACAATGAAATAATCATCACCTGGCTCTCTGCCCAAGGCGCGCTCGATATCCGGTACGACGTAGACAATAGGCTGTTTCGGGGTAGTATCCACAATGATAGTATACTTACCTCACGAACCATGGCTACTCTCTACGTCATCGCAACACCAATCGGCAACCTGGAGGACATCACGGTGCGAGCACTGCGTATCATGAAGGAAGTGCATACGATTTTCTGCGAAGATACGCGTACCACCGCGACTCTATGTGCACACTACGGCATCACGACAGCACGCGAGAGCTTCCATGCTCAGAGTCCGTCATCAAAGATTGATCATGTCGTATCACTCCTCTTGTCTGGCCATGATATTGCCCTCGTTTCCGATGCGGGCACTCCGGGGATCTCTGATCCTGGATCACTACTCGTCTCAGAAGTACGTGCGCGGACAGATGTGATGATTGTTCCGGTGCCGGGACCATCAGCGCTCACTGCGGCAGTATCGGTGGCAGGGGTCGGAGTGTCAGAATTTGTCTTTCTCGGTTTTTTGCCTCACAAGAAAGGACGACAGACATTGTTTGCCGAGATTGCAGAGAGTGATCGGCCGACGATTTTCTATGAATCACCACATCGCATCGAAAAGACCCTTGAGTCGCTCGTGGAGCACTGTCCTACAAAAACAGTCACGGTGTTTCGTGAATTAACGAAAATGTTTGAGAGTCGGGTGTCGGGCACCCCGAGTGAAGTGCAGGCGTATTTTACTGCCCACCCAGATGAGGTGCGAGGTGAGTTCGTGGTTATTGTCTCTTAATCTTTGGTCAAAGGCAGTATATACTTCGCAGTATGCGATACAGAAATGCAATCATCACTCTCTGCCTTCTCTCGGCGTTCTCACTATCGCCCTTTATCGGCTTGCCTCGTTCGTGGAAGGAGGGCGTTGCTCTTGTGCTCGCTCTCTCATCCGCACTTCTCGCGTATCTCTCTGGTCGGGTCGGAGTATCTACTCCACCTGTTGTCCCGAAGGATATGACTCAAGAGGGGACGATGCAGTAATAGGGTCGTAGAATACTATGCGAGAGAGCGCTCATCCGTGGAGAATCACGATCGGATTTTTCATACTGTTTGTTATTTCATTTCTCGGTGCCTATATCGGTGCGCCATCACTTGCTCGTATGACTGTGGAGAGTGACGTAGTGGAAGCGACGACAACACCGCCAGTAACTGTAATCCATCAAAAGACACCGGAGGCGGTCAAGGGTATCTACATGACCGCATGTATTGCATCGAGTGCATCCCTTCGTCAGAAGCTCGTCGCACTTATTGATGAGACTGAACTCAATACAGTTATCATCGATGTGAAATCGTTTGATGGCAATCTCTCGTTTTACCCTCGTGATCCTGAGCTCTCTCGATTTGTCGGAGGGGATTGTGTGGTACGAGACAG
>DIYB01000007.1:29595-32177 GCA_002428865.1 Patescibacteria group bacterium UBA6065
GGGATTGTGTGGTACGAGACATGAAAGAGTTCATCGAGGAACTCCACGCACGTGACATCTATGTCGCTGGACGCGTTGCTGTCTTTCAGGATGCACGCAAAGTAGGACTCCATCCTGAGTACGCAGTCAAAAAAGATTCTGATCGCTCGGTTATATGGCGTGACCACAAAGGTATTCCGTGGATTGATGCTGGTGCACGACCGCACTGGGAGTACATTGTTCGTGTCGCCAAGGCTGCGTATGAGATCGGTTTTGATGAGATCAATTTCGATTACATTCGTTTTCCATCAGATGGCAACATGAAGGATATCTATTTTCCGTACAGTGAGGGCAAGAAAAAATCAGATGTCATCGAATCATTCTTTGCTTATCTCCATCGCGAGCTTGGCGACACGGGTATGGTGATGTCGGCCGATATCTTCGGTATGACGACGACCAATACCGATGATCTCAATATCGGCCAGATACTCGAAAAAGCGCTTCCATATTTTGACTACATTTCACCGATGGTCTACCCATCTCACTACCCACGAGACTTCAATGGATGGGGTGATCCCAACAGTCGCCCATACGACATTGTCCGGTATTCGATGGATCGGGCAGTTGAACGCACCATAGCTACGACGACTCCTATACAAACGATTGGTAGTACCGTCGTTTCCTCATCGACCACGCCGTATCAGTACTCAAAACCAGCATGGGAGAGGACGAAATTACGCCCGTGGCTCCAGGACAATAACTATCCGGTTCGCTATACGCCAGAGATGGTTCGGGCACAGATACAGGCGACGTATGACGCTGGGCTTACGAGCTGGATGCTCTGGAATGCAGGTAACCGATATAGCAGGGAAGCGCTTTTGACAGAATAGTATAGTGGTGATATAATAGTAATTAGATACCTTTTTGGTATATACCGTTTCCTTCACCCTACACCAACAAACCTTGCACCTTCCCAATGAATAAAAAGCCGGTCTGCAATCGCTCGAGCATGTCCCATGCACCGAGCGCTCGTTCGAAGTATTATCGGCGCGTCGCTCTGTGCTTCGTTGCTACCGCGTTAGTCGCACTCACATCAAAGATCGTGATGCCTGAGTGGCGTCTCGTCTGGTGGATCGTCTGGGTCCCCATCCTCAGCTACGTACACTGGCGATACTGGATCAGGCTTCGTCGAGATGGATACTTCGAGTGTGACGAGTGTCGAAAACTGAAGCACTCAAAACACGTGAAAGAGTTCGTTGAGCCATGTTCGGGAGCGCGCTATGTCTGGTGCGATGTGTGTCTTTCTGAGATGCGACGTCGCGCTCGTGACATGCGAAGCATTCGCAGCATCATCGCGGGAATGCTCATGAACGAGCGTCACCACGAATCGAAGCGCAACCATCCTCGGTCGTATCGACCGATGGAGAAGCCGCCGTTTGCGCCATCGGGCTTGTCGAGAACGGACGAAGTCATCATCATGCCACGTCGAGTGTCGGCTGGGCGTGATATTTCGGTTTCTAGTCCGGATTTTCGCCAGCCGAAGCAGGCATAACGTTCAGTTATTTCGCGCCTACCACTGTCATTGTGCAGTCGGTAGGCGCTTTTTTATGTCACCAGTGGGTATCTAGACAAATGACGGTTATAGATGTATCATCCATTCGTTCCGGTACCTACATCGGAACACTCTCATTGTGAGGGTGCACACAGCATTCAAGTTCGTTCACATCATGTCGGATACACATCATCAGGTCGTTCGCGGGCCCGCAACAATCGCTGACATTCTCGGGACTCGGCCTTCGCAACCGACTTCCGAGAACGTTGCGTCAGAAAATGGCGAACCTCCCACCTATACTCGCGCCGACATCGTCGCTGAGTCCATCGGTCGGGGAGTTCGTTCTGATCTCTGCGGCAGTGGCACGTTCCGGGTCGACCCCATGTTTACCTGATCATCCGATTTACACGCGGGCACC
The DNA here is from genome assembly GCA_002428865.1 of Patescibacteria group bacterium UBA6065. Classification (GTDB taxonomy): domain Bacteria; phylum Patescibacteriota; class Minisyncoccia; order Phycocordibacterales; family UBA6065; genus UBA6065. Next base: position 31,545 of record DIYB01000007.1, read on the forward strand.
TCCTTCTGGGGTGCCCGCTTTTCTTATTTTGAAAAAAGCCAATAGGATGCGATACTTATGAGCATAAAGTCTCTATCGGATCTATGATCCCGTTAGAGGCCGCGGTCACGGTCTTCAATACAACGTATGATACAAGGTCCAATGAGGTCAGATACATCTAATTTTGCAGGGTGCGGTATGACCGCGACCTGCCTCTAACGGGATGACGAGCGATGACAAGGTCACGTATTTTGGCGAGACTGATTCCCGCAGTAGACGGGTCAAGTTTGGCATAAAAGCAAAAGACCGGACGAAACATATCTACGTCATCGGTAAAACCGGCATGGGCAAATCGACCCTGCTTGAGAACATGGCTGTCCAGGACATCCAGGGTGGAGAGGGATTTGCGTTTATCGATCCTCACGGGAAGACCGCTGAACTTCTCCTCAACTACATACCCGAAGAGCGCATCAAAGATGTTGTGTATTTTGCGCCATTCGATACCGATTTCCCAATCTCTTTCAATATCATGGAAGATGTCGGGTACGACAAGCGTCACCTCGTCGTCTCGGGCCTCATGTCGACGTTCAAGAAGATCTGGGTCGATGCATGGAGTGCGCGTATGGAATACATCCTCTCCAATACACTGCTTGC
>DIYB01000007.1:32401-35970 GCA_002428865.1 Patescibacteria group bacterium UBA6065
GAGTATCCCGACGCGACGCTACTCGGTGTCAATAAGATGCTCTCTGATAAGGGATATCGCAAAAAAGTCGTCGACAATATCACTGACCCGGCAGTCAAATCTTTCTGGATTGATGAGTTTGCAAAATATACCGACAAGTTTGCTGCGGAGGCGACACCAGCTATCCAGAACAAAATTGGTCAGTTCACCAACAATCCGCTTATCAGAAATATCATCGGCCAGCCCAAATCATCCTTTGACATCAGGAAGCTCATGGATGATCGCAAAATCCTCATCATCAACCTCTCGAAAGGGCGAGTGGGTGAGCAGAATGCAAATCTCTTGGGTTCAATGCTCATCACAAAAATCTACCTTGCGGCGATGAGTAGGGCAGACGCGACCGACAAACAGATGAAGAATCTGCCAAACTTTTATCTCTATGTCGATGAGTTCCAATCGTTTGCCAATGAATCGTTTGCCGACATACTCTCCGAAGCGCGTAAGTACAAGCTCAATCTCACGATTGCTCATCAATACGTCGAGCAGATGACTGAGGAAGTGCGCGCGGCAGTGTTTGGCAACGTCGGTACGATGATCGTCTTTCGTGTCGGCTCTTTTGACGCCGAAGTGTTCGAAAAAGAGTTTGCACCTCAGTTTACTGCTGAGGATATCGTCAATCTCGGTATGTTTCAGATGTACCTCAAACTCATGATTGACGGCGTCGGTTCTCAGCCATTCTCTGCTCGATCGCTAGCACCAATACCTGAGCCAGCGATCTCATATAAACCACAGGTGGTTGAGTCCTCACGGTCGCTCTATAGCCGACCACGTCCTGAAGTCGAGGCGTATATCAAGCTTCAAACTCTCGGTCCCGAGACTGCTCCGTCTGCGCCTATGCGTCCAGCAGAGCCGGCCCAGCCTCACAAACACAGGGAACGTCCCTCAACTGCACCGGTTGGTCCACATGAACGAACGCAGGAAGCAGTGCGTCCGGAGAAGCGAGACGAACCGCGTCGGCCCAAGGAGCGTCCGACACCTCCACCTCCACCTCCACCACCTGATGCGGGTAATGGTTTTGTTGATCTCAAGTCACTCTCTCAAAAAGGCTCACCAGCACCACGTACACGTGATGAAAAATCAGAGCGTCCTAAGCCACCTTCAAAAGAAGAAAAACAAGCCCGTATCGAAGGGAGCAAGAATGATCTGCGAGCTGCGCTCGCGGCACTTACTGCGCAACCGTCACCGCCACCAACGCCGATACAGAAGCCAAACACAGAGCGTCGGGCACCGCTCTCTGAACAAAGGTCTCCTCGACAAGAAGCACCGAGAGAAAAGGCGTCACACACCGAACACACACGTGCTGAGGTTCCTGAAGATGTGCTCCGCAAGCTTCTCAATACCGATTAGGGTTCTATGTATCTTTTCCTTCTCATACTCGTTGTAGGCATCGCCATACTCGGCATGCTCTCCTTGTCTCTTTCAAAAAGGGAGGTAGAGTCAAATGATGGTGAAACCAATGCAGATGATTTCGATATTATAGAATCGCACTAATGCCCAAGAAGATACTCATATTCTCTCTCGTATACTATCCCCGACATATCGGTGGTGCGGAGGTTGCCGTCAAGGAAATCACTGATCGTATCAAAAAAGAAGAGTGCGAATTCCATCTTCTTACGCTTCGTCTCGACCGCTCATTACCAAAAGAGGAGCGAGTTGGTAATGTCATGGTCTATCGACTCGGATGGGCAGGGGACCTCTCGACAAGTCCTGATTCATTACCCAAACCACTCCATTTCAACAAGTATCTGTTTCCTTTTCTTGCTTTTTTCAAGGCGATGTCGCTCCATCGTGAGCACCGTTTCAATGCTCTCTGGTCGATTATGGCAAACTACGCTGGTTTCGGAGCCCTTTTTTTCAAGTTGTTCAATATGGATGTACGTTTTATCCTCACGCTCCAGGAGGGTGATCCGATTGATTACATCAAACGTCGTGTGCGTTTTGTGTATCCTTTGTTCAAAATGATTTTTACTCATGCCGATTGTATACAGGCAATATCGACATATCTTGCACAGTTTGCACGTGATATGGGTGCACGCGTCGAACCGATAGTCATACCAAACGGTGTCGATATTGAGCACTTTACACAAACATTCGATGATGCGCGCTTACGTGATGTTGCTTTGTCGATAGGCAAGGAGAGGGACGATATTGTCGTCATCACCACATCACGCCTCGTGGTCAAGAATGCGGTGCACGACATCATAGCTGCGCTTCCGCATCTGCCAGAGAGAGTGAAACTTCTCATCCTCGGTACTGGGTATGAGGAGGGGAATCTGCGAGCGCTTGCACAGCGCCTCGGGGTTGAAAATCGTGTCATATTTCTCGGGTATGTGCCTCATAGAGATATGCCCGCATACCTCAAGGTTTCAGATGTGTTCGTCCGACCATCACTCTCCGAAGGTCTCGGTAACTCATTCATCGAGGCGATGGCGGCGGGTGTCCCTGTCGTCGCGACGCGTGTCGGCGGCATACCAGATTTTCTTACTGACAAGGTGACGGGTCTCTTTTGTAGTGTCTCTGATCCAGTCGATGTTGCTCGAAAAATAGAGGTGTTCTTGAGGGATCGCATGCTCCGAGATGAGATCGTGGATACCGCTCTTCACATGGTCATCGATCGGTATGACTGGTCTATCGTCGCAAAATCGATGCGTGAGCGCGTTTTTGACACGGTGTAGGCGTTCGCGCGTGAGTTTCGTATACTGTTATCTATGAGAATACTCGTCGCGACCGGTATATACCCTCCGCAGATTGGTGGCCCGGCTACCTATTCGAAGCTCCTGTTTGATGAGCTCCCCAAGCGCGGGTACGATGTCGAGGTTGCGAATTTTGGCGAGTTTCGATCGTATCCGTGGGGTGTCCGACACATCCGCTATTTTTTTCATCTCCTCGATCGTGCGTCGGGGGCGGACATCATCTATGCACAGGATCCAGTTTCAGTCGGTGTGCCTGCGCTTTTTGCTGCACAGATACGTGATACGCGATTTGTGCTCAAGATTGTCGGTGATTATGCCTGGGAACAGGGTAGGCAACGTTTTGGTATTACGCACACCCTCGATCAGTTCTCTTCTACGTATCACGAATATCCTTGGCAGGTGAAGTTACTGAAAAAGATAGAGAAATACGTTGCTGATGGGGCCGATGCAATCATTACTCCGAGCACTTACCTCAAGACGATTGTGTCTAACTGGGGCGTTGATCCTGCTTCGATCACTGTCATTTACAACGGCATTCACCTTCCGGTACTTTCAAAGACACCATCAGTGCTCAAACGCGCGCTCTCACTCAAAGGGTCAGTCATCGTGACTGTTGGCCGACTCGTGCCGTGGAAAGGTATCCCTGCGGTCATTCGCGCACTCTCACACCTCTCTGTGCGCGGTCAAAATGCAACACTCGTCATTGTTGGAGATGGTCCGCAAAGAGGGGCCCTCGAATCACTTGTGACTGAACTTGGTCTCGGCGCCTCTGTGAGATTTACTGGTGAGCTCGATCGAGCCTCTGCGCTCGAATATGTAAAGGCTGCGGATGTGTTC
>DIYB01000007.1:36175-47625 GCA_002428865.1 Patescibacteria group bacterium UBA6065
GCTGCGGATGTGTTCGTACTCAATACTGCATATGAAGGATTTTCACATCAGCTCATTGAGACGATGGCAGTTGGGACGCCTATCGTAACGACGAGTGTTGGTGGTAATGCTGAGCTCATGCGACATGAGGATAACGCGCTTATTGTTCCTCTCGATGGGGTTGAGGAAATCGCGACGGCGATTCATCGGATACTATCTGATGATGCGCTTGCTACACGTCTTATAAAGAAAGCAAAGAAAGATGCGAGCACGTTTACTGATACCGCCATGCTCGATGCGCTCGCTTCTTTCTTTTCGCGTCATAACACACCATAAACTATCTCTATGGCACAGGCTGTCCTCATGATATCAAGTGATCGCACCATACTTCTCAACGAGAGTGTTGCTGGGGCTCGAATGAGAGCGTACGCCGAAGCTTTTGGAGAGCTCCATATCGTCGTGTTTTCATGTGGTGGTACGCGCGAGGTGATCGAGCTCTCTCCACGATGCCGTGTCTATCCCACTGGATCACGTGCGCGGATCGCATACATCGCTGACGCTATCTCTATCGGGCGCGACATTATCCGTCTTTGTATAGAGCGGGGCACCAAGACCATCATCACCACTCAAGATCCATTTGAAGCGGGGCTTGTCGGCCTCATTATCTCGAAGATGGGTACTCGCGCGTCGCTCGACGTCCAAATCCACACAGATTTTCTCTCGCCATTTTTTGCTCAACTCTCGTGGCTCAACCGACTGCGTGTCTGTATCGCGCGGTGTGTTCTTCCGTATGCCACATCGATACGCGTTGTCTCTAATCGTGTGAAGGATTCGCTCAAAAATGATCGTCGATATACGCGGCTCATTGATCGTGTGTCAGTACTACCTATCTATGCACCGATTATGCCCGCACCTCTCTCGACCTCACGACTTTTTCCACGGTTTGAAAAGGTCATACTCATGACGACACGTCTCGAACCCGAGAAGGATATCGTAACTGCACTCTCTGCATTTGCTCGTGCAGAAAAATCAGTCAGAAACGCTGGTCTCATCATTGCTGGCAAGGGGAGTGAGGAGGTAGCCCTTACCGGATACGCACGGACGCTTGGTATTGCTGATCGTGTTATGTATCTTGGTTGGAAAGAACCTGCTGATCTGGCGCTTATACGCGCGTCTTCGGATCTATTTCTCTCGACATCACTGTATGAGGGATATGGTCTCGCTCTCGTCGAAGCTGCTGCGTCGGGACTACCGATTGTGTCTACCGACGCAGGTGTGGCAAAAGACCTTCTCGATGAACACCTTCTTGTTCGTCCGGGTGATGTTGATCGCCTCGCGACCACGCTTATCGACGCACTGCATCATCCGGACACGTACCGGGTGTCTCAGGATCGTATCGACGCCCTCACCTATCCGTCGTTTGAGACGTACGTCGTCCGTCTTGCCGAATCGCTCGGGATAGAGCACTCTAGGTAGACTATATCTATGCGCATCCTTATCTGTACCCAAAAAGTGGATACAACTGACCCAGTGCTCGGTTTTTTCCACCGGTGGATCATTGAATGTGCAAAACATTTTGATCAGATTACTGTTGTATGTCTCGAAGAGGGCACTCACGCATTACCTCAAACAGTGAAAGTCTTCTCTCTCGGTAAGGAGAAAGGCGGATCAAAATTCATGTACCTCATACGTTTCTATCGCTATCTCTGGTCTCTTCGTCACGACTACGACGCGGTATTTGTTCATATGAACCAGATATATGTCCTTCTCGGTGGTCTTTTCTGGAAACTTTCGAAGAAGCGCGTGTTTCTCTGGTATACCCATAAATCAGTCACGTGGTCGTTGCGTGTTGCGACTCATCTCGTCGATCGGGTACTCACTGCATCGGTCGAGAGTTTCCGCATCGCTTCACCGAAAGTTGTGGTGCTCGGTCACGGAATTGATACGGAGATGTTTGCTCCACGAGAACGCACTCACAAGGAGGTGTCGATCATGACGATTGGACGACTCTCGAAGGTGAAAAAACAAGATGTGCTCATAGAAGCATGTGCAGAGTTGCGACCTGGTGTACCGATTCGGCTCGATATTGTGGGCGCTCCAGTCACACCGGAAGATAGAGGTTATGCTGAGTCGCTCCGTGATCAGGTACAGAGACTCGGTATTGATCATATGGTGCATTTCCGAGGCCCTGTGTCTCACAATGAGGTGCCAGAACTACTCGCATCTGCTCACATATTTGTTAATCTCTCTGATACAGGAAGTCTCGACAAGGCGGTACTCGAAGCGATGGCCTGTGGTATTCCCGTCGTCACTTCAAATGAAGCGTTTCGTCCGATGCTCTCGGTATTCGGACTTTTTTGTGATTCTTCGGTACACGCTGTTGCCACCACTCTCGGATCTCTCCTTGGTAGACGTGACCAGTTAGGAGAGATGGGTCGTGAACTGCGGTCAATCGTCACAAGAGATCACGATCTCTCGCGTCTTATACGTACCATTGCTTCACTCTATTCATCATGAACAAACAGGTTTCAAAAGAACATTATGAGTTTGATCGGTACTGTTACCCAGAGCGTTGGTCGAGCTACTATCACCAAATACGAGAGATTCTTCGTACAGAGCCGAAGACGGTGCTTGAAGTTGGTGCTGGTGATGAGACTGTTAAACGTTTTGTTGTTCGAGCGACGAACGCTTCATACACAACACTCGATGTAGCGGACGATCTCCGTCCTGATATTGTGGGTTCTCTCCTTGCGATACCTACTCCGTCAAAACATTTTGATACTGTGTGCGCATTTGAGGTGCTCGAACATATCCCGTGGGACGATGTACCACGTGCACTTGCTGAACTCGCACGCGTGTCGAAGCGCCGGGTACTCATATCGGTCCCTCATTTTGGTCCAACGATAGATCTGTCAATTAAGATCCCGTTTCTACCTCGGTTGCGAATATTCCTCAAAATACCTTTCCCAAAAAGACATGTATTCAATGGTCAGCATTATTGGGAGCTCGGGAAAAAGGGGTACAGTGTCGCATCATTTAGAGAGCGCCTCTCTGCTAACTTCACAGTGGAAAGAGACTACATCTCTCCAGAGAGTCCCTACCATCACTTCTTTATACTCTCTGTATGAACATCGCATATATCGTAAATGCTCGCATACCGACAGAGAAGGCGCATGGCTACCAGATTGTGCGCATGTGTAGTGAGCTCGCGCGTCTCGGGGTGGGGGTGACGCTCTATGTACCACGACGAGAGAATTCCATCACCGATGATGTGTATACGTACTACAACGTAGAGAAAAATTTCACCATAGAGTATATCGACTGTCCTGATGTCATGAGCTGGTCACGATTCTGTGGACCCCTCGCGTTCTCTATCCAATCATGGCTTTTTGTAAAAGCGATGCGAACTATCGATATCCCGCGCGAGACCATCGTGTACACTCGCGATCGATCGGTAGTGGCTCAGTATGCGAGGAGAGGGTACCGAGTCTTTTATGACGCGCACAATTTTCCCGAAAAGCGCACGCGCGCACTTATGCGCTCGCTTCGGGGTGTCGCGGGTATCATCTGTAACTCAGAGGGGACTGCTGAAGCATTCTCGCCCCGAGGGTCATGGCCGACCCTCGTCGCACACAACGCAGTCGACGTGCGAGAGTTTGAGCTGTCCGAAGAAGTGGGTCTTATCCGTGATCGACTCGGATTGCCTCGTGACATGAAACTTGTTACATACGTCGGACATTTATATGCGTGGAAGGGAGTCGATACGCTCATTGATGCAGCGGATTTGGTGCGAGGTGGGGATATGCGTTTTGTTCTTGTTGGAGGGACAGATGAAGACATCGCTCGGTATCGTGCGATTGTTCAGGAGCGTTCTCTTGATACGGTCATTATTGTTGGTCATCGAATGAAACGAGACATTCCTGCATACCTTCGTGCCTCGGACGTACTCGTCATACCCAATATTCCCATTACCAAAGAGTCGAGTGACTATACATCTCCCATCAAACTATTTGAATACATGGCATCAGGTGTACCTATTGTTGCGTCAGATCTCCCGTCTGTGCGCAGAGTTATAAGTGATCGTGAGGCTCTCTTTTTCCCTCCAGGCGACGCTCGTGCGCTCCTGTCATCTCTTAAGCATGCGATAGGAGAGCACAGAAACGCGCATGAGCGAGCGCTACGGGCCCGATCCCTCGTCGAGCGCTACTCATGGCGCGGACGGGCTGAGGCTATACGTACGTTTTTAAACAGATAGTATTAGTCGATATATATGAAAACTATTAAGATTTTTTTAAATAACCTTTTCGGACTAAGTGGCTACCGCATCTATAAGGTCGATCGCAGTGAGCGGTCTTTTGGGGAGGGAGGGAAAAGACCTGATTTGCTTAACTACATCTGTGAATTCAAGGATAATATACATGGTACCTGGATTGATGTTGGATCAGGTGGCTGGGGGTCTGTGGGAAGCTACGAAGAAATAAGAAACGCATTCAAGGACACTGTCACAATACGGACACTTGATCTTAATGGCGCGGCTGATATTGTATGCGACATCACTCAAAGCGGATTGCCTGCAAATTCACTTGACGGTGTTTTCATTTTTGAAACTCTGGAGCATATTCCTAGTCCACAAAAGGCAATCGATGAAATATACAGGATTCTTAAGCCCGGAGGCTTAATCATCGGTTCAACGCCTTTCTTTTATGAATTGCATGGCGAAGACTATGGTGATTATTGGCGATTTACGCGACAAGGTATTCGCGAAATGTTCAAGTCATTTTCATCGGTTGATGTTCGGGCTTTTGGCAGACACGAATTGAAGCCCCATCACTATGGTTTTGTCGCGATTAAATAGCATCCAATCTCTGTATGGTTTATAGTTGAGCAAGTGTACAGTATTTGTTTCTGAAGTACGTATTCTGTCGCGAATAATATGACCATTCGATAGGTTCTTTGGTTGCGACAATGTGGGGTATGTTGCCGTACCAAGCAGCAAAATGCCCGAAGCTTGAGTTTGATCCGATGATCGCATCTGTGGAAGACAAGGTAAACAGATCTGTTACCGCGTCGGCGGTTGAAACAGTGATATTAAGACCAGTAAACTGGTTGATATCTATCGAGCCATCTGATGTGATAATGAAACCTACCTCGGCTGGTGTGAGATCGTGTTTGTGTATGTACTCACGCATAATTTCTGACATACGTTTCTGGTCTATCAGGTAGCGTCCACCTTTAAATGTGGCATAGTCGCCCTGGCGTATGTGTACACCAATAATATGCCGATATGTACGGCGAAGTTGTTTGACGATTGTGTGCACCTTCTCGGTAATATGTTTTCGAGGTCTAAATGCTTCGATAAGAGCGGTTCTGTGACGATCCAGTCCCTCTGGGTTTCTAAATAACCACCCATTGAAATATATCGTATTGTAGCCATCAAATGTTTGTGGGATTGATGCGGTTGGCGGCACGTACGTAATTGAGTTTGTTGAGTTTTCTGAAGAGATGAGATGGTCTTTATTGAGTATTCCGATTATTGAAGATATGGATTTGTATATGAGCCTACCGATACGATTGAGTGGATGTGATCGTCTTTTTGGACGTAGAAAAAGGATGGTGCATACTCGCGTAAGAAGATGTTCTTGGGGGAGAAATTGAAAAGAAGCGTGGTATTCGAAAAATGACGGGTTTTGGACACGTGCACCGATCTCGATACCATAAGCATATATACTCGTGTAATTCCAAAGCTGGTTCGCCAGCTCACCTCCGCCGTTTTTGAGTATGATGAGTTTTTTCATCGTTTTTTGAAGTGATACAATCCTGTGCCAAAACCTTTTGTGACGTCATATGCGTCGCACATGTCTCTCCCGTATATGTAACGCTCCTCAATAAGCGAGAAATCTTGAAACAGGTTGATGATGTAATCACGAGTGAACGCGCGGTGAGCGTTGAAATATATCTTGTTTTCCTTATCTACTGGTACCGATATATATAACGAGCCGTGGGGGGCGAGTACACGCGAAAGTTCACGCGCAGCTTTCTCTGTGCCGAACGGATCGAGCTCGTCTCCGTAGCGACCAAGACCGATGTGTTCTATGACACAGATAGATGACAGCGAGTGAATCTCTCTGTCTTTAAACGGAAGATTGGTCACGTCACCACGGATGAACGAAAGTCCAGGTAGGGACAAGGAAAGCGGTCGAATGTCGATCATTGTTGTCGGGGTAAACTGAGACACTATGCCGACCATTATCGCTTGCGAAGCGACATCGTAATGATATGCAGGTCTCGCTTCAAATATTTTTCGTGCGCACCAACATCCCTGAAGGAAGTAGATCGGATCGATGTATTGGTTCGGGGTCTTATCGTGTATTCGAGGAAAAAGATCAGTTACATTAAGTGAATAGGTGGTATTTTGCTGGAGCCTACGATATCGCATCAAATCAGAAAAATATGAAATAAGTCTCTGTAATCTGGTCGCTATGCTGGGTGTAATGATAAAAGTGCGCACGATAATGACCGCGTACTTGATCACTGGAAATGCGTTGATTATTTTTTTCATGATTTAGAAATTGTATTGCTCAAATGGGAAAAGCGCTCTAAACAGAATCACACAGATCCACCGGGGTGGTCGGACAGTGTTTGTAACGATCGAATAGAGACGGACACGTACCGCAACCCAATCTCTGTTTGGCATAATGATCGCTTGTTCTTTTCGATAGACATCGCTGCGTGCACTTATCTGGTCAGGTCGTGTGCGGAAATAAGTGGTCTGGATTTTGATCGATTCGAGAGGTGCATGGTGTGCGAATTGTATATTGAGCCAGTAATCTCCAGCAGATCGAAACTCAACAGGTATGGGAGCAACTTTTTTCCAAAGTTCTGCGCACCAGAACGTGCTTTCTTGTTCGACAAAATATGTTTCTCTTCCATAGATGCCCTTTTGAAGCCATTTCTGGTTATATGATTTATAGACACCTTCGCGGATTACTCGCCCGTCGCTATCAATAAAACCGCAGATACCTTTTACCCACAAGCTGTCGCTGTGTTTTGAAAACCAATTTGCGATGCCTGCAAGGGCGGTGTGTGGCCGGTACACATCATCGCCCCCAATCCATGCATATATGTCGCCGGTAGCAACGGTAAATCCCTCATTGATTGCTCCGTACATACCTTTGGTTTTTTGTTGTATGTATTTTAGCGAAAATGATCGACACCGAGCACGTATGTCGCCTCGATCAAGGCGTGATTGAAAATCACGGATAATTTCTGAGGTTTTATCGGATGATCCACCATCAACGATGATGTACTCTATTTCAAAATCACCTTCTTGCGAGATGACGCTCTCGATGGTCTCTGCGATCCATCGTTCCATGTTATAAGCAGGTGTGATTATGGAGAATTTCATGATGAAGTTTTTGAACGCGCAATCTGACCTAATAAGCGCGCGTAATATCGTAACTTTCTTTGCGTATCTATAATTCGTTCAACGTATTTCCAAACACGGATTGGTAGCCAAGGACGGGGGACCGTGTACGGTTCTCTAATGAAGGAAATGATTTTCTCGCAATCTTTTGTCCATAGAGCGTGTTGTGTGCATGCGCGTCTCCATGCCATCTCTCCGATCTGGTCGATGTGTGAGAGATCAACGTACCGTGTCTTTTCATCAAACAGTATGCCGTCTACGCCATGAGTGATGTATTCGTTGTGTACCGCATCGTTGTAGGCGATGACACATTTGCCAAGCGCGAGTGCTTCAGTAAAAGCACCGATACCCTCTTTCTTTCGTGGCGCGATGAACACAGTTGAGTTATTGAGCAGAGCGAGATAGTCCTCGCGCGCGGTGAATCCGTCCCGAATAATCTGTATCTGGTACGCACTACGATCAGCATCACAGATGACCAGGGGTCGTTGGCCAGGATCCGAGGTGTCGATAATCGTGAATGCCTGAACCTGTCGCGGGTCTATGATCCGGCGTATGTCATTGAAGTCTATTCCACCGCGATACCAAAACAATATGCGAATCCCATCCAATCGGGATCGTATCGTGACCGGAGGAATGTAGTAATACTGGACGGTGAGGGTTGGTAGAGAAAAGCGCTTTGCCCACAGGGTGATTGCGCGAGAAAAGGAGAGTATGCGTATTGGATATCGCGACAATATCTTCCACCTCCCATAATTAAATTTCTCGCCATCATACATGGGGATCCACAGTATTGGTATGGTGATATCTTTTAGTATCGATGCAGGGCTAAGCACCTGCAAAAAAACCGCATAGTTATGACGATTGATGAGTGATGCGGGTATTGACTTTCCGCCGTTCCAAGAATCGTCCCAATATTCAGTGACATCAAAGTGTGCCTCCAAGAGCTTTTTGAGAAACAGGCTCGATTTGGTCTTTTGATGGTAGGAGTGGTCTATCCACGCGACACTTTGCCTTTTCATGTATCCCACATCCTACCATAGCGCAGTGGTTGCAAAAACGTACATTGAGGTTATATTTGGTGATATATTTGTAGCATTAACGTGTCCAACGTATGAAAATCAAAATCCTCGGTTCTGGGTTCTACGGTTGCCATCTTGCTATCGCGCTTCTCAAATCTGGACACGATGTCGTCATCCACGAAATAAAGGACCGTATGTTTGCGGGAGCGTCAGGTTCAATACCAGCCCGCATCCATAGAGGTTTTCACTACCCACGATCGGCAACCACGCGCGATGCGTGCAATGCGCATTATGAGGAGTTCATGGCCCGATACGGCAGGTTTACTCATGGCGTGCCGGTCAATCTCTATGCGATCGCTGCGCGCGAGAGCCTTGTCGATTTTCAGACGTATAGGCACATTCTCAAAGGTTCGGTTGAATTCATCACCGTCGAGTACCCAGAGGAGTATGGTCTTCAAAATGTTGAAGGAGCTCTTCTGACAGGGGAACGGCATATTGTAATCGACAAGGTGAAGACATATTTTGAAGAAGCTCTTAAGGGTAAGGTCGTCCTGAACAGTCCGCATGATGTGGGTGGGGATTTCGACTGGGTGATTGATGCGACGTTTTGTGCAAATCAAAACATCGGTGTCGATCGATATGAGCCGTGTCTTGTAGTTATTTTGAAAGGCGCCGATACCGCAAAGGCGGTGACTATTATGGACGGACCGTTCCCAAGTCTTTATCCATGGGACGAGGAAAAAGGTTTATCCAGTCTCTCGAGCGCGTTGTGGACTCCTTTCTCTAAGACGTGTAAGACCTATGCTGAGGCCAAGGCAATACTCGATGGTTTGACCCGAAAAGATCTTGAGGAGCGGGGAAAAAACATGATAGAGAGCATGGCTCGTTTTTATCCAGCAATTAAAGAATATACCCCTGTTGAGTATAGGACTTCTATACGAGCGATACCTTTTTCGGGATCTGATGCACGTCTGGTTGAAGTGATTGAGACCGCGCCACATGTCATACGCATACGAGCCGGAAAAATAGATGCTGTCGTGCAGGCAGAAAGGGAGGTTAAAAAAATAATTGGTATATGAGGATTGGGGTAACAGGAAAGAATAGTTTGATTGCACGTGAATTTGTGCGACTTGCTAGTGATTGCGAATTTGTCTACGGGACGGTTGATACGCTTCCAACAGATCTCGACGGATATTTTTTATGTGCAGGTGTATTGATTGGTAAAGATGCGCGTTCTATTACAGATGAAGAAGCAAAAGATACACTTTGGGTAAATTTTCTCGACGTAGTACGTTTTTGTGATCGCGTTTTTGAGTCCAACAATCGGGCGCGTGTCTGTATAATGGGATCTATGTCGGGTGTCCAAGGGTCTTTTGATACAGTGTATGCTGCTTCGAAGTCTGGATTACATATGTATGTTGAGACAAAAAAATTGACACATTCAGAACAGCATATTGTCGCTATCGCCCCTACCATTATCGAAGATACCGGTATGACTCGTCGCAGAAAAGATTTTGATCAAGTCATTGCTCGAGGCGCAGAACGACGACTCGGTCGATGGTTGCGTTCAGAGGAAGTTGCTAGAACGGCTTTGTTTGCTCTTAATGAGCGAGCACTTTCTAATACCGTTATTCGTATTACTGGAGGAAATTGGTAACAGTAATTTTATCGAAGTAGAAAAGAATCGATAGGCATGTCTTTGTATCTTTCGTTGTCTGTTTTTTGTCGCCACATATAGAGTGGCAATAAGAACACATGGCTTTGTCGAAATGTCTCTGCAACCTGGAAATTAAAATCCCGATCCGCACCGCGCCCCATAAATGAGGGCCACAGACGATTTTGAAGTGATCTAAATGAAACAGAACTCACTACTTCACGTCTAAAGAGAGGGCTATTTCCAGTGCCAGGATACGGATCGAGTGAGCCAAAAAAGAGGCGGTTGATGTATCTCCATCTCTTTATATAAAACGGTATAGTTCGATTGACGGTCGGACACATTTTCGGTATCCAACCCTTTGTTTTTTGCGACAGTGCATATAATTCCTCCGGTGGTATATGTGTTATGCCGTGTATCTTTTGGAATCGCGTGATGTCAAAACGTGATCCAAGTCGTGCATCGGTGAATTGGAACCAATCAACCATCACATGCATTGCTTTGTACTTTGTGAGAAGTCCGTATTGGATCTCGATTCTATTTTTGAGAGAAGCGTCGTCGGCGTCTTGAAATGTGATGAGTTCACCACGTGCGTGGGCAAGCCCGGTATTTCGAGCGGAGTAGCCCGCGTTGATGTTTCTTTTTAGGCGGGTGTCGTATCGTTTTGGGTCAGGGACGCTGTCAACTACTGTTACCCTACGATCAGAAGCCGCAATCGTGTCGGCTATTGAACGGGTGGCATCGGTCGATCCATCGTTTACGATGATCACCTCAAGGGGTGCGTAGGTTTGGTTGAGTATTGAATCGACCGCAGTCTTGAGGGTGTCCTCGTTGTTATATGTGGGGATAATGACCGATATAAGTGGGTGATGTGTTATGGACGACATACGGTATCAAGAAAACGTGAATATGCCTGGCTGAATGCGTGTCGAGTGTGATGCGTTCTCGCGTACGACCATGATTGTTCTGATCGTCGCGCAAGCTCTTCTGGAGACGTGCGCGAGATTTTGCGGACGATAGTTTGTAATTCGCTGACGGACGGATTATTGAGCAGGATACCAAAATCTCCAAGAGGTACAGTTGATTCTTTTGTCGCAATCGGTATAAGACCACCGTGCATAGCTTGTATCGATGCACCGCCACCGCCTTCTGATGCTGATGCATGAATGACGCCGATGCATGATTTAAGTATATTTTTAAACACCTCGCTCGTGACGTCGATTCGACCCATGAAGTGGATATGGGGCATATCTTCAAGCTCTTTTTTGTACGCGCTATAAAAGTCTTTTTCTGATTTGACAGGCCCACATACAAACAATTCAAGCTCCGGCGTTCCTGCAAATGATTCGAGTACAATATCGAGCCCTTTCAATAC
>DIYB01000007.1:47854-48539 GCA_002428865.1 Patescibacteria group bacterium UBA6065
ACATCCTCCACCACCAATCCAGAGGAATCTCTTTCGCGCGGATACAAGATCGCGGTCTTTGAAAAACGGGTATTCGCACACGACAGATATAGGGATTGGGACGATATGCTTTCGTGCAAACTCAAACGTCTTGAATGAATGTGTGTTACCGAAACCCTCGACAAAATCAGCGATTTCGATATTTTCCGATGGAGGGGTCTGTCTGCGTGGAGCGAGCTCGATACCTCGACGTTTCTTGAGATTGGCGATGCGGGCAAGTTCGGCATTGTTTTGGAATTTCCAATGCGACGATATGATATGCATGATCTTAATGCATGATGCAGGAAGGTGGTCTGACAACCTCTTGAGATTACAACTGGTATCTATGCATATGGAGTAGGGTATTTTGGGCCTGAATAACGTGTTGTCCCAGTTGATGACGTCGACGACGTAGCCTTTTTGAGACAATAACCGCGCCATTTCTTTACATTCCCAATAATTAGAATGTCTCGTCGATTCTCGCTCCCATGGTGCGAGAGTGAATGGTTCGGTCATATATGACAAGAGCGCATATCCTTTTTTCACGCCTTGTGCAGGCATGCGTACAATGCCGAACATCTTGTTCGTCACTTTGTTGCGATATGCCCAGAGTGTATTAAATATAATCCCCACGGTGTTTTTTAAACCACAAGAGAAGGCATGTAAG
>DIYB01000007.1:48711-62796 GCA_002428865.1 Patescibacteria group bacterium UBA6065
AGAAGGCATGTAGTGATCCAGAGTTTGCCTGCCATATTTCTCTTCCCTGCATAAAAATCATTTCGGATACGTGTAATTTCTTTTTTATGTATAAAATCAAAAGCTCGTGAATCTTCTGATACGAGTTCTTTTGTAAGTTTCCGTAGTGCGTCACTCATAAGCCAGTGCTCGATCGGGGCACCGAACCCTTGTTTTCTGCGGTATACAAACTCCTTTGGGAATACGTCGGCGAGAATATCCTTAAGAATGATCTTGTTTGCACCTTTCTGCATCTTGAATGTGGTGGGGAGATTGTAGACATACTCTGCCAGTTTGGTGTCGAGGAATGGAGAGCGCGCCTCAAGTGAATGCATCATACTCGTTCGATCGATTTTCGAAAGCAGTTGGCCGGGCAAATAGTAACCGATATCAAAAGCGTTGATCTTGTCGATACCGTTTTTACTATTTTTGATCAAACCGCGCTCAAATGCGCGATCAGATGCAACTTGGTGCTTCAACAGGCGATGTCTTTCGTACGGTGAAAAAATAGTGATTGCTTTTTGTTGCGCGCCAAATATGCCCCGTAATCTCCAATCAAGTCGCCAGCGGGGGGTTGTCCACCATTTTTGGTACCAGCCATAGCCCATAAAAAACTCATCCGCTCCGTCTCCAGTCAGAACGACTTTAACCTTCGATGCCGCGAGTTTTGATATGAGGTGCTGAGGAAAATTCGAAGAGTCTCCATGGGGCTCATCCATGTATTCGATAATCTCGCTCAACTCATGGACAAGGTCTGCTGACACTGCGAGGGTGTGGTGGTCTGTCCCGATCCGTCGTGCGGCCTCAGCAGAATAAGGGAGCTCATTCTTGTGTCCATCATATCCAATACAGAAGGTCTTGATTTGTCTTTTAGAAAACTGTTGGGCATAGAAAGTGACGAGTGTTGAGTCGACGCCACCAGAGAGTAGTGATCCAATCTCAACATCTGCGACCATGCGTTTTTCGACTGCTTCATTCAAAAGCCTTTTTATTTCCTGCTTTGCTTCATCGTATGAGACTCGCACTTCCTTTTTCTCTAGATGCCAATATCTCCACATGCGTATCGATCCATTTCGTACAGCGAGTGCGTGAGCGGGAGGTACAACGTGTACATTTTTGTAGATGCTCTTGTGTGGTGGTATGTACATAAAACGTAGGTAATCGTCGAGTGCTGACGGATCGATTGTGCCACGTATACCAGCGGCGATCAGTGCCTTTATCTCTGACGCAAAATATATTACCCCGTCTTTTTCCGAATAGTATAGGGGTTTCTTCCCAAACCTATCACGAGCAATGAAGAATTCTTTTTTATCGTCGTCCCAGATTGCAAAGGCGAACATACCGTCGAGATGTTTGACGCAGTCATGTCCGTACTCAGCGTACGCTTTCAAAATAACTTCGGTATCCGATGTCGTCGAGAATCGGTAGCCTCGATGTTCGAGCTCGGCGCGAACCTTTTTATATCCATAGATTTCTCCATTGAACGCGACGGTAAATGGTCGAGCATTGTCCTTCATCGGCTGATGCCCAGTGACAAGATCAATGATCGAGAGTCGGGTTTGTCCGATGACAGCTTCTTCAAACCGCTCAAAACCACTATCATCAGGACCTCGACGTGAGAGTGTTGCGAGCATACTACGCAGTGTTGTGTCTGCTATCTCTCGCGTTTTTGTACCGGATAAGGCTATGATTCCACACATAATATTTTATTGGGTATTTGGTGAGACCGCTTTGTTTCGATACATTCTCATGATAACCCCGAGTAGTATATAGTCTATGGCTTCTGATGTGAGGAGTGCAATAACGGCCCCTTCTATGCCAAACAAAGGGATGAGGATCGATGCAGCAATAACTCGAATCACGCTCGGTATGATGATGGTAAGGTAGCTCTCACGGATTTTCTGGTGTGCGGTAATCGCAGCATTCATGAATTTACGCGGTGCCGCGAGTAGAGAAAGGGATGCAAGTTGTGAGATCGGCACGGCATCTATGTATCGTGGAAAAAGGTGTTGAAATATAAATGGTGCCGCAAGTATATACAGAATGACAAGTGGGACAGCGATTAGATACATCTGCTTTATACGAAAGGCAAGGGTCGTGCGCACGCTTGAGAATTCTTTTTGTGCAAATTTTGGCAGAGCAAGTGCGCTTGGGTTTTCAACTATTGACCGCAATTCCCGCACTGGTGCTAGTGCATATGCATATGTCGCGACGGGAGCAGCGCCGGCAAACTTCCATAGAAGGATATCGTCTATTTGTTCCGATATGTATGAACAAATACTCAAGAATCCGGTATGAAATGCAAATCGGTTGGGAAATGTCGACGGTGCCTCACACATCTCTTGAAATCCTTTCGATGATCTCATTTTTCTATTGAGTAGATATCCCATTAGCGTGTTCGTCAAAATACTTGTCACAACAACGACGACTGCTGATTGAGAGAGTGAGGCAGCGATTAGGAGTGCGAGTGTCGCAAAGGGTGTTCGTATCAGATTGAAACGGACAAGTGTTTGGAAATCACCCTTTGCAGAAAAAAATGATTTTGCTACACCGTTTGATATCAGTATTGGTAATACTGCTGCACCGACCACGAAAGATACGGCAAGGTCAGTATTGTCGACGGCATAATAATAGAGACCGGCGAATCCGAGTCCGATCGCTCCTGCAATTGACCATGGTAAAATTTTCTTAAGACCGTGGAATACGACCGCGTAGTGACCCAGAGCAACTTCTTTGGTAATGCCGCCACCGAGACCTGATGTTTGTGCCATGCTAAAGAGTCCGATCACGGTAAGTGCGAATGCATAGGTGCCGTAGGCCTCCTTTGTGAGGAGATGCGCAAGCGCAATCGAGAGTATGAGTCCATTCAGGATGCTCGTCATACGTCCAATGTTGAGCCACGTATTTCCTCGCATGAAATACACCATATCGGTCTTGGTATAGCGTTCGGACCAGCGTAGGGCTCGGATAGCTTTCTCCTTCATAGAAGATGGGGTGGTGACACAGTTATAACATGGAATCGATGCTATTGGTTACTTGGGCGAATCCTCGTGGTATATTTTCTAGTACTATGAACAAAACACTGCGCATCATCTCACTTGCTTCCGCTTTTGCGGTTCTCTGTATTCCGTTCGTCGTCTCATCATCGCTTTTCTTTCCGTTTATTACGGGCAAGAACTTTCTCTTCAGGATCATTGTTGAAATTGGTTTTGCATCATGGCTTCTCATCGCGCTTCGTGACGCCACCTATCGACCTCGAGTGTCTGCGCTCCTCTGGTCAGTGGTCGCATTTGTCGGCGTGATCGGTGTTGCCAATCTGTTCGGAGAGAATCCGTGGAAGAGTTTCTGGTCCAATTTTGAGCGTATGGAAGGATGGGTCACACTCCTCCATCTCCTCGCATATTTCATCTTTGTTCCTGCCATCCTCTCGACCGAGAAGCTCTGGAACCGTTTTGTTGTCTCAGCGCTCGGTGCTTCGGCGCTCGTATCCCTCTATTCGGTAGGACAGCTTCTTGGCTGGTTTGTTATCAACCAAGGTGGCGTGCGTGTTGATGCTACGTTTGGCAACGCGACGTATCTCGCCATCTATCTCGTTTTTCATATATTTATCGCTCTTATCGCTATGGTGCGTACGACGCGTATCGAATGGCGTATATCAGCAGGACTTCTCGCATTGCTCCACATCATTATCCTTTACCATACGGCAACTCGTGGCGCGATCCTTGGTCTTCTCGGTGGTCTCCTTGTCTCGGCACTTCTTATCGCGATCTTTGATAGGAGAGAGCGCAGGATGCGTCTTGTCGCCTGTGGAGTGGTCGGAGCAGTCGTCTTGGTCGTGCTCGGATTTTTTGCGATACGAGATACACGCATTGTTGCTGAGAGTCCGGTGCTCGGACGCTTTGTGAGTATTTCGTGGAATGACACAAAGACACAGGCGCGTGCCTATGTCTGGCCGATGGCTATCGAGGGGTGGAAAGAGCGACCGATTCTTGGATGGGGACAGGAGAATTTCAACTACATCTTCAACACCAATTATGATCCGCGAATGTATCGGCACGAACTCTGGTTTGACCGTACACACAACGCGGTTCTCGACTGGCTCGTCGTCGGCGGCATTCTCGGACTTCTCACGTATCTTGGTATTTTTGTCACTGCACTTACGCTTCTCTGGAGGCGATGTCCCGATCTCTCCTTTACCGAAAAAGCACTTCTCACTGGGCTCGGTGCCGCATATCTCTTCCACAACCTCTTTGTATTCGACAACCTGACGAGCTACATTGCATTTTTCTCGGTGCTCGGGTACATACAGTTCCGCTCGACTCGTCTCACGAAGCCGGTCGCAGGAGATGCTGAAGAAGTTGATGACAGCGAGACGCGCATTGCAGGATCACTTATCGTCGTGCTCCTCATCTCGTCTCTCTATGTCTTTGTCTATCGTGGGTATGCAACTGCATCAGAGCTCCTTGTCGCGCTCCAGGCGATGAGTTATCGCGAGCCACAGGTGGCAGTCGCTGTTGACGCGTACGAACGCGCTCTCTCATACGATACTCTCGGTCGTCCCGAGGTCATCGAGCGCATGGTCGAGATGATTCCACGTATCAATGCGTCATCAGCACCTCTCGAGGTCAAACAGCGTTTCTTTGAACTTGCAAAGGGTGCGCTCGAGACACAGCTTGCACGATATCCGGGTGATGCACGATACGAGCTTTTTGCCGGATCGTTTTATGCGACGTATGGTATGAACGATGTTGCTGAGAAGCACCTCAAAGAGGCGGTGCGACTCTCACCGAAGAAACAAGCAATGCTCTTCCAGCTCGGTAGCTTCTATCTCGGAAGCAAACAGTACGATCGTGCAGTTGAATTGTTTGAACAAGCGTATCGTCTCGATGAGTCCTATGACAGTGCCGCAACGTACTACATCGCATCACTCATCTATGCAGGCAAGGAAAAAGAGGCGAAGGCATTCTTCGCGTCACGGTTCCCAAATCGGCAAATGATCGATGATTCGATTGTCAGGGCGTATGCTGATCTCGGTAACTGGAGGCGTGTGATAGAGACACTACGTACACGTATCGCCGCAAATCCAGCGACACTTGATGACCGAATGTCACTCGTCGGTGCGTATCTGCAGGTAGGGGAGCGTCAATCAGCGATCTCAGTGATCCGCGAGATCATTACACTCAATCCTCAATGGCGAGCTGACGGCGAGGCGGCGATCAAAGAGATTGAAGCGGGTCGCACTCCCTAATTTCCATGACCATACTCGAGAATGTGTCGCTTCGGGATCGGACGACATTTTCTGTCGGGGGACAGGCTCGTTTTCTCGTCGAGGTACATGATGAGACAGAGCTCAAAGACGCGGTTGCCTATGCAAAAGAAAAAGGTCTTGCGTATTTACCGCTCGGCGGTGGTTCCAACGTGCTTGTGTCAGATGATGGGTACGATGGACTCATTATTGTCATACACATGAAAGGCATCGAACGTGTCGATGATCCAGATGGACGTCATGCGCGACTCTTTGTCTCTGCGGGAGAGGATTGGGATAGTTTTGTTGCATACGCGGTCAAGGAGTCGCTCTGGGGTGTCGAAAATCTCTCTGGTATTCCGGGTACCGTGGGAGCATCGCCGGTTCAAAATATCGGTGCATACGGGAGTGAAGTCAAAGATACGATCGAGTCAGTACGGGCATATGATTGTGAGAATGAGTGTATTGTCGAACTATCCAATGCTGAGTGTGAGTTTGGATACCGGACAAGTATCTGGAAGCGAGAGCGTGTCCATCCACTCATTGTCACACGAGTGACCTACCGACTCTCTCGTCGTGCGACACCCAAGCTTTCATACAAGGATCTCGCACTCTATTTTGAGCGAGAGGGTGTACTCAACCCTTCACTCGAACACATCAGAAGTGCGGTGCTCGAGATACGGGCAGGGAAGTTTCCTGATCTTTCTGCTGTTGGAACAGCCGGCTCATTTTGGAAAAATCCGACAGTATCTCAAATCGTTTATCGTGAGCTCGTCCTACGGTACCCAGGACTCCCATCATTTCCCGCTCATGACGGTGCGGTCAAATTACCACTTGCGTGGATTCTCGATCGTGTCTGTAACCTCCGAGGTCACACACACGGCCGTGCGGCACTGTATGAGAACCAGCCTCTCGTTCTCATCGCTTTTCCTGGGTGCACATCGTTCGAAATCGAGAGTCTCGTGAGCCATGTTTCGTCACTTGTACACCATACAACCGGTATCGTCATTGAGCGTGAAGTAGTGAATATTGGCTGATTCGTCAAGAGGTTTCTGACCACTCTTTGTGCTACAATGTCGTCCTCATGGCAGGATTCCTACATAGGCTGTTTGGAGGCGGTAATCGCGATATCGCGCCATATACAAAGCTCGTTGAGCGGGTAAATGCCCTCGAGAGCACGATGTCGGCACTCTCAGACGAGGCACTTCGGGCAAAAACCAATGAATTTCGATCCCGTCTCTCATCTGGTGAGACCGAAGACGATATTCTTCCCGAGGCATTTGCGGTAGTCCGTGAGGCGTCTCGCCGCACGCTCGGGCAGCGCCACTTTGATGTACAACTTATTGGTGGCGCAATCCTCCACAGTTCTGGTATTGCTGAGATGCGTACCGGTGAGGGAAAAACTCTCGTCGCGACACTACCCGCATATCTCAACGCACTCTCTGGTAAGGGTGTGCACGTCATTACAGTAAACGACTACCTGTCACGCAGAGACGCGGTCTGGATGGGTCAGATCTATGATTTTCTTGGTCTCTCAGTCGCGGTCGTGAATCACAACACATCGTTCCTCTATGATCCGTCACATGTACCATCACAGGAGGAAAAAACTGATGACGCGACTCGCGATGAAGTGGGTTCGTTCAAGGTGGTCCACGACTATCTACGCGTGACATCGAGGCGCGATGCATACCTCGCGGATATCACTTATGGTACCAATCACGAGTTTGGTTTTGATTATCTCCGCGACAATCTCGAGTATGCAAAGGAGGGGTTGCGCCAGCGCGAATTCAACTACGCGATCGTCGATGAGGTCGACTCGATTCTCATTGATGAGGCACGTACTCCACTCATCATCTCATCGCAGACATCCGATTCCGATGAGCTCTATCGTACGTTTGCGAAGATAGCTGATCGTATGGTGAGGGACGAGGACTTTACTGTGGATGAGAAGCGCAAAGCAGCACTTCTCACTGATGCGGGCATCATGAAGGCAGAGAAGATGCTCGGCATCGACAATATCTATACTGATCGAGGGGTCAAATACGTCCATCACCTCGAGACTGCGGTACGCGCAAAAGCACTCTTCAATCGGGACAAGGAGTATGTCGTGAGAAACAATGAGGTCGTTATCGTCGATGAATTTACCGGTCGACTCCAACCAGGGAGACGGTGGTCTGATGGCTTGCATCAAGCGATTGAGGCAAAGGAGGGTGTATCGATCCAAAAAGAGACGAGAACATTTGCTTCTATTACGTATCAGAACTATTTCCGACTCTATCGAAAACTTTCGGGTATGACTGGTACCGGTATCACCTCAAAAGAAGAGTTTTTCAAGGTGTACGGTATCGATACCATCGCTGTTCCGACGAACAAGCCGATTGCCCGTATTGATCGCAATGATCTCATCTTCCAGACCGAACGTGGCAAGTGGAAGGCAATCGCTCGCAAGGTCAAAGAGCTTTCGATAAAAGGACAGCCGGTACTCATTGGTACGGTCTCGATTGAGAAAAATGAGCTTCTTTCACAGTATCTAAAAACTGAGGGCGTGAAGCACGAAGTCCTCAATGCCAAGAATCATGAGCGTGAAGGCGAGATTATCGCTCAGGCTGGTAGGTTTGGCGCAGTCACAATCGCAACCAACATGGCAGGTCGCGGTGTCGATATCAAACTCGGTGGCAATCCATCGAACGAGAAGGAAGCTGATCGAGTGCGTGGGGTTGGTGGTCTGTTTGTGCTCGGTACCGAGCGCCACGAAGCGCGTCGCATCGACAATCAGCTTCGCGGACGCTCTGGTCGTCAGGGTGATCCAGGCGAAACACAGTTTTTTGTCTCACTCGAGGACAATCTCATGCGTGTGTTTGCATCCGATACCATCAAGAAGGTCATGGGACGGTTCGGTATCCCTGAAGATGAGCCGATTGAAAACGGCATGATCACGAGGTCGCTCGAGACTGCGCAGACACGTATCGAAGGTTTCAATTTTGACGCGAGAAAGCACGTCCTTGAATACGATGACGTCATGAATCTCCACCGCAAGTCGATCTATGCGAAACGTCGTGCACTTCTCGTCGGAGATAGTGCTGCAGTGATGAACGAGCTTCTCTCAATCGTTGATACTACGGACACCGGTTTTATGGATATGGTCGAGGCAAAGAAGCGTGACATCGGCCTCGATGCGTTTGCGGGTCTTGTCCGTCAACTCATGCTTCGCACTATCGATACTTTCTGGGTTGAGCATCTCGAAGCGATGGAGTACCTGCGCTCAAGCGTCAACCTGCGCGCGTACGGTCAGCGGGATCCACTCGTCGAGTACAAGCGCGAAGGTCTCATGCTCTGGAAGAGTATGCAGCAATCGATGAACGCTGCTATTGTCTCAGCGCTTCCGCATCTCGGTAGTGGGGAAGTGTCTGTCTCTGCCCAGTCATCTGTCGAGAAGGATGCGCGGGCAATACTCGGCTCTGACGATACGCCGACATCGTCAGGTGAAAAGCATGGTAGAAACGAGAAGGTTGTGATGGTGCGTGGCGGCGAGAAAAAAGAGGTCAAGTGGAAGAAGGTTGCTGACTACGAACGCGATGGGTGGAAGATAGAATAGTCCACAGATGGATGCGTGATAGAGTGGTATCATACACTACATGAAAAAGACTTTGCGTTTTTTTGATAAACTCGAGGATCTGGTCCGTTCGACACTCTCTCACGTCCCGATCATTTATTCGATTATTGGTGGCGTGCTCGTCGTCCTTTTTTGGCGTAGCGTCTGGCACACTGCTGATATCCTCATGGCGCAAGGAGGTATACTCGGTGTTATATTCTATGAGCCAATCCAGCTCGTGCTTACCGTGATCGGACTCCTCATCACAGGACTTATGGTCTCTGTCTTTATTGGTGACCGTATTATTCTCTCAGGTCTGCGACACGAAAAGAAACTCGAAGAAGTGACCGAAGAGCTTATGAAAGAAGAAGTTGTTTCTCTCATGTCGATACGCAACGAACTTCGCACTATCAAGAAGGAGATTGAGGCGCTCAAGACAAGCAAAAAATAGGGCAGGACGAGACACTTGACTATCTCGTTATATGTAGTATGGTGAGTATTGGTTTCGGTACACAGCACATCAACAATCAAGCACAGAAAGGTTAGTCAGTCATGAAGAAAACCAATCGTCGGCGTCCGAAGATCTCTCGAAAGACCACGAAGCGGAGTAGGATTTCTAAAAAACAGAGGGCACCTGATCTCGTGGAAATCAAGAAGCGCATTATTCGTAGCAACGAGCGCAAAAAAGCCAAAGCCAAAAACCGTCAACTTCTAATGAAGACCGGTAGGTTCATGCGCTTGGAGGGTTCGGAACGGGTAGCTCGCGAGATTGAAAGGTCTTCGCAGGGTTCCCCCAAGCGAGATGATCCTCGCGCGTTCCGAGAGGATCGCAATAAGGGTTTTGTAGATCCGGAAATGCTCCGCGTTGTCGATTCTGATCAGCTTGAGCACGAAAAGCGGGTCGAGAGTTGTTTTCGAGGCCCGTTCGCGAATGCGCACCCTGAGGAGACGATCATCGCTCAACCCGAGGAGTGTGTATGCAGCGGAGAAACTTGCGAGCTTTGTCTTTCTAAGTCAGATATCGAGGCGGTTCCGAGGGATCAGATCAAGGATATTAAGTCGTTGGGGAAGAACGTGGTCGGTATCGAACAATTCAAGGTTTGCATGCCTGTCGAAGTTGCCGATACACTCGATCGTGTCGGCTAACCTCTACGTATTTGCCACTCTCACAGGAGGGTGGCTTTTTATTTTATAAGCACACAGCCAGTCATGGCTCGTGGGCGTTCGATACCGAGAAGTGCGAGTATGCTGGGTGCGATGTCAGCAAGTCCTCCTGACACCACGGTATCTGCGCTCTGTACGAATGTGACATCTTTTGATGTGAGAATTGCGGGGACTGGATTGGTTGTATGGGCAGTGTGTTTTTCATCAGTTTCGGGATCTCTGTTGAGCTCAGCGTTTCCGTGATCAGCAGTTATAAATGCTATACCCTGACGCGCGTGGAGTGCCTCGATTACTCGTCGAAGCTCGGTATCGACAGTCTCAACTGCGCGGATTATCGCAGGGACATTAGCGGTGTGACCGACCATGTCCGGATTGGCAAAATTGATGAATATGAAGTTGGTGCCAGCACTGATAGCTTCGATAGCTTTGTCCGCAATCTCTCTCGCTCGCATCTCCGGCGCCTCGTCGTGAGTTTTTACATCTTTGCGTGAGTCGAGAAGGATGTGTGTCTCACCAGGATAGGGTTTTTCTACACCACCATTCAAGAAATATGTTGCATGAGGGAATTTTTCAGTCTCAGCGATATGAGCCTGAGAGAGTCCTCGGAGAGATATTTCTTTTGCGAGTGTAGTCTCAATGGTGCGGGGAGGGAAAACGACCTTGCAGGTGAATGACGTGTCGTATTCGGTGAGTGTAGCAAAGAGAATGTTCTCTTTCGATGCGCGTTCGATTATGCGTTTGCTAATCTGGCGCGCACGATCTGCACGAAAGTTCCAAAAGAATACGGCGTCGTTGGGACGGATTGGGTATGTGGTACCGTTTTCATCGAGAAAGATGATCGGTTCGAGGTGTTCATCGAGCACTCCTTCGCTGTAGAGTCTGGTGAGCGCCTCTGATGGTTTTTCACCGGGGAGTGATCGAGTGCCAGCACCGAGAAAGAGCGCATCTTCCGCTTTCTGTATGCGGTCCCAATTGTTGTCACGATCCATTGCGTAGAAACGTCCGGTCGCGGTCGCAATAAATCCGATACCAATCGACGTAATCTCACGTTCAATGTCAGACAGAAAACGTGCCCCTGACTGAGGCGCTGTATCTCGACCGTCGGTGTAGGCATGGATGGCGACTCTATGTATCCCAGCTGCTTTTGCTGCACGCAAAAACGCGATGAGGTGATCAGAGTGAGCATGAACACCACCGGTACCGGTCAATCCTTTTGCGTGGAGTGTCGATCCGTGAGAGCGAACATGATCAAAGAGAGCACGAAGTGCTGGTGCGCTACCAAACGTGTTCTCATCAATCGATTTTTTAATGCGAACGAGATCGGTATCGATCACTGCGCCAGCACCGATGGTCGTGTGACCAATCTCGCTGTTGCCCATCTGACCGTGGGGGAGTCCCACTGCCAATCCTGAGGCTTCGAGGAGTGTGTGAGGGTACGTCTCTTTGAGTGAATCAAAAAATGGTGTGCGTGCTTTTGCGATAGCGTTGTCTGTCGCGTCATCTCTATGGCCCCATCCATCAAGCACAATGAGCGCGACCTGTGTATAGGTCTTCATATTTGCGTTGTGAAGATGCTCTTATGCTCGTGAGAACGTATCTTTTCCAGCAAAGACAGCTTTTGAACCGAGCTCCTCCTCGATACGGATGAGCTGGTTGTATTTCGCGATGCGGTCAGTACGAGATGCAGAACCAGTTTTGATCTGTCCTGTCGAAAGTCCAACGACAAAGTCGGCGATAGTTGTGTCTTCGGTTTCTCCTGAACGATGAGAGATGATGGCGGTATATCCCGCTTTTTTTGCCATTTTCACTGCCTGTATGGTCTCGGTGACGGTGCCGATCTGGTTGAGTTTAATGAGGATTGAATTACCAGCTTTTTGTGTAATGCCCGATGCGAGACGTTCGGTATTGGTCACAAAGAGGTCATCCCCAACGATTTGTACCTGTGCGCCCAGTTTTTTCGTCATCTCGATGTATCCTTGCCAATCATCCTCGGCGAGCGGATCTTCGATTGAGACGATGGGATATTTCTTTACCCATGCAGCGTAGTATTCAATCATCTGCTTTGACGAGAGTGTGCGCCCTTCGGTTGTGAGATGATATGCACCGTCTTTATAGAATTCAGTAGCAGCTGCATCTATGGCGATTGATATGTCGGTGCCGGGAGTATAGCCGGCTTTCTTAATCGCTTCGATGATGGTTTCAATCGCCGCTTCGTTTGTTGGGAGCGATGGTGCGTACCCACCCTCGTCACCGACAGAGGTGTTGAGTTTTTTCGACGAGAGGATTTTCTTGAGTGCGTGAAATACCTCTGCTCCGTACCGGAGTGCCTCACGGAATGTTGGTGCGCCGTGAGGGACGATCATGAACTCCTGTAGGTCAGTCGAGTTGTCAGCGTGTTTACCACCATTGAGCACATTCATGAGGGGGACAGGGAGACGAGGCTTTTCTTTTGTGCCACTTATGGTTCTGAAATACTGATAGAGCGACATCTTCTTTGAGAGTGCTTCGGCACGTGCGAATGCGAGTGAGACGCCGAGGATTGCATTTGCACCGAGAACACCTTTGTTGTTCGTACCATCTTTGGCAATGAGTGCTGTATCGAGGGATGATTGATCGTGGCGTTTGCCGACAAGTATCTGTGCGATTGGACCGTTCACGTTTGCGACGGCTTTCGTCACACCTTTGCCGAGGTAACGCTCGGCATCACCATCGCGCAGCTCGACCGCTTCGTGGCTACCCGTCGATGCTCCGGATGGCACACTCGCTCGACCGAATGATCCGTCCTTAAGCGTGATATCGACCTCGATCGTTGGATTACCTCGAGAATCGAGGATTTCCCGTGCCTGTATCTTCTGTATGACTCCCATAGTGGTTCTCGTGTGAATGTTGCTAGGTATACATTATAAATGATAGACAGGTGGAAGGTACTGGACATGCTATACTTTTCGCTATGAAAATACTCTTCCGGCTCGTACTTATCGCACTCGTCCTCCTCGGACTTCCGTACATCATTCCGGGCATATCAGTCGGTGGGTTCTACGCAGCGCTCTTTACCGCGCTTCTTCTCGGAGTGCTCAATGTGCTCATAAAGCCGATCGTGTCCCTCGTCACCTTGCCGGTCAATGTGCTCACGCTCGGACTGTTCGGCCTCGTCATAAACGCTCTCTTTTTGTGGTTTGTCGCGTCGCTTGTCGACGGGTTTGTTGTCGATTCGTTCGTCTCGGCGTTCCTCGGCGCACTCGTCCTCTCGGCAGTCAATTGGGTTCTCTCTAAATTCTAGCGATGTTTTCTCGCAAAAAAATTGTAGTGACACACAGTGGTGATTTTCACGCTGACGATGCATTTGCGGTCGCCACTCTCTCACTGCTTCATCGTGGAAAGATACGAGTTGTCCGATCGCGAAGACCTGAGGATTGGTCTAAAGGTGATTATGTCGTCGATGTGGGTGATGTATACGACCATTCGGCACGTCGATATGATCATCACCAGCGAGGAGGTGCTGGCGTACGTGTGGACGGGGTACCCTACGCAGCCTTTGGTTTGGTATGGAAACACTACGGTGAGATTGTGGCAGGTGGAAAGGAGACCGCTCTACGGGTCGAGCGCGTATTGGTGGAGCCTCTTGACGCTGGTGATAATGGATATGCGATAGCAATTCCTAAAATTGCGGTGCGGGAATATGCTGTTGCTGATGCGATAAGTGCATTCCGTGGCACTCGTGTCGGCGCTTGTGCTGAATATGATGATTTTATGTGTGCGGTGCATTGGGCACAGAATATTCTCTCACGTGAAATTGCGCGATGCGCACTTCTTGTGTCTGATACAAAAAAGGCCCGTGCGGTGTACGAACAATCACCAAACAAACAGATTATCGTTTTCGACACTGATCTTTTTTGGACAGATGCACTTCGATCTACTCCTGACGCGTTGTTTGCGGTCTATCCGGACTCGATTGGGCAGTGGCGAGTAAAGACTGTTCAAGAGGATGGGTTTGTGGCGCGTAGAGATTTGCCAGCGTCGTGGGCGGGTCTCCGTGGCGACGCACTTGTTGAAGCGACTGGAGTAC
>DIYB01000007.1:63034-71137 GCA_002428865.1 Patescibacteria group bacterium UBA6065
AGATTTATGGCGGTTGCTCAATCGAAAGAAGGGGCACTTGCGCTCGCGAAGAAAGCGCTTGAGACACGAGAGTGACGGTGGTACGATGTGTTTCGTGATGAGGGTCATTGTTGTTCGCAACTAATCAGATGCTTCTCACGTCATCACGAGAGGGAGGTGAGCCTTCTTCTTTGCGCGGGCCGATTCTCCGGCCCGCTTTCTTTTTTGTCATTTTGCGGATAAGCTCTAATCATCTATGGCATTTGTAGACGAAGTTACATTTCATGCACGGGCTGGCAGGGGCGGGTCTGGCGTTGTACGCTGGCTCCACGAGAAAGGCAAGGAGTTTATGGGTCCTGCTGGAGGCAATGGTGGCAAGGGTGGTGATGTCTACGTCGAAGCGGTGCGCGACATTGGTATTCTCGCTGGATACCGCAATGCAAAGGCGTTTGAGGCGGAGGATGGTAGAAATGGAGACAAGAAGGGTATGGAAGGTCGCGCTGGGGAGGATCTCACCATCAAGTTGCCTGTCGGCTCGGTCGTCTACAACATGGACACGATGCAATCATTTGAACTCCTCAAAGACGGGGAGCGCGTCCTCATACTGAAGGGCGGTCGATACGGTCTCGGCAACGAGCACTTCAAAGCGTCGACCAACCAGCGACCTGAACAGTTCACTGAGGGGCGTCCAGGTGAGGAGGCTGATTTTAAAGTCGTGCTCAAACTCATTGTCGATGCAGGACTCGTTGGTTTCCCAAACGCGGGTAAATCATCGCTCCTCAATGCGATTACAAACGCGAAGTCAAAGGTTGCGAGCTATCAGTTCACCACACTCGAACCCCACCTCGGTGATCTCTACGGATTCATTATTGCTGATATACCAGGACTCATTGAGGGGGCGTCAGAGGGAAGAGGGCTCGGTGACAAATTCTTGCGTCATATCTCT
Organism: Patescibacteria group bacterium UBA6065; assembly: GCA_002428865.1. Taxonomy (GTDB): domain Bacteria; phylum Patescibacteriota; class Minisyncoccia; order Phycocordibacterales; family UBA6065; genus UBA6065. The sequence goes on from DIYB01000007.1 coordinate 63,960, forward strand.
CGTACCAAAGTGATCCTGCACTGCATCTCTCTCGAGCACGAAGATATCGCCGCTGCACACTCGGTCATCAGAAAGGAGCTTGAGAATTATTCAGATGATCTCGCACATAAGCGTGAGATTATCATTCTCACCAAGACTGATCTCGTCGATGATGAGACACGCGCGAGAAAAATCGCTGAGGCGAAAAAACTCTCGTCCGAAGTGTACGATGTGTCTGTTATTGATGATGACGCGGTGAAGGCGCTCAAAGACAGCTTGGTAAAAGCGCTACGTTCCTTATAATAGGAGGACGTTATGACCACTTATACTCTCACTGTCGGTCTTGAGATTCATGCCGAGTTGAAAACTCGGACGAAGATGTTTTGTGATTCCAAGAATGATCCGGATGAAAAACGTCCAAACGTAAATGTCTGCCCAATCTGCATGGGTCATCCTGGTACGCTACCAGTCATCAATAAGGAGGCGGTGCGTCATGTGTTGCGAGTGGGCACAGCGATCGGTGGCACAATCGCTGATTTCACCGAGTTTGATCGCAAGAATTATTTTTATCCCGATATACCGAAGGGTTATCAGATTTCTCAGTATGCATACCCACTTGTCCGCGGCGGGACGCTCGCGGGTGTAGCCATCACTCGCGTACATCTCGAAGAGGACACTGCATCATCAGGACACGATGAGGGTGATTATTCTCTCGTTGATTTTAACCGCGCAGGTGTTCCTCTCATGGAACTTGTGACGGAGCCAGTCATCCATTCACCAGAAGAGGCTGGCGCATTTGGTCGTGAACTCCAGCTTGTATTGCGCTACCTCGGTGCATCTGATGCCAACATGGAAAAAGGCGAGATGCGTGTCGAGGCAAACATATCGGTATCCAAAGACCCGAAACAGCTTGGCACAAAAGTAGAGGTGAAAAATCTCAATTCATTCCGTTCAGCAGAGCGAGCAATTGCCTACGAATACGAGCGACAGGTCACACTCCTCGAATCAGGAGGTTCTGTAGTGCAGGAGACGCGTGGATGGGATGATGGAGCAGGTAAGACATTTTCTCAACGCAAGAAAGAGGATAGTCACGACTATCGTTATTTTCCAGATCCCGACCTGCCGAAGCTCAAAATATCAGAAATACCTGAATTTTCAGCTCGTGCACTGCAAGAGAGTATTCCTGAGTTACCGTCACAGAAGCGTGTGCGGTATGCGAATGCCTATAGGATCAAAGAACAGGATGTCGAGACGTATGTCCGCAACCCAGAACTCGCTCGTTTCTTTGAAGTAGCCGTGCAGTCTCTTGATGCATCGTCTGCATCAGTTCTCTCGAACTATCTCTCATCTGACGTGCTCGGTATCATCAAGAAAAAATATGGTGAGGGAGAGGAGGCGCGTGTCTGGGACACACAGCTTTCACCAGAGTCACTCGCGCGCCTCGTCACACTCGTCAATGACAAGACACTTTCATCTCGAGGCGCAAAAGATGTTCTTGCAATTCTTATTGAAGAGGGTGGTGATCCGAAATCAGTTGCCGAATCTCGAGGACTTATTCAAAAAAGTGATCCTGAGGCGATCGCTCGTATCGCACAAGAAGTTACGAGAGAGCATCCGACAGTTGTCGCAGAGTTTAAAAAAGGCAAAGAAGCGTCTCTCATGTTTCTCGTTGGTCAGGGCATGAAGAAGTCAAAGGGATCAGCAAACCCCGCACTCCTTACAGAGGCTATCAAGACACTGATCTCTTCTTCATAAAATATATATGCACCTCGAACGCAAACTTGTTGTCACATCTTTCGTGTTACTCGGCATCCTTTTTGTTTCTGGGTATATCGCAGGTCTGCGTACCGACTCGCCTGTGTCGACCGAAGTGCTCACACTCGGGTCACGTGAGGTCCGTGTTGAGGTGATGAGTGATGAAGAGTCTCGTGCCCGTGGTCTTTCTGGTCGTCCGAGCCTCGCCGAAGGAGCTGGTATGCTCTTTGCGTTTGATTCATCGGATCTGTGGGGTATCTGGATGAAAGATATGCGTTTCTCGATCGATATTATTTGGCTCGATTCGACCGGAACCATCGTATCGGTAGAGAAAAATGTGTCACCAGACACCTACCCAAAGATATTTTTCCCAACGAAGCGGAGTCGGTATGTGCTCGAGGTGCCCGCTGGTGTATTTGAGGTGAGCGGAGCTCGTATTGGAGGCTCGGTCGTACTTCCTGAATCACTGCGCACTAAGAAATAGTTGCGTCATCACGCAATTACCTCACAAACAGACACCTTCTCGGTGTTTTTTTGTACGCATATTGAATAAAAAAGAATACAGAGTCTTTTTTTTGAGCCGAAATCGTCTGAATTTTACTCACTCTCATGCCATCACGCTCTCGACCATCTTTACAAAGACCACTCATCGTTTCCTAACGGAAATTTTTTCTTTTTTTCCACACCTTTTATCATTTCACTACGCTACAATGTACTGCACGAAAGTTTTTTCAGTGGAGCGATCATTTTTATCAAGACACAAGAAGTACTAGAGCACGATGAGCATCTTCATAACAAAGAGAGACGGCACTCGGGAACTGTTCAATGCCGACAAAATCAATCGCTCGATAGAGCGCGCAGCGTTCGGACTGCCGGATCCAGTCGCAATGGTCACGCAGATCGCTACCGACACACGGCTCACACTCTATGATGGCATCACCACTGAAGAATTGGACAAGGCGACTATCAACGCAACAGTCCAGAACATCAAAGACGATCCTGACTACGACAAAGTCGCGACACGGCTCCTCCTCAAGACCGTCTACAAGAAGGTGGTAGGGGATTACGACGCTGATGATCCTCTCGATCTTGAGAAGAAGCATCGTGACGGCTTCGTTTCTTACATCCGCAATGGTGTTGCGGCCAATCGTCTCCATCCTGACATGATTGCGAAGTACGATCTCGAACGTCTTGCTGATGCACTTCGACTCGAACGTGACGAACTCTTCCTCTATTCTGGTGTTGACGGTCTCATGAATCGATATGCGATTCGAGACATGAAGCAGAGTGTCGTCGAGACACCACAGTATCTCTTCATGAGGATTGCGATGGGCCTCTCATACAACGAACAGGATCCGACTGCATGGGCGATTCGTTTTTATGACAAGATGTCGAAGCATGAGTACATCGCCGGTGGTTCGACCAATGTGGGTGCAGGCACGAATAGACCATCGCTCTCAAATTGTTTCCTCCTCGAGATCCATGACAACATGGAGCACATCGCAAAGTCAGTCTCCGATGTCATGCTTCTCTCAAAAGGATCAGGAGGTATCGGTGCGTCAGTGACAAAACTTCGTGCGACTGGGTCACCACTCAAGTCTAATTTCGGAGGAGCGTCTACAGGACCTACGACATTTGCAAAGATTATCGATACCGCAATCCGCGCTATTCAACGTGGAGGCAAAAAGAAGGGCGCCCTCTGTTTCTACATGGAGAATTGGCACCTCGATTTCCCTGAGTTCATTGATTGGAAGCATAATGCAGGTGACGATTATGTTCGCATGAGGACTGCAAACACCGCAGCGTACCTCTCTGACGAGTTCATGAAGCGCGTTATCTCAGGACAGGACTGGTACATGTTCGATCCGGCGGAGACCCCTGAACTCAACGAGCTCTACGGTAAGGCGTTTTCTGAGAAATATCGTGAGTATGTTGCAAAAGCTGAGCGTGGAGAGCTCCGCGCGTTCAAGAAAGTGCCAGCGTCGGAGCAGTGGAGGCTCATCCTCACATCACTCCAGTCGACATCTCATCCGTGGATTACATGGAAAGATCCGATCAACCTGCGCGCACTCAACAACAACACCGGTACGATCCACATGTCGAACCTCTGTACTGAGATTTGTCTCCCGCAGGATAGGGACAACGTCGCAGTCTGCAATCTCATCTCGGTCAATCTTGCCGCTCACGTATCGAACAAGGAGGTCAACTGGTCAAAGCTCGAGGAGTCGGTTCGTTTCGCAGTCCGTCAGCTCGATAATCTCATCGACATCAACAAGCTCCCGATTCCTGAGGCAATCAAATCAGATCGAGAGAATCGCGCGATAGGTCTCGGTGTCATGGGTCTCGCTGATGTGTTTGAACGTCTCGGTCTTCCATACGATTCTGAAGGTGCTTTCAATTTTGCTGATCGCATCTTTGAGTTTGTCTCGTACATGTCGATTGATGAGAGTGCAAATCTCGCACAGGCACGTGGCGCATATCTCAATTTCCCTGGCTCACGCTGGTCACAAGGTATGGTACCTATCGACACCATCAAGGCATTGGAAGAAGATCGTGGCAGACCAGTGACAGTTTCAAAGGACTCGAAGCACAAGGGGCTCAACTGGGATATGTTGCGTGAGAAAGTGAAGCGAGGTATGAGAAACGCGACACTCATGGCGGTTGCTCCGAATGCAAACATTGGTCTCGTAGCAGGTACGACGCCTGGCATGGATCCTCGATTTGCTCAGGTATTTTCGAGGAACAAGATTTCAGGTAAGTACATGGACATCAATCACAACCTTGTCCGTGATTTGAAGAACATGGGTCTGTGGGAAAAGGTGAGGGAAGACATCATTGCAAGTCAGGGCGACATCTCAAACATAGACGCGATTCCGACGCACCTCAAGGATATCTACAAAACATCGTTTACCACATCTCCGTACGCATTTATTGAAGTCGCTGCTCGTGCTCAGAAATGGATTGATCAGGCAATTTCGAGAAATATGTATCTCGAAACTCGCGATGTCGACGAGACCATGAAGATTTATACCGCTGCGTGGGAGAAAGGTGTTAAGACAACCTATTATCTCCACATGAAGCCTCGACATACCGCAGAGCAATCAACGGTGAAGGTCAACAAGGCAGAGAAAGTGGGCAAAATCGGTTTCGCAGCACTCGCAAAGGTGGTCAGCGACAAGAAAGTTGGATTCGAAGCACCGCTCCAGAAATCGCTCGATATCACTGAGCCTGTCGGCGTACCACTTTCTGCCCAGGTTGAAGCTCCAACACCAAAGGCGGAACGAGAACAGAAACCAGCCTCGTCCTATCAACCACTTTCATCACTTTCGAGCACACCTGAGCCGGTTGCACGTCCAAAAGTGATTCTCACCGCGCAAAAGACATGCCCGACTGATCCAGCAGAACTTGCGCAGTGCGATAGCTGTCAGTAAGCTGTACAGTACCCGTTCCTTCTACACTCGTTTAAAAAGCAGCTGATGTACAAAAAGAGCTGCGTAAATCAGTTCACTGATTTTTTGCTCCCGCGCTCCGATTTATGAGACACGAGGGGACTTTTCGACGACGCATCTTTATCCGCACTTAATATTGTTTTGACATGCTTATCGGCAAACCATCACCCGAGGACGTAAACCTGCACCCAATCAGGTACAAATGGGCGTATGATCTCTACAACCAGGCGGTCCGCAACACCTGGTTTCCACACGAGATTGCACTCAAGGAAGATCTCGAAGATTGGCAGAAGATGACGGAGGACGAGCGACACGCGGTCAAGTTCATCATGGCGTTCTTTAACCCTGCAGAACTCATCGTAAACCGTGTACTCGCACTCGGTGTCTATCCGTACCTCAAGTCTCCTGAGTGTCATCTCTATATCGCAAAGCAGATGTGGGAGGAGGCAAATCACTGCGTCGCATTCGAATATGTCCTCGAGACATTCCCGTTCGATCGGACAAAGATTTACAACACCCATCTCGAGGTGCCATCAATGCAGGCAAAAGAGGCGTTCATCGCGAAGTACTCATCGCGCATGACTGATCAGAAGCTCGATATCGAGACGGTAGAAGGGAAGAAAGATTTCATCAGGAACCTCGTCGCGTATAACATCGTCATGGAGGGCACGTGGTTTTACTCTGGGTTTATGGTCATGCTCTCGTTCCGCCAGCGAAACCAGCTCCGCAACTTCGGTTCGATGATCAACTGGGTCTTGCGTGATGAATCGCTCCACCTCAAGTTCGGTATCAATCTCGTACTCAATGTTCTTGAGGAGAACGCAGAGCTTCTCACCGAAGAGTTTGCTAATGAGATCAGGAACATCATCATCGAAGGTGTGAATCTCGAGATTGCCTACAACAAGGACCTCTTCCCGACGGGTATTCTTGGTCTCAATGCTGACTATGTGAATCAGTATGTTATGTACGTCGCTGATCGTCGGCTCGAAGAGCTCGGTCTTCCGAAGTACTACAACGCGACAAATCCTGCGAAGTGGATGTCGACGGCAACCGATGTGTACGAACTCGTAAACTTCTTTGAAGCGCAGAATACGAACTACGAAGTCGACAACGGTAGTCATAAGAAATAGGGAATAGTCTGATAGGTAAGGTACGTAAAAAGGCCTCATTGAGGCCTTTTTACGTACTATTGACTCATACCACAATTAGGTGTATAATAATAGTAGGATAGAATCATTGAAATGCGAGACGGTTGCGGCGCTTTCGGGGTATTTGCCATCGAATATCGCGAAAGCGTCGCAACATCAAGATTCCGACGCGCATCTCGGGCAATCCGCCATTCCGGCGAACCTCGACGTGCAAAACAGATAAAGGAAAACATGGCTAGGATCATGTTCGAAGAAGCGTCCGGCGCACTCGTCAACCTCCATAAGATGCTCGGAGGCGAACAGGGTCGCGAGACCCTCGACGCCCTTAAGCGTTTCCTTCGCAAGGAGAATCCGTGGAACGATGTCGTCGGCGCGGTCAATCCTCTCGCTGCCATGATCGCCCTCGGTCGCTATGAATGGGTCAACGAGAAAATCACCGAGAAGCACTTCGGTCCTGAGACCCTCGTTCTGGGCAAAGGCGCCAGGCTCCTCCACTTCGACAGCAGTATCTCCTCGGAGGATGCGATCATCGAGATGGACAAGCGGGGCTTCAAGCCCGCGACCCTCGGTGACCTCCTCGAATTCAGGGCTAAGAATCACGAAGAGCCGTTGGAGTATCCGATTATTGCCCTTGGGTCTATTGGGGTTTTCAACGATGACCGCTTCGTGGTTTACCTCTGGGGGCGCGATTCGGAGCGCAAGCTGGACATCTACTGGTTCGACTTCGACGGTGGCTGGGATGGCGACTGCCGCTTCCTGGCGGTTCGCAAATAAGTTCTTCGGCGCTCAGACTCTTGGACCCTCTGAAACTTCGCAAGAAGGAGTACGGGGGTCCTTTTATTTCAAT
>DIYB01000007.1:71261-75057 GCA_002428865.1 Patescibacteria group bacterium UBA6065
CGGGGTCCTTTTATTTCAATAAAATAGAGGATTTGACTTCGAGGTGAGGCTTGGGTTGGTACCAAAGTTGGGAGACATATTCAGTTTGGGTTTCAGGAATCAATGAACTAAAAATTTTGCAAATACTAAATGAAAAGGATCGCCTTTGGGGCGATCCTTAACATAGTGTTCGTGTCTATAAGCCGAATTCTGTACCTCGCCGTATGGCGGGCGACAGTCATTTATCTAGGCCAGCCGTTACCGACTGGCTCAAGCGGCACTCCTATCGTGAGATAGGCACGGCCTTGCACATAGGTAAGGATTTTGCCGTTGCACCCCCACGTTGCCGTAGGGACTATCCACAAGGGATATCTCTCTTCTTTCGTCGAGAGCCGTTTCTGTTCGCACCTCTCGGATCACTCCGGACGGGTGTTACCCGCTACCGTGCTCCAGTAGTGATACTGGATGTGTTCGGACTTTCCTCTCCACATCTTTCGATGAGAGCGACTGTCTGACACGAGCTGTATCGTTATACACTATTTCTACAAAAAATCTAGTCCATGTACAGTTTGATTTACCATCCATTACTCCGCTATAATTGAGCATTATTGTTTAGCGACTAGAGCCATGCATACATCAGCAGGTGTTTCTGGGGAATCGCGTCTCGACAAGGTGGCGTATGCCATACTTGCTCTCACGCTTTTTCTCTCGCCGTTTTTCTTTATCCCTTCGACACTCGTACCGTTTGCTCTCGCCAAGTCAGCGCTTCCACTCTACGGTACTGCAATAGCCCTCGTCCTCTGGATGGTGGCTCGTCTCAAGGATGGTGTTTTTGAGGCACCAAAGAGCTGGTTCTATGCAAGCTCTGGTCTTGTCGCGATTGCATACCTCATCTCAGCGCTTTTGTCTGCAAATCCAGCAACATCACTCTCTGGTCAATCATTTGAGCTTGGTACTGCAGCATTCATCGTCACTTCATTTGTATTTTTTGCACTCTTTCCACTCCTTGCAAAGACTAAGGAGAGAGTATTTTCGGGGTACATGGCGCTTGTTGGGTCGTTTATTGTCATCGGATTTTTCCACGCACTCCGATTCATGTTCGGTCCCGACTTTTTGTCGTTCGACATGTTTACGTCGCCGTCATCAAACCTTCTCGGTAAGTGGAATGATCTCGCGATATTCCTCGGACTCGTCTCTATCTCGTCGCTTCTTGCGCTCGAGCTCGCTCCTCAGAGCAAGCTCATGAAAGTGCTCTCGTATATCGCATTTGTTGGATCACTCATTCTACTTGTTGTTGCGAATTTCCAGCCGGTGTGGGTTGTACTCGCACTCTTCTCGCTCGTATTCTTTGTCTACCAGCTCTCATTTAGAAAGAGTGACGGTGGTGGACGCGTGTTGCCGATGCATACACTTGCTGTGCTCGTTGTTTCAGCATTCTTTGTTTTCGCTGGATCAACAGTCGGTTCACTCGTTTCAGGTGCACTCGGAATTTCACAGGTTGAGGTACGTCCCTCGTGGGGAGCAACCGCTGAGGTGACTGGCACAGCACTCTCGTCAGACCCAGTCTTTGGTGTCGGTCCAAACAGATTCTCGGTCGAGTGGCTCCGATCGAAACCTGCAGGGATCAATGACACGCTTTTCTGGAACGTTGATTTCAACTACGGTATCGGATTCGTCCCGTCGCTTGTGGTTACCACCGGTATTGTCGGCGCGCTTGCGTTTGTTGTGTTCCTCGCCCTCTATCTCCTGACTGCTGTCCGCGCACTTTTGCGTGAGGGATCGTCTCCATTCTCCAGATACCTCGTCTTGTCGACATTGTTCGGATCCCTGTATCTTTGGGTGTTCGCGGTGATATATGTACCGAGTCAGGCGTTGTGGCTTCTCACCCTCGGTATGACCGGACTCTTCATCGCTGCTCTTCGTGAGGATGGATTGGTTCGTTTTGGATCAGTCTCTATCTCGGGACGTCCTGCGTGGAGTTTTGTGTCGGTTCTCTTCACTATCCTTGCGCTTATCGGCACACTCTCGTTTGCGTACTTTGTGTCCGCAAAAGTGATTGCTCAGGCGTATTTCCAGAAAGGTGTCATCACACTCTCATCCGGCGGGTCGCTTGATGACGGTGAGGTATCGATTACTCGTGCGATTGCGATGCACGAGAATCCGGTGTACTACCGTGTACTCTCAGAGCTTTACCTCGCACGACTCAATGAACTCTTTGCTGACGAAGAGGTATCTCAGTCGGAGGCACAATCGAGATTCCAGACGCTCCTCGGTACCGCGATACAGGCATCACAGCGTGCTGTTGAACTCGATACGACTGACTATCAGAACCACCTCTCGCTCGGTCGTGTGTTCGAAGCAGTAGTACCACTCAATATCTCGGGTGCGTACGATAATGCAAAGTCTGCGTACGAGGAGGCACTCGCTCGCAATCCGAAAAGTCCTGAGATTCATCTCATTCTTGCCCGACTTGAGATTGCAAACGAGGACAATGATGCTGCTCGTGCTCACATCGAAAAATCTCTTGCCGAGAAGCGTGATTACGCAGAGGCGATCTTCCTTCTCTCGCAGATAGAGATCGCTGAAGGTAATATTTCAAAGGCGATTGAGTCGGTAGGGTCAGTCGCGGTCCTATCACCAAATGATCCAGGCATCTTCTTCCAGCTCGGTCTGCTCTACTACAACCAGCGTGATTATCGAAACGCAGTACTCGCACTCGAGCGCGCTGTCGGACTCTCGCCTCAGTATGCAAATGCGAAGTACTTCCTCGGTCTCTCGTACCATCAAGTAGGGGAGAAGGATAAGGCAATCGCTGAGTTCACTGACCTCTCTGAAACCAATCCAGATAATGCAGAGGTACGTGCGATCCTCGAGAATCTTTCGGCTGGCAAGGCACCATTCGTCAATCAGCCTGATTCTCGTCCAGAGAGGCGCTCGACGCTTCCAATGAGGGATTCAGTGACACAGGAGGAATAGTCGAGTGATTTACGCAAGGTTATGCGTCTCGATCCGACGCGCCTCTACGCACTGTCGTGAGGCGCGTCGCGCATGAATAACAAAGAATGGTCAAAAAGATACTTTCATTTGTCGGTAGGGAGATACAAGGGCTTCATGAAGCAGCGTATATACTGGCTGGTTCAGCATTTCTTTCACTCCTGCTTGCGCTTGTGAGGGATCGTCTACTTGCATCGTCTTTTGGTGCCGGTGGTGTGCTCGATGTGTACTACGCTGCGTTTCGTGTACCCGATGCTCTGTTTGTGACGATCTCGTCGTTGGTTTCCACATCGATTCTTGTTCCGTTTCTCATGAGAGAGGATGTGCGTGGTATATCACCGCTTCGGCGTGCTATTGATAGCCTCTTCACTGTTTTTTCAGGTCTTGTGGTCGTTGTTGCATCGGTACTCATTGTAGTGATGCCAGCCCTTCTGTCTCTTTTGTTTCCGCAAATCATGCGTGGTGAGTATGCAGAAGAATTCGTCATGGTATCGCGCATCATCATGGTGTCTCCGGTTCTTCTTGGTATCTCAAACTTCTTTGCGTCGATTATGCAGCTGCGTGGTCGATTCTTGGTCTACGCAATGAGCCCGCTTCTGTACAATATCGGTATTATCATCGGTATTGTGTGGCTCTATCCTGTCGCCGGTATTGCAGGGCTCGGGTGGGGAGTTGCTATCGGAGCATTGTTGCACGCGTGTATTCAGGTGCCATTTGTCATACGCGAACGTCTTGTGCCACGTTTCTCGTTCGGTATTGATATTAAGCTTGTGCGTGAAGTATTTACACATTCGATACCTCGCACTCTCACGCTTTCATCGCA
>DIYB01000007.1:75265-79265 GCA_002428865.1 Patescibacteria group bacterium UBA6065
CACGCTTTCATCGCAACAGCTCTTGATACTTGCACTTGTGTCTTTTGCATCGTTTCTTGGTCACGGGGCGATATCCATCTTCACCCTTTCTCAAAATCTCCAGTCAGTCCCACTATCGCTTATCGGAGCGTCATATTCTGCGGCAGCTTTTCCGATACTTGCGCGAGCAATTGCTGAACGCAACACACGCTCATTTATCGAAAAAACTGTGCAGGCGTGTCGGCACATCATTTTCTGGTCAATACCACTTTCTATTCTTTTTATTGTGTTGCGTGCACAGATTGTACGTACTGTATTCGGTGCGGGTGAGTTTGATTGGTCTGATACTCGTCTTACCGCTGCGTCACTCGCACTCTTTATCATATCGGCTGCTGCTCAAGGGCTGGTGCTTCTTCTCGTACGTGCGTTTTATGCTGAGGGCAAGACCGCAAAACCGTTTATGCTCAATATGATCTCAGTGGTGTGTACTGTCGTTCTCGCATACGTACTTATTGTGCTCTACGGACGATATCCTGTGTTCGGTTACTTTATTGAAAGTATGATGAAGACAGAAGGGATAGAGGGGTCGATAGCGCTCATGTTGCCCCTATCATTTTCTATTGGCGCACTTCTCAATGTTGCGTTGCATTGGCGAGCACTGTCAGCGGAGTTTTCTGAGTTTACGAGGCCGGTACTACGTGCGGTGTTTGAATCACTTGCAGCCTCAATCCTCGGAGGATTTGTGGCGTATCAGAGCCTACGTCTCTTTGATAATGTCTTTGACGTGACGACGGGTATCGGTATTTTCCTCCAAGGTCTTTCGGCTGGTGTGGTCGGATCTCTTATCATCGCCCTTGTTCTCTCGGCACTTAAAAACCCAGAACTGGCTCAAACGATATCGGTATTCAAGCAAAAAGTCTGGCGTGTTGGTCAGGTACCACTCGGTGATGCGTCCGAGCCACACATCTAGCGATTTCGTGGATATCTGATAGTATCCCCATACCAATGGCAGTCATACCTCACATACGAAATTTCAGCATTATCGCTCATATCGATCACGGCAAATCAACACTTGCTGATCGACTCCTCGAGATCACCGGTACGATTGAGAAGAGAAAAATGCAAGAACAAGTGCTCGACTCGATGGAGTTGGAGCGCGAGCGAGGTATCACTATAAAGATGCAGCCAGTGCGCATGAAGTACGTCGTCGATGACGTTCAGTATGTCATGAACCTTATCGATACTCCGGGACATATCGATTTTTCATACGAAGTATCTCGGGCACTGAAGGCAGTCGAAGGATCAATACTTCTCGTCGATGCGACCCAGGGTGTACAAGCTCAAACACTCACGACATTGTCGATGGCTCGTGATTCGGGATTGGTCATTATTCCCGTTGTTTCAAAGATTGATTCTCCGCTTGCGCGTGTCGATGAGGTGAAAGAGGAGATTGCAGAACTTCTTGGAATCGATGAGTCACTCATCCTCGGCGTCTCTGGTAAGACCGGTGAGGGTGTACCCGAGCTTCTGCGTGAGATTGTCAGACGCGTACCACCACCATCATCCGAATCACCTGCAAAGGATTTCCGTGCACTCGTCTTTGATTTTCAGTATTCGAATCATCGGGGCGTGACTGTCTATGCACGTGTCCTCGATGGGACCGTAAAGAAGGGCGATTCGCTCGCATTCCGTGTAGCTGATGAAACTTTTGTTGCCAATGAGGTGGGCATCTTTTCTCCAGATGAAACACCGCGAGACACACTTTCTGCTGGTGAGATTGGATATATCGTGACTGGTGTCAAAGAACCTGGTATTGCCTCGGTGGGAGACACGATCACTCTCGCAAAGAGCGCCCTCTCTATTCTCCCTGGATACATGAAGCCACTTCCTGTTGTGTGGGCATCTATCTATCCTGAGAGTCAGGACGATCTCACGCTTTTGCGTCAGGCACTCGGGAGACTCTCGCTCTCGGATTCTGCGTTTACCTACGAGGAGGAATCATCAGGAACGCTTGGTAGAGGATTCCGATGTGGTTTTCTCGGTATGCTCCACCTCGAGATTATTACCGAGCGTCTACGTCGCGAGTTCAATCTCACCCTCGTTGTGACGACACCGTCGATTACCTATGAGGTAACGCGCAAGGATGGTTCATCCGAGATTGTCTATTCACCGCCGCTATTCCCAGATCAAGGTGTAGTTGAGAAAGTGCGTGAGCCATGGGTCAAGGTCAAGATCATTGTTCCAACTGAGTATCTCGGACCACTGACACAACTCGTTTTTGAGCATGAGGGTGTATCTGATCACATGGATACCTGGGGTATGGGCCGTACGGCAGTCATTGTCGATATGCCACTTCGTGAACTCATGAGAAACTTCTTTGATCGGGTAAAGTCGGCTACGTCTGGGTATGCTTCTATCTCGTATGAGCCCACGGGTATGCGCGACGCTGATGTTATTCGTCTCGACATTTTGATCGGCGAAGAAGTGGTGCCTGCATTTACCCGTATCGTTGCTCGTCCAAAGGCGTACGATGAGGCAGAACAAGCCGTCGAAAAACTCGAGCAGATTTTACCTAAACAGCTCTTCGTAACCAAGATACAAGGTCGAGCTGACGGACGGATTCTTGCATCTCGGACCAAGGCGGCACTGAAAAAGACTGTCACCGCACACCTTTCTGGTGGTGATATCAGTCGTAAGAAAAAACTCTGGGAGCAACAGAAGGAAGGAAAAAAACGTATGCTCGAGCGTGGTCAGGGTAGTATCAATATTCCTCAGGAGGTATTCGTCAAAATGATGCGGATGGGGGAATAACAAAAAACGCCCATTCGGGCGTTTTTTGTTATCGGTAGAGTGCCGGAAGATACGCGGCAACCATACTGAGAATGATGAGGATAGCAAAGATTCCCCAAAATATGTTGAGTTTCTTTCGGTGTTTTGGATTGAGTAACATAGTAGAATGAATATATGCTGGTATGTGCGGTTTTCATGGTAGCACAATCTGGCATCTACGAAAACATGAGGGAATTCCAAGAACGTACATACTGGAGACGCATATTTAGATCACGATATTTTATTGCCATACTTTTTGTGCTCGTTGCGCTTTTGGCGCACGGTGTATGGAATGCGTATGGGCGCTACAGCAGGAGCGAGGTCGCTGTCGCGTACCTTGAATCAGAGAAGGAGAGACTTATTGATAGAGAGGTGCGACTTAGTCGATCGATAGACGCTCTTTCGACACAAGAAGGTGTCGAGCGCGAAATCCGATCGATGTATGGCATGGTACGTCCAGGCGAAGAACTCATCATTGTTGTTGCGGATCGATCCTCATCGAGTGGGGAAGAGGTCGTTAAAAAAGAGGGTTGGTGGGATCGATTTCTCGGCCTTTTTAGGTAAGATAGGAAACAATGCGGGATTAGTTTAGTGGTAAAACGAGTGCTTCCCAAGCATTAGTCGGGGTTTCGATTACCCCATCCCGCACATATGCTTTATGGGTATGTGGTGGTCGCGACAGACTGCTCTGTCGCGTGTGGGTAATCGAAACAGCCGGAACCATGTCGCACGTATCGTGCGACAGTGAGGTGGGCTCGCGGATTTTGAGCACGACGGTGCGAAAAAATCTGTGAGTTCGATTACTCCATCCCGCACACAGAGACTATGCACGACACACATTGCGTTGTTTGTCACTCTAGATACCCCGCACTCTCTTCGATACAATAATTCGGTAATAAAATACGTATGAAAAAAGTACACATCTATTCAACTCCGACCTGCAAATACTGTAATCTCGCGAAAGACTTCTTCAAGAAAAATAACGTCGAGTATACGGAATACAACGTCGCTGCTGACGCTGCCAAGCGAGCTGAGATGGTAGAAAAATCAGGTCAGATGGGTGTACCAGTCATCGAGATAGATGACCAGGTGGTCGTGGGGTATGACCAAAAGCTCATGACTGAACTCCTCGGTATTCCTGCATAATCGTTGTCAGATCGATCAAACACTACACCCGCCATATGGCGGGTGT
>DIYB01000007.1:79525-79979 GCA_002428865.1 Patescibacteria group bacterium UBA6065
TTCTATCCATTGAACTACGAGGGCGGCAGGAGAGAATATAGCACAGCACGAGAAAAATGGCTCGGACAAGACTGTTTGATGTGGGGACGGTTTCGTATACGCACCCGTGGTATGATGGTAGTATCATTTTCCTGAAACTAGTATGACAGCAGTATTTGTCACTCGTGAAATACCAGGACCCGCTATCACCATGCTTCGTGCACGAGGGTACGAAGTTGACGTATATGATGGAAAGACAGCTCCATCACCGCGTGCACTCAAGAAAATGCTCTCAAAGAAGCCCTATGAAGCAATCGTATCACTTCTCACTGATCGGATAGATGACTCGGTGCTCGCTGTTGCCCCCTCGGTGCGCATTGTCGCAAATTATGCGATAGGGTATGACAATATCGATCTTGATGCGGCGGGTACACGTAAGGTGGTGGTGACGAACACCCCAGGTGACTATGCGTAT
>DIYB01000007.1:80161-81715 GCA_002428865.1 Patescibacteria group bacterium UBA6065
GGTGACGAACACCCCAGGGGACTATGCGTATACTGTCGCCGAGCATGCGCTCGCACTCATGCTCGCACTCTCGACGCGTCTCGTTGAGGCTGATGCGTTTGTCCGTTCTGGGCGTTATCGTGGCTGGTCACCTTCGTCATTTATTGGCACCGATATTCGTGGTAAAACTCTCGGTCTTGTTGGTATGGGAAGGATTGGTGAGCATCTTGCTCGGATTGCACGACACGGTCTCGGTCTCTCGATTATCTATTATGATGTGAGGCGTAATGAACGTGCCGAGAAAGAGTGTGGCGCGCAGTATGTCGATACTGTCGATGCGCTTGTTTCTCAGGCTGATATCGTATCTCTGCATGTACCCCTCACACCTGACACTCACCACCTCATTGACGCTCGACGACTGGCACGTATGAAGCCGGGAGCACTTCTCATCAACACATCGCGCGGACCAGTCGTCGATGAATCGGCACTCGTCCACGCTCTTTCGTCCGGTGCACTCGGTGGAGCTGGACTCGATGTATTTGAGCACGAGCCGCGTCTTGCACGTGGTCTCTCAAAGCTACCAAACGTGGTTCTTACACCTCATATTGCTTCGGCACGTAGAAGTGCTCGTGAAGAGATGTCAAAGATTGTTGCTGAAAATATCATAGCGGTTCTTGAAGGTCGAAAACCGCTCAATCCAGTGCAACCACAATCATAATTTGATACCACATATGGCACAGCTCATTCTTGCACGTCATCATGAATCAGAGTGGAACAAGCTCGGTAAGTGGACCGGTCTTCGTGATCGACATCTTACACCCTATGGTTTCGAGAAATCAGCAGAGATGGGGCGGGCAATTGCAGGCATCAGGATTGATAAGGCGTTTGCATCCATGAAGGTTCGCGCGATTGAGACGCTCGCATCAATGCTCGACGAGACGGATCGATTTGATGTGCCAACTGAGCACGCCGCTGCACTCAATGAGCGTGATTATGGTGATTACACGGGAAAGGATAAGTGGCAGATGCATGAAATCCTTGGTGAGAACGAATGGAACAGATTGCGAAGAGAGTGGGATTATCCAGTCCCAAACGGGGAGACACTCAAGGACGTGTACAATCGTGCAGTCCCGTACTATAAAGAGCATATTGTGTCTGAACTGGCTCGAGGCAACAATGTGTTGGTGGTTGCTCATGGCAACTCGCTTCGCGCACTTGTGAAATACATTGAGCGCATCTCTGATGCAGACATTGCCCATGTCGAATTTCCATTCGGTGGCATATACATCTATGAGACAGACGCTAATGGATATATGCTTGCAAAGCGCGAGATACTCGTCCCATCAGAGGTACACGCATGATTGCTTCAAAAACACAGATTATTGCCACCATTGGCCCGTCTTCGTCAACGAAGGACATGATCCGCGCAATGGTGGGGTCGGCGATGGATGTCGCGCGTTTTAATTTCTCGTGGGGTACCCTCGAAGAACGTGAACGAGAAATCGCGCTCGTACGTGAAGTCGCACAAGAGATGGGTACACACATACCGATTATCCAAGATCTACCCGGACCACT
>DIYB01000007.1:81921-82401 GCA_002428865.1 Patescibacteria group bacterium UBA6065
CCAAGATCTACCCGGACCACGCGTACAACATGAACGAGGTCATGGGTTTGATGTCCATGCTTCGGCACTCACTGATCGAGATCGAGAGTATATACGGTTTGGTGCAAAACATAATCTCGAATACATCGCTGTTTCGTTTGTCAGATCGGCTGAAGATATTGCTGATGCACGAAAGGCAGTCACAGAAGCTGGTGGATCTCAGCGAATTATTGCAAAGATAGAGAGGCGAGAGGCAGTTGATCGCATCGACGAGATTATCGCTGTATCAGACGCAGTCATGATTGCCCGAGGAGACCTAGGAGACAACGTGCCGTTTGAAGAAGTGCCATTCATTCAAGCTGATATCATCGGTCGGGCAAACAGGGCAGGCAAACCAGTCATTACAGCCACAGAAATGCTTCTCTCGATGGTGTTTTCTGATCGCCCGACGCGCGCAGAGGTAACTGATGTGGTCGAGGCGATTCTTCTCGGATCCGATGC
>DIYB01000007.1:82651-99664 GCA_002428865.1 Patescibacteria group bacterium UBA6065
CCCGAGGTGCACATCCGGCCGAAGTGATTGCTGCCATGGAACGAATACTTCTCGCTGCTGAGCGACGTATCGGACCGCGCGTACCCAAGAGTCTGTAATACGACCGAAATCGTTGTTTTTGAGACTTTTTTCTGTATAATGATCGCCATGACCCCCGAAGAGCGGAAGATGCTCGAAGAGGCCCTGAGGCTCTCCCGAGAAACCCATACGATGATGAGGAAGCTCCACCGAGCGACTCTTATAGGGTACTTCTTCAAAGTGCTGTATGTGGCGGTCATTATCTTGATTGTTGTCGGATCCTACTACCTCACACTGCCGTATATCAATCAGCTCAAGAGCCTCTACACAAATGTGGAAAGTACAGTCGGTAAGGTGCAGGGAGGTCTCGGTGGTGTCTCGGATCTTCTCGGGGGTCTGAAACAGTAAACAGGAAAGTATGCTTGGGTAGCTCAGTTGGTAGAGCGCTCCCCTGAAGAGGGATAGGTCGCCAGTTCGATCCTGGCCCCAAGCACCATACAAAAAATCGACATGTGTCGATTTTTTGCGTTGTGGCGAGTGATTCAATATCGATTGCTATGCCTAATACTCAATTCCTTTGGTCGCAGGTATTCCTTTTTGGAACGGATGTTTGATTTCTTTCATCTCGGTGACGAGGTCTGCGCGGTCGATGAGTGATGGTGGACAATTTCTGCCAGTGAGTATGAGGTGTTCGATATGTGTGGTGAGTGAATCGATGAGGGCATGAAGCTCTTTCTCTGATAACAGTTTGAGATCGACAGCGTTGATGATTTCGTCGAGTATGATCATCTGCCATGTGCCGGTTTCTGCTTGAGTGCGTGCAAGTGTCGTGCCGATTCGTACTGCTTCCTCATGATCCTTTTTCGAAAGCTTATCATTGCCAATACCGACAAATCCTTTGCCGGTACGTACGATTTCAAACTGAGGGGAGAGCTTTTCGAACACCGCGTCTTCACCTGATGACCACGGACCTTTGATGAACTTGATCATGAGCGCACGTTTGCCGGTGCCCATGAACCTGAGTGCTTGGCCAAGTGCTGCGGTCGTCTTTCCCTTGCCGTTCCCTGTGAGTATTATGATCATACGAGGCGGTGTTAGACGATTTCGCACACCCCTGCGACACAGGCGAGCTCTTTTTTGACATCGAGTTCATCTTTCTTTTCGTAGGTGATTATTTTTGAATAATCGATGTGTGCCACTCGGTGAGAGAGTTCGTGATACTGTGCCTCGCTAATCGCTTCGTACGGTGCGAGTGGGTAGACGTGATTGTCTCGTGGCAGAAACGAGAGCCCACCGACAATGTCCCAGTTGCGGTAGACCCAATCAGCCACTTCGAGCCATTCGTCATCTCCGACAGATATGGTCACTGACGGGTTATGCTCGGTATAGTTTGTTTTTACCACTTTCCAATGCTCGAGTTGATCGATGGCGCGCACATCATCCTTGTAGAGTGAGCCTTCTGGTGCCTTAACGGGAAACTCGAAGACGTATGTTGTCGCGGTGCCCATCGCTTGTCCAATCTCTGGTTGATACGGCACCCCTTGGTCCTTCAACATCTTGAACAGGGAATCAGTGGCTGCAATGCGGACACGTCGAATGTAGTAGGGAGCGTGTCGCGGGTGCATGCCCGATGAACAATCAACCATCTGAGAGAGGGTGCCTGACGGTTTGACACACGTGATACAGGTCGACGCTTCGATACCAAAACGTTCTGCATATATTTTGTTGATGCGTATAGCCTCATCACGCAATCGTAGAAGGACTTGTGGGTCACGTGCGATTGGACAATCCCACTGACCAGTGATCGATACACCGAGAAGTCGTTCGCGTTCGCAATTTTCTTTCCATTCTTTTGAGAGGTAGGGAAAATTCGTGAGTGTTGCTTGGTAGGTGCCAATGATTGTAGCGAGTCGTATCTTCTGCAAAAGTGACGCTTCGTCATCGGTTGATCGAGCGACGATTTCGGAGAGGTTACAGAATTGTTTTGACTGGAGGATGATCTCACCGCATGGGTTTGTTCCGATAGGCCCTGTCATGATCGTCCCTGATTCGTCTATGTATCCTTTTTGTTTGAGCACATCTATCCGTCGAGCGGGGAGCGTACGTATGAGCGAACCTCGGTTGAATATACCGCGCTCACCTGAACCTGAGCGAACAAGCGCGGACCACTCCTCAATGAATTCAGCAGCTGTTGGTTTCTTTGTGTAGACAGCTGAATTGTTTGCGAGCATGCGTTGTGGCTCGGTCGTATAGAATGCACCCTTCTTTGAGTCGCGTATATCACCATCATCGAGATCTGAGAGTGATATCATAGCGCTTCTTCTTACCCCTCCAGCAACGACACATTCACCAATCATGCACGCGATATCGTGAACGTCGATTGTCCTCAGTCTTTTGCCCTGACGTGAGAGCATCTTTGCTCGAGTAAAGGTAAGGAGTCGTTTGAGTGGTTCGGGTCCAGATGCCTTGCCTCCCATCGTTTTCAAGCGGGCACCTGCTGGACGTACCTCGGAGTAATCAAACTCGATGTCATGACCATCAGCCCATGTGCGCATGCCGAGCGCGAGCGCGTCAGCCCATCCTTCTTTGCTATCAGCGACGATGTGTGGAGGAAGCACTCGACCGGTCTGTGGTCGTATCTGTGGGAATTTCTCGACATTTTCGCTCTCAACCGACCACCCAACACCGGTTCCACACATCGATATGTACATAACCTCTGCAAGATCTTGGAAACTTGCGGGTGCGATGTATGAACAGTTGTATGCACAGACATGGGTGGTCCGCACTGCTGGTCCCGCAAACTGGAGAAGTCTCATCGAGGGCATCGCGTTGTGTGAGAGAATCGCTTCGCGCAACTCTTCGTGCTCATGACCAGAGAGTTTGTCACCGAGTCGTTCTCGCATGAATGACATATATCGATCAACGGTCTCAATCCACGTCTCGCGTCTACCCTCATTTTCCATCCATCGAGAATATGTCCGATAGTAGACAAACTCACCGAGTGGGTTTTTGAAATATTTCTTACTTTTTTCGGCCAGATCCTTCACATGGGGAGGCACGACGAGCCCGCTCTCGCGTATTTTTGTTCGCTCTTCGCGATACAGGATGTACGCTCTCGCAGCTTTCACGAATCCTGATGAAATGAGCTCTTTTTCGACTGAGTCTTGGATACCCTCGACGGTCGGTACAAATGTCCGGTGTTGCGAAGCGATTTCTTCAAGACCGCGATACACTTTCTGTGCTACGAGAGAAGCGTTTTCTCTCGACCCTTCACCAGATGCGATCATCGATTTCTCGATTGCACGCTCAATCTTTGATATATCAAAAGGGACGAGTGACTCATCTCTCTTTTTCACGGTCGTGATAAGCCGCTCCTTGGGGGAGGGCTGGTGTGCCTCGCGCATAGATAGCAGTGATTAACTAATTAATTGACTTTGAAACTAGTATAGCAAGTGATTCATACATCGTACGGTGGATAAACCATTGATTGCGCGCCCTCCATGTGCTCTGGTATGCTGACATCACGTCACTAATGGTATCGAAACTATGAAATCACCTCTGCCAAAGGAAGCATACGAAAAAAACGCTCATATTTATCGCATTCTTGCGAACCATAAACGTCTTGAGGTGCTCAATATCCTCAAGCGGGGAGAGACTGCGGTCGAGGATTTGCTCGACATCACTGGTATGTCAAAAGCAAATCTCTCTCAGCACCTCGCACTCTTGCGTCACAACGGTCTCGTATCGACTCGCAAGGATGGGCTCAATGTGTACTATCGCATTGTTGACCCTCGGATCGTTGAACCATGCAAGATTCTGCACTCGCTACGTCATCGTCATCTCGTCGTCTAAAACAAAAACCGCCAGGAGGCGGTTTTTGTGTAGGTTAGACCGATTTGACTCGGAGTTTGTTTTTCTTTGACTTGTCTACCTTTGGGAGACGGATGGTGAGGAGGCCGTGCTTTTCGACTGCTTCTGCTTCTTCAACTTCGATTTCTTCAGGGAGCATGATGGTGCGTGCAAATGAACCCCAGTAGAGCTCTTTGTGGAAGAAATCCTTACCATCTTCCTCGGCAACCTCTTCGCGTCGTCCTCGTACGCTCACCATGTCGCGAGTGATGTTTATATCGAGATCTTCGGGTCGCACACCTGCAACCATTGTTTTGATGACAATCTCATCAGGTGTTTGATACACATCGACTGCGAGCTCTGCGTCAGTCTCGGTCTCATCGAGAATGGCACGCTCTTCACCACGATGGTGTATCTGTCGCTCGTGAGGCGCATCGAGTTCGCTTTCGTCGAGCTTGACGGTGCCTGTGAGTCTTTCAAAGAACGATTTTTTTGGTTGCATGTGTTATTTCGTAATCTTTTTTACCCTCTCAAAGAGGAGGAGGAGCGCGAGAGCACCCATCCAGACGAATGAGAAGACGATAAACGTCTGCTCGCCGTTCTTATATAGTATATAGGTGTTGAAAAGCGTGTGCAATCCAATCGCGAGGACAAGACCGATGATACGGAATGCAATTTTTGCCATAACCGATCGATAAAACTCTCGTGCGATACAGTAGCCGAGTGCTGCTGATGAAACGACATGGAGAAGTGATGCGCCAATGAATCGCATGTTGCCTGTCGCAAATGACGCCTGAAGATTGCCGTCGAGAAGAGGATTCAGGATGAACATGGTGTTTTCGAGTGCGGCAAATCCGAGTGCTGCCGTGATGAGGTAGATCATCGCATCTATCGGCTCGTCAAATGCGCGCGAGAGAAGTCCGGTGAATCCAGCAGCTGCGTATTTGAGTATTTCTTCGGCTGTTGCCCAGATGATGAGTGTCGCAATACCCATGCCAAACAGGCCGTAGGCCCATGCCTGGATTGGATACGCAATAGGTACGGCGACCATACCTGCAATAAAAGCGAGCATAATTCTCCCGCGTGGTTCAGGATTGAGTTTGTCCTCGCGGATCCAAAACCAGAGCCAGAAGAGGGCGGGGAGGATGCCTCCCATGAGTGAGTAAAAAAGTGCTGATGTTGTCGGTATGCTTATCTGGTCCATGTCTCTATCATGAGCATTTTCTTGTGTGGTATCGGGAGGTGTGACCAGATTTCCTCGGTGACGTACGGCATCATTGGGTGGAGTGCGCGTATCGAGCGTTCGAGGATGTAGAGGAGGGTATAACGGATTGAATCGCGCACTGCGACATCCTCTGAAGCGAGCAAGGGTTTGGATGCCTCAATGATGACATCGGCGAATGTGTGCCATACGTATGCATAGAGTTTTTCTGATGCGAGATGGTAGCGGTATGCGTCCATATCTTTTTCGACATCCGAGAGGTAGGTGTCACACTCCTCGATGAGTCGAGCATCATTGTCGGAGAGCGACGGTCGCTCGCCGTACGTGTATCCCTCGGTCGATGAGAGAACGAAACGGGTAATATTCCAGAGCTTATTTGCAAAATTTTTGTACGCCTTGAGTTTTTCTTCTGAGAGTTTGCAGTCACTTCCAGGACCGGTGCCGACAACGAGTGACATACGAAGTGCGTCTGTACCATATTTTTCAATCATGGCGAGAGGATCGACTGCACCCTGAGATTTCGACATTTTCGATCCATCTTTGTTACGCATGATGCCGTGAAGATAGACGGTACGGAACGGTACATCTCCGAGAAGGTATGTCGACATGAGGATCATGCGTGCAACCCAGAAAAAGATGATGTCGTATCCGGTTTCGAGGACCGTGGTCGGATGATAGGTAGCGAGGTCTTGTGTTTTCTCTGGCCAGCCGAGTGTCGAGAAGGTCCAGAGACCAGATGAGAACCAGGTATCGAGCGTGTCTTGATCTTGAATGATATTTCTCCCTTTGCATATCGGACAAGTTGGTGAATTCTCAACAGCAACAAATCCACTAAAAGATGTATCGAGGGATACAGATTTTTCTCTAATTTCTCTCCTTGTGTGTTCAAAGTCAGCAATGAAATTACCGTGATGGTCGCCTATAGTCGTTGTAAAAATATGGTCACCATCACCATCTCTTCCTAAGGGTAGAGATGAGAATTGCGCTCTATTACAGTCGAAGCAGTAATAGAAAGGTACCTGGTGACCAAACCATATCTGTCGAGAGATACACCAGTCGCGGAGATTCTCGATCCAATTGACGTAGACGCGCGCGAATCGGTCCGGCACGAATTCAATAGTCTGGTCGCGCACAACGCTGAGCATGAGCTCCTTGAGTGATTTACCACCACGGTGCTCTATTGGTTTTGTTACGTTGATAAACCACTGGAGTTTAGGCAACGGCTCGACGATACCGCCGGTACGCTCTGCGGTCGAAAGGTTTTGTTCGATCTCCTCTTCTTTCTCCATGAGACCGTTGTCACGAAGCCATGTGGCGACGATGGTGCGCGCCTCTGCCGTCTTTTTGTCAGAGAGGAGAGCGCCTTTCACCGACATTTTTGCGTACTCATTGATGACCGGAATGATCGGGAGCTTGTGCCTCTGTGCGATGTCATAGTCGATCTGACTGTGCGCAGGTGTGACACCGAGCGCGCCGGTACCGAAGGCGGGGTCAACCGACTCATCGGCGATTATTTTGATGTGAATCTTCTCTCCGGCGAACTCAATATCGTATTCCTTACCGACATACGCCTTATAGCGCTCATCGGATGGATGAACTGCGACAGCGACGTCACCGACTTTTGTCTCGGGACGCGTGGTGGCAATAGCGATGGGGAAGTCTTTTGCGTATCTAAATGTGTACAGTGTTGCTTTTCCTGGTGTGTAGACGATCTCGTCGTCCGAGATGGTCGTCTGACCTTTTGGGTCCCAGTTGACTACGCGGTATCCACGATAAATGATGTCGTCATCATACATCTGTTTGAAAGCAGTGCGGACGGCGAGATTTCTCTTGTCATCGAGAGTGTAGGCTTCGCGAGACCAGTCGAGTGATGATCCCATTTTTTTCGTCTGGTGGACGATTGTGTCGTGACTTTGGGATGCGTATGCTTTCACGCGTTCAAGGAACGCGTCGCGACCGAGATCGTGACGGCGCTTGCCCTCTTCTTTGTAGATGAGCGTCTCTACTTTTGATTGCGTTGCAATCGCTGCATGGTCAGTACCGGGGAGCCAGAGCACTTTCTTGCCCTTCATGCGGGCATACCGTGCCATCATGTCTTCAAGTGCGAGCATGAGCGCGTGTCCCATATGTAGAGTGCCGGTCACGTTTGGTGGTGGCAGAACCATTGAAAAGGGTTCGGTGTGTCGAGCAGGGAGCGTGTCCGGATTGAAGTATCCGCTCTTCTCCCACATCTCATAGATGCGTCCCTCGGTATCTTTTGGGTTGTAGGGTTTGAGGAATAGGGCAGGTATATTCGGCTCAGGTATTTTTTTCTTTTCAGGGCTTGGCTCCATAGATCGTTGTGCCCAAAAATCATAGCAAAATAAGGCATTAAATGGAATCTCAGTGCTGTTATCCACAGGGGAGATGTTGCATGGTGAACGAACGTTCACTATACTGTACCCATATCGTTTAGCGACATAACACACGTACACACATGAGCACATACGCACGCATACGAATGATCGAGAGGGAGATAGACCTCATCAATCACCAGATAGATATGAAGATTATTGTCGGTCGGTCATACAAGAAGGATGCAGAGCAGCACAAGAGGCTTGTTCGTGAGCTTCGGACACTCAAGGCATCGCGAGAGAACGCATGGTTCTCAAGGATGGGGAGGATGGCGAGCGCCATCGGTAGCTTCATGCTCTAATAGAGGGTATGGATACACATCGTCGAGCAATTCAATCATTCTATGAGGAGCATCGTCGGATGCCATCGTATTCGGAGATGGCCACGCTCTTTGGATTCAAATCCAAAAATGCAGTAGCAAAGCTCGTCAACAAACTCATCGACGGTGGTCTTGTTACAAAAGATGCTCAGGGGAGGATCATCCCGTCTCGTGCTCTCAATGAGGTGCCGCTTCTCGGTCTCGTCGAGGCGGGCATACCGACATCTGTCGATGCTGAGCTTTCTGACACACTCGATATCAACGCGTATCTCGTCGAAGACAGAGCTCGCTCCTATATTCTCGAGGTCAAGGGTGACAGTATGATCGAAGAGGGGATCCGCGAAGGTGATCTCGTCATTGCGGAAAAGGGTGTGACCGCAAAAGACGGTGACATCGTGATTGCAGAAGTGGATGGTGGATGGACGATGAAATATCTCCGCACAAAAAAAGACGGTTCCGTATACCTTGAACCGGCCAACAGCGCGTACAAGCCGATTTATCCAAAGTACGATCTCACAATCGCCGCCATCGTCAAAGGGGTGATCAGGAAGTACTAGTGTCTTAGGATTTTTGTGTGTCGAGATACGAGAAGCACTGTCGCCACTGCGACGAGTATGAGTGCACCGTATATCGACATCACCACGGTGTAGTCATACGGCACCGCACGCAAACTGCCGAGTATAAGTGCGGCCGTCCATGATACGAACGATACCGCTCCACTCGACAACAAAAACGTCTTCTTTCTCATGAATTCGTCTGATGAGGGGAGGTGTCCGCCCGCATGTCGTTCTATTCTCGGTAGATGGGATGTGTGAAAGAGGACACCGTTTATGGCAATGATGAGGACAATGCTCATCTTCGCCAAGAATTTTGATGATTCCATATAGAGAGCAGGGTCTGTCGTGAACAAGCCGATACCTGACAGGATGAGTACTCCGAGTCCAACCCATACGAAACGACTACCGATCTTCATGAACCGGAGCTCTGTCGAATCTACTTTGCCATCCTTGACCGAGCTCATGAAAATGGCGTCGCTCACATACGCACCGCCAGCACCGAGTACGGCCCCGATGATGTGAAAGATGGTGTAGATTGTTTTTGTGTCTATGAATTCCACGTCTGTAACTATACCAAGTTATTTTATCGTTTCTATACTTAGGCTATCGAGAGTGTGCCATCTGCAACGAGGTCTGATGTCGTACCTGTGTGGAGTGAACCCGCGATTGCAATCATGAGCGCATTGTCAGTCGAGTGATCAATGCGGGGTACATAGAGCGAAATACCACGTTCCTCTGCAAATGTTTTGAGTGCAGAACGGAGAAACGCGTTTGCAGTCACACCGCCTCCGACCACGAGTGAGTCGTACGCATAACGCTCGTGTGCCATGCTCAATTTTGCGATGAGTACATCGGTGATTGCATCCTCAATCTCTCGTGCAAGTCCTTTGCGCGCATCATCTGAGAGTGTGCCATGCGACTCGATACCATACCGCACAGCAGTTTTCAGTCCTGAAAATGACATATCGAGGTCTCCACTCATCATCATTGGGCGGGGGAGATGTATGGGACTCGTGAGATTTTGTACGCGCGCCTCATGTGCGAGTCGTGATATTTCTGGTCCGCCTGGATAGGGTAGTCCCATAAGGCGCGCAGTCTTGTCAAAACATTCACCGACCGCATCGTCTCTCGTCTTGCCGACGCGACTGTAAAACCCTTTTTTCTCTGAGAGGAGTATTTCTGTATGGCCACCAGATACGAGGAGTGAGAGAGCGGGGTATCGTGGCTCATCGAGCTTGTAGACATCGTCTCCGCAAGGAGAAAGCAGTGAGATGAGCACATGACCCTCCATGTGATTGACTGGTACAACAGGTATACCCCAGACACGAGAGAGTGCCCGTGCACAATTGATACCGACCCAGAGTGCGGGTTCGAGACCAGGCCCTTTGGTGACTGCGATCTGATCAATCTCTGGCTTCTGGTGAGAGGCAAGCCATGCGGAGAGCGCGATGAGGAGCTCTGGCTCACGTGCGAGAATGGTCTTCAATTCCTCTGGTACCTCTGTTGTACCTGACACATTCATCTCTGCACGCAAGAGTGCTTCGTCGAGGGCGGGGACGAGATTTTTTGCATGTTCACGTTTTGCAAGTGTGGGGAATACACCGCCATAGGGGCGGTGTGCCTCAATCTGTGAATGAGTGATGTTTGCAAGGACGCGAACTCTCGCACCGTCCTTTTCGATAATCGATATCGCGGTGTCGTCGCACGATGTCTCTATGCCGAGCACTTTCATGATGCCTATACTACCTATTTCTTATAAATAAAAAAGCGGACCCCCAGAGGGTTCCGCTTCATACAGATGGTGCATCACCAGTCGAGGTCGAGGTTGAGCACGTCGATACGATGGAGATCGGGGTGTGTCTCGATGATCTCACCGAGCCCGGTATCCATGATGCTTTTCGAGTTGAGCATCCCTGTGGAGCCCACGAGGTTCCGCACCTCGCTGTCCGTGAGGAGGGCGAGTCCGATGTGCGGAGGCACGAGCCTGCTCCGCTCGAGGAAGTCGTAGAGCGGATCGAGAATCCGTCCCACATTCTGCTCCGCGACCCGCGCATACTCTTTATACATGAGCGTGCGTAGCATCTCGAAACGGCGAGCGGGCTCGGTCTGGCTGAACGAGATCGTGCCCACCGTCTTTGACTCTTCGCACAGCGCGACGATGGTTCGGAATGTCCGTCCGCGCTGATTTGCACCGAACCACTGCATGGCATCCTCGAGATCACTTGGACACTTCCACCGGAGGCGACGGAAATCATTGTAATCAGCAAACAGATATGCGATCTTGTCTGCGAATCGAACGATCCACGCCTCGGGCGTCATATGTGATGACGCATTTTTGCCGGAGTGACGATACATGCCATCGAGTGTCTCGTGAGTGAGATTGAGTCCCTCACCGCGTCGTTCGATGTGTTGTGCCACTACGACACCCATGACCTCGTGGGTGAACCTCGTTCCCGTTTTCTCGGCGATGTAGTGTTCACCCTGGTGGCCGAACGGCACGTGACCGATGTCGTGTCCAGCCGCGATTGCTGCAGCGAGGTGCGCGTTGAGCCCGAGATGCTCAGCAATTCTCACTGAATGCGCGATGACTTCGGCGACATGTGTCGCCCTGTCACGGACATAGGGGGTGAGCGGGGAGGACGCAACTTGGTTTTTGCCACCCATCCGTCGCCACGCCTTCGATGACATGATCACCGATAGATCGCGAACGAATGGGTCACCGATAGCGTGGAAATCATTTTCCCACGTGTGCCGCCGTCTGCCGGTGACGGTGCGTCTTGCTGTCAACGCTCCGCGAGTCGCCGTAAAGCGCTCGTGGAGTTCTCTGTCTGGTATTGTATGCATATGAAAAGGTCTCCTGTGACCCATACTAGGCACGGAACCGGCGAAGTCAAATAAAAATCACCGCCAACACATACGGCGGGATTTTAAACGAGCGGAGAGGGGGAGATTCGGCGACAGCTCACTAATTCGCTTCGCTCATAAGTGGCTCCTGCCCGACCTCGTCCGCCCATAGGCGGACTCCGGTTTTCGAATCTCCCACTTCTCTCGAAGCGACGTCCGACTCAGATAGCCACCGGCTATCTTTGCCCGTCGTTGCGGAGAGGGGGAGATTCGAACTCCCGAGACCCTTGCGAGCCTGCCGCATTTCGAGTGCGGTGCATTCGACCACTCTGCCACCTCTCCTTTCGGTCGACTGACAAGGTACAACTTACAACAAAGTGAGGAATAATACAAAGCCTTTGAAAATTGGGCATTTTATTGTATCTTGGAGCCACCGCGGCCCTATCGTCTAATGGTTAGGACACGGGCTTTTCAAGCCTGTAATCGGGGTTCGATTCCCCGTAGGGTCACCAGTTTCGTATTCGAACGATATAATAAGAACAATCCAAGGGGTTGTTGGAGTGTTGGTCGGTCAGTTATTTAATTGACATCATGAATACGGCTACAATCAAAAGACTGGAACGCGTTGAAGATCTAAAAGAGCTTGTTGCTACTTTTTCGCTCGCGTTCGAATCTTCATATAATACTACTGATGAGTATCTCTCTTCGATGCTCCAAAACAAATTATGCGTTATCTTGGGTGCCGTCGTGAGAACGCGTGTGGTTGGTGGGCTGGTGGCATTTGAAATGATGCCGATACATGGAACAAAAGAGTTCTATGTTTATGATATTGCGATACACCCTGATTTTCAAAAGCAGGGATTAGGCAGGCGGCTTATGGATACATTGAAGCAAGAGGCCAGAACACGAGGAATAGGGACTATTTTCGTTGAGGCTGAGTCAGATGATAAAAATGCGGTCGCATTTTACCAGAGTATTGGTGGCGAAGAAGTGTTGGTCAACCATTTTAATTTCAATGTTTAAATATGTTGATGAAATCTAAAATAGCAAAAAGAGATAATCCCGATTTGTGGGAATATTGCAAAACAGAAGCAGTTGAAAAGATGGGAAAATTTTCTGCACGAGCAATGCAGTACGCAGTAAAGCTATACAAAGAGCGCGGCGGCGGATACATCGGAGCAAAGTCTGAGAAAAATAGTCTGGTGAAATGGACAAGAGAAGATTGGGGATACACTGGCAAACCAAAACAAAGTCGTTATTTGCCCAAAAAAGCACGAGAGCATTTAACAGTGGGAGAAAAGATTGCCACTGATCGCGCAAAAAATAAAGGAACAAAACAGGGTAAGCAATGGGTCAAACAACCAGAAAAAATTGCCAAAAAAACTTCAAAATATAGATTAAAATAAAAATACACGCACCATGATACGAGAACAATTCAAAGGATTTCTCGACTTTGTACGAACTCAAGGGGTTGTCGGACTGGCAGTCGGTCTTATATTAGGAGGTGCGGTGACTGCACTCGTCGGTTCGATTGTCAAAAACCTCGTCAACCCGATTATCGGACTCCTTCTCGGCAAGGCACGTGACCTCGCAACATACCAGCTCGACATACTCGGTGCGACGATCACGTACGGCCAGTTTCTCCTCGATCTCATCAATTTTGTCGTCATCGCTCTCATCGTCTATTTCGGCGTCAAAAAGATCGGATTTGATCGCCTCGACAAACCGAAGCAGTAAGCCCCTTGAAGTCTCAGGAGGGGAGGAGTAGACTATTCACATGACTGCCTCGCGCGCACTCACCCTCCTCATTCTCGTAGGTTTTGTATCAATCGCGGTGTTCGGTGCGTTTTCTATGGGACAAAGTGCTGGTACCCAGAATGCATGCATAGCTATGACCGCGCTCGGTATTGAGTGTGTCGTGTCATCAGACATTGTATCGGTTCTCTCTCGATACCTCGGCGCCTTTGCCTCGTTCTCATCTGCTTTTTTTGTCGCAATTTGTGCACTCATACTCGTATCAGGGGTGCGTATCGGTGATGTTGATTTGTCCGTACCTACGCTTTTTCACGCTCTCTCTACATCTCGTACTGTTAGTCCAAAAATAGGAGAATCACTACGTTCTTGGATATCACTTCACGAGCATAGTCCATCAGCATAACGCTCCGGTGCCACACACTCATGTCGCACCGATCATTTCGCATCCTTACTCAATAGAGGATGTTTTAGTCACTTAGTTTCTCCTATTGTGAACATTCAGACTCGTATTGTCATCGCATCGTTCGTTGTTCTTGTATCTGTAGGTATACTCGCTATGTATCTCTCCGGCGCGACCTATGCACCGGTGGTATCAGTGGCGGCACTCCTCGATAGCATCAATCCGTGTGCGTTCTCGGTACTCTTTCTCACCATTGCGTTTCTCATGAGTATGAACGCAGGACGAAGGGAAGTGCTCCGTATCGGAGGTGCGTATATTGTCGGTATCTTTGTCGCATACCTCGGTATCGGTCTCGGGATACTCAAAGCTCTATCGGTATTAGGGGTGCCGCATATTATGTCGACGTTTGGATCACTCCTCATCATTGCTATCGGTCTCTGGTCCATTGTCGGTGCTCTATTCCCGCAGGCAAAGGTGGCTCTCGGTATCCCGCAAAGGGCGCACCGATCGATTGCCGTGCTCATGGAGCGCGCATCGGTTCCGGCGGCACTCCTCCTCGGCATGTTCGTCGGTGTGTGTGAATTCCCGTGTACCGGTGGTCCGTATCTCATGATTCTCGGATTGCTCCATGACGAGAGTACCTTCTATCAGGGTCTCGGCTATCTCATCTGGTATAACCTCATATTTGTCTCTCCGCTTATCATCGCACTTTTTGTCGCTGGTGATGAACGGATCATTGTGCGTATGAAGGAATGGCGTCACAGTGCAGGGAAGAGCGCTCGCATTTATGCCGGTATCGCCATGATTCTCCTCGGAACAATTCTCTTAGTCGTCTAACAATCATCACATGTATACAAACGAATCTTTCAAGAAGTTGATGGACAAGGTGGCTATCGCCAAATCCTCTGGATCAGTCGATCTGTCGACTGAAGAGGATCTCTCCATCGCGATCATGAATCTAGTCGCCCTCGAAGAACATTTCTTTTTCACCGGCAAAAAGACTGGCAAGGACGAATATTTTGATTTTCTCGGTGAGGTCCGTGAGATGCGCAAGACATTACTCGCAAAAATGATGCCTCACAATGAGGGAGAGACCTGGTGTATATCCAAGCACCTCCTCTCGACGACGATGCGCCTCATCGAAGTCGGTACAAAGCGTGGTCATGAAGGAAGAAAGGATGAAATGAAAGAAGCCTTTGACTATGCCTACCGTACGTACTCACTCTTTTGGGCACTCAGGCTCAAACTCATCGATACACGCAGTATTGAGGTGGGAGCGGGGAAGGAGAAGTGGACCGTTGATGATATCGTTACCAAACTTGTTGATTGCTGCAATGAATAAATCAAATATCGGTGTGATTATTGTGTGTGTGGTTGTTGTCGCGTCTGTGGTCATGCTAAGTGGTGCTGATACTCAGCCCGCTGTCGATCGTTCGTCATTTGCACAGTGTCTCGCGCGTACTGGTGCGGTTATGTATGGAGCGGAGTGGTGCTCACACTGCGCTGACCAGAAAAAGATGTTTGGAGATGCATTCTCGTACGTGCCGTATGTTGAGTGTCCAGATGATCCGGAGAAGTGTGTTGCCCTCGGTATCGAGGGATATCCGACATGGACAATCGGTAGCTCGACTCGATTGGTTGGCACACAGAGTCTCGAGCGTCTTTCGCAGGTATCTGGCTGTCCGATTACTCTTGAAAAAGAGCCACAATAGTGTAGTCTGTTGTCGTACGCCTTCGGGCGTACACGAGCGCGGTTAGCTCAGTTGGTAGAGCATTCGATTGACGTTCGAAGGGTCATAGGTTCAAATCCTATACCGCGCACAGACGACGAAAACATCGGTCTTACAGACGCTGTCCACGTATCGGCTCTCGTAGACTCGAGCTCAATAATTCTTGCGAAAACTCCACGTGTCCGCTTTCTCACCTGAGGCGGATGTTTTCGCGCCTGTGCGAGGCGTAGGTATATCGCGAGTTTCGAGCGACGCCAATCCTTCTGATATAATAGAGCCTCATATCCATATATACATGTTGTCATTTCTACGAAAACGCAAGATTCTTATAGTTAGCATTGTTCTCGCGGTCATCGTTGTGACGGTGGCGTTGCGGGCCAATGGTAATGGCGATATGAGCACTACATCTCCTCGGATCGATGACCTCGTCCGGACGGTAAAAGTATCGGGTAAGGTGGTGCCAATCAACGATGTGTCACTCGGTTTTGAAATCGGAGGCACGGTATCACGCGTCAATTATGATGTGGGTCAGACTGTCCCTCGAGGGGCTGTGATTGTAGAGCTTGATCAGTCGAGTCTCGCTGCCGAGCTTGCTGAGGCTCGTGCGGCACTCGCCAAAATCGATGGTGGCGGCCTCTATACCACCAAGACAGAGAACGCTCGGCGTGCTGTTGTGCAAGCAATTGCTGAGGCCTATACCCAGGCAGATGATGCGGTGCACAACCGTGCTGATCAGGTCTTCGATGATCCACGAACACAAAATCCAGAGATACTTTTTGCATTTGATGACATCACTCTCCGCGACTCGATCAATCTTCGTCGACCACTTATCGAGGACGTTCTTGCGGATTGGAAAGTGCTCGTGAACAAGGGGTACTCCTCATACTCTGATGCAGATCTCGCACTCGCAAAATCGTATGCATCGTCCGTCTCTCAATTCCTCGACGAAGTTGCGCGCGCCGTGAGCAAATTCAAGACGAGTGCGGCACTCTCTCAAACAACGATCGATAAATATCGTGCAGATATCGCTGTCGGTAGACAGAATCTGAACAACTCAATGTCTGCACTCATCAGTGAGGGTGACAAGCTCCGTGACACACTCTCTGACGTGCCTGTTCAGGCAGCTCGAGTTGCGCTCGCTGAATCACGTCTCGCCAAGTCACGTCTTGTTGCTCCGTTTACCGGCATTGTTTCGCGACAGGATGCAGAAGTAGGGGAGACGGTCTCGGTCGGCTCATCACTCGTGAGACTCATAAGTGAATCGTACGAAGTAGAGACCTATGTCCCAGAGGTTTCGATTGCCGGTCTCTCTGTTGGCAACCCGGCACAAATTACACTCGATGCGTACGGCTCTTCACAGGCATTTAACGCGAGGGTCTCTGCGATTGATCCAGCCGAAACAATTCGTGACGGTGTCTCGACATATCGCGTGACACTCACGTTCATAGCGCCGGATCCGCGTATACGCTCTGGTATGACAGCAAATATTGATATAGAGACTGCGCGTGTATCCGGAGCACTTCTCATTCCCGAACGTACTGTTGTGCGAGATGGGGATGCGTCATATGTCTTTGTGCGTGTTGGAGAGAAAAATACTGACCGTCGCGATGTGACTCTCGGTGAACGCGATTCGTCAGGTAACGTAGCGGTTCTTTCTGGGCTATCGGAAGGCGTTCTTGTCCTCATTAATCCACCGAAGGAGTAGATGCCGAATTTTATTCGTATAGGTTTTTTTCTCGCTCTGCGACAGGTACGTCGAGCCTCAAAATGGACGACGACACTCATCATTTTTGTGATGACGCTCACGTTCCTCAATCTCGTCGTCGTGTCGGGTATTCTCGTCGGCCTCATCGAAGGGTCTGTCGAGGCAAACAAGACGTACTACACATCCGAGGTCGTCCTGTCGAACTTGCCAATAAAGGATT
>DIYB01000014.1:0-8273 GCA_002428865.1 Patescibacteria group bacterium UBA6065
CCGAGGAGTCCAAGAAGGTCGGTATCTGGATTCGCGTCTCGACTGAGGATCAGGCGAAAGGTGAGAGCCCCGAGCACCACGAGCGCCGCGCCCGATATTACGCCGAGTCGAAGGGCTGGACAGTGCGGGAAGTGTATGACCTTGCGGGAGTCTCGGGAAAGACCGTCGCGGAGCAGCCCGAAGCCAAGCGCATGATGGCGGACGTGAAGCGGGGTCACATCTCGGGAATCATCTTCTCAAAGCTCGCTCGGCTCGCTCGCAATACGAGGGAACTTCTCGATTTCGCCGATTTCTTCCGGGCACAGGGCGCGGACCTCATCTCGCTTCAAGAGTCCATCGACACCTCGACGCCCGCCGGGGACTACACGACTGGGAGTCGGACTACCATCGGCTGTTCACCACGGCAGATCCCAACGTGATGTTCGAGCTACTGCTAGACATCCTGCAGCGCGTGACTGAAGTCCCTCTCGGCCCGGACGACCTTCGCCTGCCTGCCTTCATCGAGCCGCTCCACCCCCAGCGGAGTATCCCCAAGGACGCCCGCCGACTTCACCCGGAGCAGGTGATGGGAAGGAGTCCGCCAGATCAGCGCCTGCACTTGGCGCCTCGCCAAGTCCCCCCTCCGACAAACCGATGAAGGCGCCGCAAGTAGTTTTCGCGGTCCTTTGCTGTCTCTCGTTTGGGGGATGCGCCACAAGTACGCCTGAGGCGAAGCGTCCCAGCGAATACGTGCCCCACAGCGAGCGGCCGCTCAGCGCGAAGGAGTACTGGGACCGGCGCAGCCGCCAGGACGAGGTGGAGCGGAACATCGAGGAGCGCAGCAGGCGGCAATGATTGTTCTGGTGGTTCGTGTGCGTGAACCGGTGCCGTGAGGCGAGGAACGCGTAAAGGACATCGTGCGATGTCCTTTAGGATGGGGTATTGGACACGTGTGCTGTTGGTACCTGTTCGGACTGGCCAACCGGTCGAATAGCGCAGCGCGGCGTGAGCCGCGCGGAGCGTACGAAACGTGTGGTATGTCGGGGGTAGCACCGACTGTGGAAAAGTCGAACGGATCGAGGCGCAGGGCGAATCGTTCGGAACAGGAGGGTATCCCCGTTCGGGGATACCTTCGGGGATACCCAAATCGAAAAGGACAGCACGGGCTCGGCTGATGCCGTTGGAGTCACGTGTTCCAGTCTAGGGACGCGCACGAGGTTCGAATCTCACCATCTCCGCACATTGCTCCGGTTGGTCCTCGGCTTGGCGACGGGTGAAAAATGTTCGGAGTAAGTCCACGAGAGAACCCAAATTTGCGAAGCAAAATTTGGTGGGCCTAAGCGTGTCTAGTAGACACGCGAGAGGGAATCGAAAACCTTCTCCCATGTTTTCGAGAAGCTTTGCTTTGAGAAAACGGGAAAGGTGTACTGACCGAGTAGCGGTCGAATCCTCTAGGCACCCAAGCAAGACGAAGGGTGGGTTGGTCTGCGGTATACTAATTATGTATGAACAATCGTCGCGTGACCGCGGATCATCTCCGCAATTTCGTTTTTGGGGTAGAGGATAGCCTCGTCTCAACTGTTGGTCTCGTCTCGGGTATCGCCATCGTCGGCACGCCCGCCTCCTCGATCATTCTCACGGGGACGGTACTTATCTTTGTTGAAGCGTTTTCTATGAGCGTAGGCAGTCTCCTCTCAGATAATTCGGCAAAAGAGTTCGAGGAGCGCGCCGATGTGCCACTGCGCGCATCGCTCGGGTCGTCGCTCATCATGTTCGCATCATATTTCCTCGCAGGGTACGTGGTTCTTTTGCCGTATCTTTTTGTATCGGGAATGAGTGCTCTCGTGTGGTCAATCGGCGTGTCGCTCGTCGCACTCTTTGTACTCGGACTTTTTTCTGGTCGTGTCGCATCGATCAATCCGATCAAAAAAGCCTTTACTATGGCAGTTATTGGAGGTATCGCAATCGGTGTTGGTATGCTCGTCGGCACACTTGTCGCATCGCTCTAGTTCGCCTCGATTGGTATACTCAACAGGTATGAAAAAAGCGTCTCTCATACTCCTCCTCGCACTTGCGCTGCCAGTATCAGCTGCGTCGTCGGCGTGTACCCGTCTCTCGAGTGACCTTTCTCGTGGAGCATCGGGCATAGCAGTGACCACGCTCCAGACATTTTTACGGGATTCGGGATACCTCTTCGCAAGTCCAAATGGTCATTTCGGCCCCGCTACATTTTCAGCGGTCCAAGCATTTCAAAAAGCACGTGGCATATCGATGACAGGCACTGTCGGTCCACTCACACGCAAGGCGATTGAATCAGAGAGTTGTACGACGGTGACGAATCCAGTGATACCACCAGTATCAGCGTCGACATCGCCGACGCAGTCATCCTCTTCTGTATCGCCTCGTTCAAATGTGATTATCACTTCACCGTGGGAGGGTACGACGCTCACGATTGGTTCGTCGCATACCATACGGTGGGGAGGTGCGATGTCTGTATCAGACGCATTGGTGCTTGAGGATGAGGGGGGTGCGACGAGGGGATATGTCGCTTTCTTTCCTGGTACATCTGAGGAGTATCGCTGGGACGTCGGCCGTGTGTCTGTTGGCGATACTACTGAGTTTGTCGGGCCGGGTACGTATCGTATCAGGGTCCAAGACAAATCTCGCGGTGCTCAATCGCAAGATCCAAAGAGCAGATTGTTTACTCTCGTCGCACCAGAACTCTCTATCTCATCAGTAACTCCGAGCGCTCTTCTACCGGACAGCAAATCCTCGGCAGTTATCTTCGGTAAGGGGTTTACGAGGGGAACACGACTCTATCTCGGTACATCGCGCGAATATCAAGCGAATGTGCTCTTTGTGTCTCCAGATGGCACAATTCTCGTATTTTCGGTGCCGGACTCTGTCCCTCGAGGACTTCATCGTCTCGTCATTCGTACGAGTTACTCAACACTCGATGATACGACGTCGATACGAGTGCACTAATAAATACTGCGGACATACTCTCTCACGGACTCCGGGGACCGTTTGCTTTTGGCAGGAGGAACGAGAAGAATGTTTGATGATTTTTTACAGCGCAAAATTCTATCGGTATTCGTAAAAAAGAAATCTCATAATGTACATACCCTATGAAAATACTCATCATCTCATTTGGGAAAAAACACGATCCGTCGCTTGCATCACTTATCGATGATTTTACGATGCGCACATCTCGGTGGGTGTCTCTCGAGTGGAAGATTATTCCCGCATCAAAAGACGAAGGCGAGCGTGGTCGGGTAGAGGAGTCTGACGCGGTGCTCCGGATCATAAAAGAGACAGATACATGCATCATGCTCGATGAGCGTGGTCGACGCATGAACACCGATATTTTTTCTCAGTACCTTAGTCGCATGATGAGTGCTGGGGAGCAACGCCTCGTTTTTGTCATTGGTGGTTCGCACGGACTACATCCTCAGGCTCTCGATCGTGCCGATCTCGTACTCTCGCTTTCAGACATGACGCTACCGCACCACATTGTCCGTCTCATGCTCGTTGAGCAGATCTATCGAGGACTTTCGATTATTGCCGGATCTCGCTATCACCATGCATAGGATCATCTCGTATCATCTGCCACCGGATCGGATTGCGCACGAACCGGCGAATCCGAGAGACGCTTCACGTCTCTTTGTGTATGACACACGTACAGACACCGTCTCATATGCTACATTTCGAGACCTCGCCCATTTTCTCCCATCACGCTCATGTATTGTTCTCAACAACACACGTGTGATGCCTGCTCGCGTCGATCTCACAAAAGAGACCGGAGGTAAGGTAACTATGTTGTTTCTCGTCAATGAGCCGGCCCGTGACGGCGCGTTACCTGCTATGGCAGACCGAGAGATTCGTGTCGGTACGGTTGTATCTGCGAGCGACTATTCGTTTGACGTTGTCGACCAGGATCGTCATATTTTCTTTCTCAAGCCACGATTTGATCCCCAAAAACTCCCATACTTCTTTGACGGATATGGGCGAATGCCACTCCCGCACTATGTCGAGTCAAAAATCACAAAAGATGAGGAGCGTTCACGGTATCAGACCATTTATGCATCAGGCGACTCGAAATCTGTTGCTGCCCCTACTGCCGGACTTCATTTCACTGAACGTGTTTTTGATTCACTCAAGAAACACAACATAGATGTTTTGACAGTTACGCTTCATGTCGGGCAGGGCACGTTTGTACCAGTGACTCATGAGCATTTTGCAAAAGGTACGCTCCACGAAGAGCCATATACAATATCTGACGATGTTGCGGTAGAGCTCTCTCGCGCACGACGCGAGGGGAGACCGATTGTTGCTGTGGGTACGACATCCCTGCGCGTGCTCGAGACCGCACACACGCACGTGTACTCAGGAAGAGGTGTGTCGGGTACGACAAACCTCTTTATTCATGGAGACTATAAATTTTCTGTTGTTGATCATCTCATTACCAATTTTCATCTACCTGGATCGTCGCTTGTGTTGCTTGTCGATGCTTTTTTGAGACACAAAGGTGCTCGACGAAACGTCACTGATCTCTATGAGATGGCGATTCGGGACGGTTTTCGTTTTTACTCGTTTGGTGATGCAATGCTCATCCTGTAGGGCGTATTCGTGCATGTGATGTGCGGGCGTGATACAATGCACTCCTATCAGCCGATTAGTAGTCTTATTGTACGTATCATGAACAAGAAGGGAATATTTGCAGTTCTCGCACTCATCGTTGTCGCGCTTGTCGCGTACTATGCGATGGGTTCGAAGGAGAGTGCTACCGTAGAAAACTCTGGTTCGGCCCCAGAGGTCAAGGTAGAAGTGCCTGAGGGTGTTACCAAGGAGACATTTGCTCCAGTGACCAAGGATTCGACCGACACATCACTTATCGGTCGTTTGAAGTCAGTTTCTGTCGGTGTGACCGAGGACGGTACCAAGGTTACACTCGCAAATGGTAAGGCGGACTTCACTATCGCAGGAAGCTCGGTGAAGAGCTCTGTTGCACTCGGTGATGTTGCTATTACAAAGACAGTTGGTGGTCGCACTGACATTGTCACCTCACTCGTTGTTACCACTGGTTCGACAAAGACCGCATATGTTGTCCTCTTTGAGGACAAGGGCGGTGCGCTTGTAGACAAGTCATATGCTCCAGTTGGCGCTGGTGCAACAGTGACTGGTATTCGAGCGGATGATATCGCGTCTGACGGTGAGTACGTCGTCTCGGTCTCGTATCGAGATGGTTCTGGTGCACGCACCAAAATCCTCGTTGTCTCAAACGGTGAGTTCAACCTCGCAAAGTCGATCGATCTCTAATCGGCACGCTCGCAAAACCGCTCCACACATGATCTGTGTGGAGCGGTTTTCCTTTTTGTTGGATGTGTTTTTACGATACAATCTCTCGTATGAATAGCGTCCGCCGCGCACGGCTTCTCAAAGACCTCGCTATTGTTGCGATATCTATTATTGTTGCGACGTTTATTGGTGAGAGTACACTACTCGCCGGTATTTTCGGAGTGGCTCAGAATCACCTCGTCATCTCATCGTTTATTGGAGGTCTTTTCTTTACATCGGTATTCACCACGGTTCCTTCGATCGTATTCCTCGGCAAACTATCACTTCTCGGCGATCCAGTGACGGTAGCACTCGTCGGTGGACTCGGTGCGCTCATTGGCGACCTTATTATTTTTCGATTTATCCGCGATCACCTCGCTGCTGATATCGGCTCTCTCTTTTCAACAAAGACGCGTATGCGTTTCTCGCACATATTTGAATACCGTTTTTTTCGGTGGTCGATGGCAGTCCTCGGTGCACTTGTCATCAGCTCACCGCTTCCTGACGAGCTCGGTCTTGCGCTCATGGGTATGACCCGAATGAAGACCTCTGTTTTTTTGCCAATCTCGTTTGTATTTAACACAATCGGCATCCTTTTCATTGGGTACGTTGCCCGTGGCATAGTTGGATAGCACGCACCTTTGTCCTCGTGCTATAGTCGCCCACATGATCATCCTCGATGGTATACAAGCCCGACAATCACGGATCGAAGCGCTTCGATCAAAACGTGAGAGACTCCTCCGCGCACCAACCCTCCTTATCATTCAGGTAGGCGATGCTGCTGATTCTACGCTCTATATTGAGCAGAAGAAAAAGCTCGGTACCAAAGTCGGTGCACGAGTTTTCCACGAACGGTTTCCTGTCGATGTGACCGAGTCGATACTTATTGATCGTATTTGTGGGGCAAACGAGGATCATGCAATTGACGGTATTATCGTCCAGCTGCCTCTGCCAGCACACCTTTCATATCTCTCGATTATCAATGCCATTGACCCTCAAAAAGATGTTGACGGACTCACTGATGAGAACCAGCGTCTCTTGAGAGAAGGGCGACCGCGGTATGTTCCCGCGACTGCTCGTGGAGTTCTCTCGCTCCTCGACTACTACGGGATCGAGCTCTCGGGTAAGCGAGCGGTTGTCATGGGTCGTTCTCGACTTGTCGGTGGTCCAGTCGCGCACGCACTCTCACTTCGAGGCGCATCTGTTTCAGTGTGTCACTCACAAACACCTGATCCAAAGACGATAACCACAACCGCTGAGATACTCGTTGTTGCTATCGGTCGTCCACGATACGTCGATGCGTCATATGTGGGGAAGGGTGTGGTTGTTGTTGATGTTGGCATCAATGTTGATGATCATATGCGCTCACACGCTCTCCAAGAAGAGATTCCGAAACGCGCGATTGTTGGAGATGTCGATCATTCATCGGTTGAGCTAGTGGCGAGTGCTCTCTCGCCAGTGCCAGGCGGTGTCGGACCTATGACCGTCATCTCGCTTTTGGAAAACCTTTTTGATGCAACAGAGAAGTAGCCTCTGCATTATGAGAGTGTATCGGCAACGGTGTATACTACATCGGTATTAATCGCCGTGTTGGTCATTATTTAGCTAAGAAATACACAGTATGGATTTCAATTCATTCAAGAAGCCAGTCACACTCGTCGCGGCTGTGCTCTCTTTGTTCCTCTTGGTTCAGGTGATTGCTGAGTTCAAGGGGCTCAAATATATCGGTGGACAGAACATGATGGCGAGCATTTCTGTCTCAGGAAAGGGTGAAGTAGTCGCAATGCCTGACATCGCCACTTTCTCATTCTCAGTGACCGAGGAGTCTCCGGTTGTTGCGACAGCTCAAGCTGATGCGACAAAGAAGATGAACGATATTCTCGCGTTTCTCAAGAAAAATGGCGTTGAGGACAAGGACATAAAGACAACAAACTATACAATCTCGCCTCGATATGAGTATGCAGGTGATCGCTATGGTCAGTATGGTACTGGCAAACGCACACTCGTAGCATACGTCGTCTCACAGTCTGTCGAAGTCAAGGTGCGTGATATCGCAGAAGCAGGAACACTCCTCTCTGGCATCGGTGAGTTCGGGGCAAACGATGTCTCTGGTCTCTCATTCTCAGTTGACGCATACGACGCACTCGTCAAAGAGGCTCGGGAGAAGGCGATCGCTGAGGCTCGAGAGAATGCTGAGAAGCTTGCTCGTGATCTCGGTGTCGACCTCGTCCGCGTCATATCGTATTATGACCAGGGTCCAATGTACCCGATGTACTACGCGAAATCAGCGATGTCTGAAGCAGGGTACGGAATGGGTGGTGACATGATGCAGGCAGCTCCTCAGCTTCCTGGCGGCGAGAACAAAATCATCTCAAACGTAAACGTCACATACGAAATCCGCTAATCATTGTAGGGAATTCTCAAAAAACGGCTCAATTGAGCCGTTTTTTGCTTGTCTGGTTGCTTTCTATGGTGTATGGTGTATGATGCGTGTATCAGAAAACGGCCCGTCGGGCGGTTTTTTTATAGAAAAATTAGTCAAAATCACCTATGTCACTCATCAGCTACATCAAGGATACGAGAGCCGAGATGAAACACGTCACCTGGCCAACTAGGTCTCAGACGATTAATTACACGCTTCTTGTCATCGGACTTTCGTTTGTCACAGCGATTGTGCTCGGTGTCTTCGATTTCATCTTCTCATCAGGAGTTGAGAAAATCATCACTCAGTAATATCCCTCTATGTCAAAGCAACAGACAGGCGGAGAACGCCATTGGTACGCAATCCATACCTACTCGGGGTATGAGAATGCCGTCGCGCGTAACCTAAGACAGCGCATCGACTCACTCGGGATGAACGACAAGATTTTCAACGTCGTTGTACCTACAGAAAAGAAAATCAAGGTAAAGGGTGGTAAGCGCGTCGAGGAAGAGGAGAAGACCAAGGGCGGCATCAT
>DIYB01000014.1:8455-8826 GCA_002428865.1 Patescibacteria group bacterium UBA6065
GAGGAAGAGGAGAAGATCTATCCGGGATACATCCTCGTCGATATGATCGTGACTGATGATTCGTGGTACGTCGTCCGCAATACGCCTCGTGTGACGGGATTTGTCGGTTCAGGTGTCCATCCGGTACCACTCCTCCAGAAGGAGATCGATATTCTCTTCGGTAGGATGGGTGCAACTGAGGTCAAACACACGATTGATCTCGCAGAGGGTGATATCGTCAAGATCGCTGATGGCCCGTTCAAGGATCTTGAGGGCCGTGTCGCTGAAGTTGATGACTCAAAGGGCAAGGTCAAGGTTCTCGTCAACATGTTTGGTCGCGAGACTCCTGTCGAGCTCGATTTCTTGCAGGTAAAGAAAATTTAAGGTAACCT
>DIYB01000014.1:9111-12728 GCA_002428865.1 Patescibacteria group bacterium UBA6065
AAAGCTGTTCCAGGACAGGCGCTTGGCCCTGCGCTTGGATCTGCCGGTATCAATATCGGTGAATTCGTAAAGCGTTTCAATGACGAGACAAAGACTCGTGTCGGAGAGATCGTTCCGACTGTCATTGAGGTATTTGATGACCGTACGTACAAGATGACGTACAAGACTGAGCCAGCATCACAGATGATTCTCAAGGCGCTTGGCAAGGAGAAGGGATCTGGCAAGCCGAATACCGCAAAAATCGGCACGCTCACCAAAGCACAGGTGAAAACGATTGCTGAAAAGAAGCTTCCAGACCTCTCAGCTGCGTCACTCGAGGCTGCTATGAGGACTGTCGAGGGCACTGCCCGAAACATGGGCGTCGAGGTGAAATAGTATTCCACCACATCTTTTTGAAAATAAAGTCATCCGAGAGGATGACTTTATTTTTGTCCATCGATATGTAGTATGTGTGTAGCGTT
Source organism: Patescibacteria group bacterium UBA6065 (assembly GCA_002428865.1). Taxonomy (GTDB): domain Bacteria; phylum Patescibacteriota; class Minisyncoccia; order Phycocordibacterales; family UBA6065; genus UBA6065. The sequence continues at coordinate 9,573 of DIYB01000014.1, forward strand.
CTTCAACATCACCCCAAAAGGAATACAACATCGTGAAAGTACCGCCGTTTCAGATTTACGTTGCTCATGCCCTCACTGATGCGTCACCTCGTTTCAGGGAGGAGACTAATCTGTTGCGAGCGACAATCGCCACGCAACGCCCCGAGTGGAACATCCTCCAGTTCTACGGGCTGGGAGCGAGTCCGAGTGATGGACTCATTGCCAAGACCGATTTTTCGCAGGTGTTTCGGGCCGATCTCGTCTGCGCGATCGCTGACGAGTCATCGATTGGCATGGGAGAGGAGGTTGGTCTCCGAATGGCTTTCGGACTCCCGATTGTCTTCTTCGGTCACGTGTCGTGGAAACGGACGAGGATGGTGACTGGTCCAGCAGAGCTGTGGCCAGAGCACGTTCTTTTCCATCGGTATGAGCGGATCGAAGACTGTGTCCCCATGATTGCTCAGGCACTCAAACACTTCGCCATCGATCCGACCGTCCCGAAGCCTTCGCGATTGGTTGTGCCCGATCATATTCAGGCACTCTATCAGGAGGCAAATGGTATTCACCCACTCGCCGGCATCAACACGGCGTATATGAATGAGGGGGAGGGGTATCAGCACGGTATGAAGCCACCGATTGTGGCTCCTTGACGGTTTCTGCCTCGCACCATGCGAGGCTTTTTATTTCTGATACGACAGACTATACTTTGAGATACGAATCTATCGAGACCACACGCTATGCCAAAAAAGAAATCAGCTCCAGGAAAGACATCAACGCACCACACTCGTCCATCGTGGGATGAGTATTTTATGAAAATATCAGAGGTGGTAGGTGAACGCGCGACATGCGATCGTGGCAGGTCTGGTTGTGTCATCGTCAAAGATAAACGTATGCTCGTCACCGGTTACGTCGGAGCACCAGCTGGTGTCGCCCATTGTGATGAGGTGGGTCATGAGATGCATACCGTCATCCACGAAAACGGTAAAGAGTCCAAGCACTGCATCAGGACCACCCACGCCGAACAAAATGCGATTGCCAATGCTGCTCGCAAAGGGGTATCAGTTGAGGGCGCAACACTCTACTGTCACATGACTCCGTGCTATACGTGTGCAAAAATTTTGATCAATGCAGGTATCGTGCGCGTTGTTGCAAACAAAGACTATCACGCAGGGGAGCGCTCAAAAGAGATTTTCAAGGAAGCGGGTGTTGAGTTTGTTCTTCTCCATCCCGAGACGGAGACGTATTCAAATATGAAATAAAAACCGACCTGAGAAGGTCGGTTTTTTAGTTATTCTTTTTTCACAATATCTTGCGCCCCGCGTTTAATGTTCCAGGTGCCTGGTGATGTGTCGTGATGCATTGCGATGCCGGGGACACTCGCTTTGATAGCGTCACCCATACGCTGAGCTTCGACGCGTAGTGTCGGGTGGACAGTGTCAGAGGATCGAAGTTCTGCGATATAGACGGCTGAGGGAAGTGAGCACGACATTCGTACGGTGACCATATACCCCATAGCAATATAGTACTGCTTTATCTCATCACTTGTATTGAGTGCGTCGATGCGATGTTTTTGCTCTACGAGGAGTACCTCGGCTTCTTGTCGTAGCTCGGGCGTTAGTTGTTCGAGGTACCATGGGTGGAATCCGTGGCGCATGGTAAGTAGTGGCATTTCCTGAACCGCACTCCGCTGTCTTTGTAGATCGCGATAAGATCCAAAGTCGAGCGGAAACTCAAACACGATATCACCGTATTGCCTGAACCGGTTGTGGAGTTCCGCTTTTGTTGGACGCTCTGCGAGCAGTTGTTTGTGTCGTTTCAATCCCTCAAGATCGAGACGTGGTCGGTATGCAAAATGCGTGATTGATGGGTCATCAAAATAGGCAAATTGAGCCATGCTTTTTTCGACGTACGCCTCCTCGGTCTCGTATTCCTTGTGGAGAAAACTTGATGAATATTTTGATTTGAGTGCGGTGTGAATCATCTGCGCTGTTTCGCGAACTTCGGGGAGTGGGTGGTGACGCATCTCTTTCAAATGATCGTGCGCTTGGCGGAGATTGGTATGCCACGCTGCGTATGTGGTGACACCAGATGGTAGAAACCCTCGAGCGATATCGAACGCGCGTGCCTTGATGGCCTTTTCATAGAGCGTTTCTTTTTGTCCTTCCTCGATGGGGAAGCGCATCTTGAGAGCTGGTACGAGTGCGTCGATGGTCTTTCGGTAGAAGGCCATCCATGAGTTCTGAATATCTCTACCCTCTGGTGTGTCGAGCGGATTCATTACTTCTTGTGCAGCCATGTCGAGATAGCGAGTTGATGCCTCCTGACCACTGTAGAGTGGCCAATCCTGGACAGCCTTCGCGACGAGCATTGAGACGTTTTCGACGAATATAGATGTAGTGCCACAGTCTCCAATCGATTTGTGTCCGTAGCCGACGTAGTAGCTCGCCATGAACTTCTCTGCGCCTTTCTCTCGCACCTGTACGAGATGTTCGGTGACACTTCTCGGACTTCTCGAGTAGAGGGCCTGGAGCATTGCGTTTGCTTCTGGTGGTACGTCGTCAACGATGATGATGTTTCTAGCCATGGTCACATTGTATCAGAGCACTGTTTATCATCACGGGGGACTACCACAATCGAGCATGATTGTGCATGTGTCGCAAGTGTCGGTTCGCTCTCTTTGACGTGATAGAATCGAAGTACTATTTTTAGCCACCACCTACCATGAAAGACACAGTTGTAGAAAAACTCATTAAAGCGGAATCGAAAAGACAAAAGAGTGTCATCAATCTCATCGCTTCGGAAAACTATGTGTCCAAAGATGTCCTCGCCGCACTCGGCTCTGAGCTCACCAACAAATATGCTGAGGGCTACTCGGGCAAACGATACTATGGTGGCAATACCGTTATCGACAAAGTTGAGGATCTCGCCACTGTGCGTGCTCTCAAGCTCTTTGGGCTTTCAAAAGATGCGTGGCATGTGAATACCCAGCCTCTCTCAGGAAGTCCTGCTAACCTCGCGGTATATGTCGCTCTCCTTGAAAAAGGAGACAAGGTGATGGGGATGTCTCTCGATCAGGGTGGACACCTCACCCACGGACACAAGGTGTCTCTTACGGGCAAGTTTTGGACTCAGGTACCATACGGTGTTTCCAAAGAGACGGAAGTGCTCGATTATGCG
>DIYB01000014.1:12931-13374 GCA_002428865.1 Patescibacteria group bacterium UBA6065
GTGCTCGATTATGCCGATCTCAGAAACATTGCTCTTCGTGAGAAGCCACGCATGATTATCGCAGGATTCACCGCATACCCTCGAGAGATTGACTGGAAGAAATTTCGAGAGATTGCTGATGCGTGCGGGGCCAATCTCATGGTCGACATGTCGCATATTGCGGGGTTGGTCGCGGGTCGTGCCTATCCATCACCGTTTCCATATGCGGATATCGTCACGACCACAACACACAAAACATTGCGAGGACCGCGTGGCGCCCTCATTTTTGCCAAGAAGGATGAGCGAGAATTGTGGAAGAAAATAGATAAAGCAGTATTCCCAGGTCTTCAAGGTGGTCCCCACATGAATCAGACCGCAGCCATTGCTGTTGCGCTCAAGGAGGCGTCAACACCGGCGTTTCGCACGTATGCAAAAGAGGTTATACGAAACGCACGCGCACTTGC
>DIYB01000014.1:13578-25799 GCA_002428865.1 Patescibacteria group bacterium UBA6065
CTACGAAACGCACGCGCACTTGCCGGCGAGCTCTCACGACTCGGTTGGCGAATCATATCAGGGGGTACTGACAGCCACCTCATACTTGTCGACGTGGCGTCGCAGGGTATAGGAGGTAGGGAGGCATCAGAGAAACTTGAACGAGCCGGTATCATCGTGAATAAAAACGCAATCCCGTTCGATACGCGTTCACCGGTCGATCCATCTGGTATACGACTCGGCACTGCGGGTGAGACGACACGAGGTAAGCGTGCGAAAGACATGCTCGGTATCGCACAAAAGATTGATCGAGCGTTGCGTTCGTAGCGCCATCACTATAGTCTAGACACCAGAATGAACACTCACACAGGTAGGTTGATTACCATCTCTGGTGGCGAAGGGTCAGGCAAATCCTCTCAGATCAAACGGCTTGCGCGGGCATTTCCCGATGCGGTTTTTACTCGTGAGCCCGGCGGGACCGAGTTTGCTGAGGCGGGGCGCGCATTGTTTCTTGGTCCGCTGGGTAAAGACACTGGCGCATTCACTCAGCTCTGCTTCACATTCGGATGTTCAAACGATCACCTGAGGAAAGTCGTCGCTCCTGCAGTTGCTCGAGGGGCACTCGTCTTCTCTGATCGTTTTTGCAAGGTGTGTGCCTATGCATACCAAATCTATGCTGGCGACGGACGATCATTTCTCGATGTGTATTCACTACTCGCATCTCGCAATGATGAAACAGTCGCACCGACACTGTCGATCATTATCGATGTTGATCCTGAGGAGGGCTTGCGTCGGGTTGCTCATCGTAAGGGTGTAACCAATCATTTCGACGAACGGAAGATCGAATTCCACAGAAAAGTGCGTGAGGGATATCTCGAATACGCGAGACTCAATCCCGAAACGACAGTAGTGATCAACGGCAACCCGTCGGAAGAAGAGGTGTGGAATGAGCTCTACGCTACGATCATGCGCGCTCTGGAAAAATAGACTATGATGTTACCCGCCTCGCGCGGGTTTTTTATTTTGATATAGTTTCTCTATGGCAAAAAAGCTCAAAATAGTCAGACTTTCCGATTCAGTCCCGATGCCTCGCTACGCTCTCCCTGGTGATGCTGGATTTGACCTCTATGTATATGAGCGAGTAACTATTGCGCCTGGTGATCGGGCTGCGATACAGACCGGCTACAAGATGGAGATACCAGAGGGGTATGTCGGTATCATCTATGAAAAGAGTGGTCTCTCGTTCAAGCACGGGATTATTACCTACGGTAATGTCATCGACTCGGGGTATCGTGGGGAAGTGCGTGTTGGAGTCATGAATCTCGGCAAGGAGGCGTACACATTTGAACCTGGGCACAAAGTGGCACAGATGATCATACATTCGTATGAGGAAGTAAAATTTGTTGAGGCAAAAGACGGAGAGCTCTCAGAGTCCGAGCGCGGCGCCCGAGGTTTTGGCAGCACGGGAAAATAGATGTATATGGATATACAAGAAAAGCTACAGGGGCTTATACGATCGGCACTGGAATCACTCGGGTTGCCACATGCGGTTATCACACTCGAGCATCCGGCGGATCTTTCCCATGGTGATTATGCGACAAACGTCGCTCTTGTCCTCGCCAAAGAAGCACGCTCAAATCCTCGTGAACTCGCGACGCGCATTGTTTCTGTTCTCAGTGAGCGTGCACCCCAGTATCTTTCTCGTATCGAGGTTGCTGGTCCAGGATTCATTAATTTTCATCTCTCGAGAGCATTCTTTTCTGACTCACTTTCTGTGATAGGCAAGATGGGAGATCGCTTTGGTCATTCGAAGATTCTTTCTGGCAAGAAATATCTTGTCGAATACACTGATCCTAATCCGTTCAAGGAATTTCATATTGGCCATCTCATGTCCAACGCAATCGGCGAGTCACTCGCACGTCTGTGTACGGCACAGGGGGCAAAGGTAAAGAGAATGTGTTATCAGGGGGATATCGGTCCGCATGTAGCGAAATGTCTCTGGGCGATGCGCAAGAATATTGCAAACCTTCCGTCTCGTGGTGCGTCGGCGAGTGAGAAAGCAGCATTTCTTGGACGTTCCTATGCTGAAGGATCAACTCTGTACGAGACTGACGCGTCTGCAAAGGCAGAGATAGACGAGATCAACAAGTCGATATACGAGGGTGCGCCCCGTGAGCTCGCACGTCTCTATAAACTCGGCAGAAAATGGAGCCTCGAAAAATTTGAGGAGATCTATCGTATCCTTGGTACTCGATTTGACTACTATGTGCTCGAGAGTGAGGTGGTCCATGACGGTGTTGCGCTCGTCGAGAAACACAAAGGAACTATTTTTGAAGAGAGTGAGGGGGCGGTCGTATTCCGTGCTGAGCGTGATGATCCGGCGCTCCATACTCGCGTATTCATTAATTCACAGGGTTTGCCGACCTATGAGGCAAAGGAGCTCGGCCTCAACATGCGCAAATGGAATAAGATTCGTCCGGATCGTTCGATCATTATTACTGCCAACGAACAGAGAGATTATTTTCGCGTTCTGCTCGCTGCGCTCGATAAAATCGCTCCAGATGTTCGCGCAATCACTGAGCACATCTCTCATGGCATGATGCGGTTTGCGGACGGTAAGATGTCGTCGAGAAAAGGAAATGTCATTACCGGAGAATCACTCATTGCTGAGACGAAAAAGCTCGTCGAAGCACGGCTTTCTGGCAGGGATATAGCTTTGAAAGACCAGGAGGGGATCGCTGAGATCGTCGCTGTCGCTGCTATCAAGTACTCAATCCTACGTCAGGTGTCGTCTTCGGACATCATCTATGATTTCGACAAATCAATATCGTTTGAGGGTGATTCTGGACCATACCTCCTCTATAGCACCGTTCGTGCTCGATCGGTGCTTGCAAAGGCAAAACGTGAGAAGGTGCGTCCATCAGTGATTACCGTATCTGATCCGGTGGTGCCACTCGAGCGAATGCTCTATCGGTTTCCTGAGGTAGTCTCTCGTGCAGCAGATGAGCGAGCGCCGCATCACATCGCGACCTATCTCATCGAGATCTCATCACTATTCAATGCGTGGTATGCATCGACCCAGATCGTTCTACTGCACGACAATGCATCACCATATCGAGTACAGATGACGAGCGCATTTGCGCAGGTTATGGAAAATGGTCTTACGCTCCTCGGTATGCGTATTCCGAAGGAGATGTAGGTTGACTCGCGCGTATCTCTGTGGAGAATGAGTGCAGACTTCTTCTACATGACATCCATTAACCCACTCGCAGTTCCACTCGAACGCGCGCTCGCTGATTCAGAGCAACTCAAAACACGTGTGTACCAGGCAGAAGATGCCGGCATTCCACTTCCTGACATGGTGTCGCGTGCCCGCCTCGTTGATGAGGGAAGGTATGTGTATCGGTGGGAGCAAAGTTGTGGTTTGCGCCATCACACTACAAGTTCCATACGATACTATCGTCTCGTGTTTGTGGAGACCAGTGGTCAACATAATGTTTCCACACGCGATATGTTGGGTATCAACGGACTCCACCGGACGATTGGTCACGCGTCGCTTGTCGAGCTTGTCCGATTCTTTATGCTTCACCATAAGGTGGCCATGGAGTTTCTGAGACGGGGGAAGACGTTTGCAGGTATCGGATACGACATGTTTCGGTCGTCATACGATACGTATCCCGAGATTACTCTCAATGAGAATGGTGCTCCTGCGTTACGTGAGCGACGTCTCAGTTTCGGGACCTCGTGGTCAGCGAACCACATCCTGCTTATGAGAGCCGACCCCGCCACCTAGGCGGGGTTTTTATTTGTGAAAAAGTGCTTGGGAGTGATAGGATTCAGACTGTCATGGCTGATAAAAACGAGACTAAACCGAAGTCAAAGCTTGTCGAGATAGAGGAGCGAGTACTTCTGTCTTGGCAGAAAGATCGTGTGTTTGAGAAAACACTTGAGGCGACTGCCAAGGGGAAGGAGTTCGTATTCTACGATGGACCACCATTTGCAAACGGTACTCCTCACTATGGACACCTCCTCGCATCCTTTATCAAGGATGTGATTCCTCGATACAAGACAATGCAGGGTTTTCATGTCTCACGACGATGGGGATGGGATTGTCATGGTCTACCTGTCGAGAATCTCGTCGAAAAAGAGCTTGATTTGAAGACAAAAAAAGATATTGAGCTCTACGGTCTTGCACGGTTCAATGAGGTTGCACGCGAGAGCGTGCTCCGTTATGCAGAGGAGTGGAGAAAACAGATCCCTCGCATCGGTCGGTGGGTGGATATGGACAATGATTATCGAACGATGGATTCAGGGTTCACTGAATCAGTGTGGTGGGTATTCAAGTCGCTCTACGATAAAGGCCTCATCTATGAGGGTTTCAAGTCGATGCATTTATGCCCACGATGTGAGACGACACTGTCCAACTTTGAGGTCAATCAGGGTTATCGGGACGTAACCGATATATCGGTCTATGTGAAATTTGAGCTCGCCGATGAGCCAGGCACGTATCTCCTTGCATGGACAACAACACCATGGACACTTCCTGGTAACGTGGCACTGGCGGTTAATGCAGACATTCCATACTCTATTGTTGAAGTAGATGGTGCTCGTCTTATTCTCGCAAAAGATCTCGTATCTCCAGCAGTATTTGGAGAGCGACTGTTTAAACCAGTCGGTGAAGTATCTGGGGCATCGCTCGTTGGTAAGAAATATCGGCCACTCTATAGCCACTACGATCACCAAGGAACCAAAAACCATGAGAATGGTTGGAAGGTGTACGCTACGTCTTTTGTCACGACAACCGATGGTACTGGAATTGTCCATATTGCTCCTGCCTTTGGTGAGGACGACATGAATCTCGGTAGGGAAAAAGCACTTCCTTTTGTTCAACATGTCAGTCCTGATGGCAGAATGAAAGCAGAGGTGACCGAGTTTGCAGGGCTCGAAGTGAAACCAAAAGACGACCCACAATCAACTGACGTGGCAGTCATCAAAGATCTTGCACACCGAGGACTTCTCTTTGAAAAGAAGAAGATTGTTCACCCGTACCCGCATTGTTGGCGATGTGAGACACCTCTTTTGAACTACGCTGCATCATCGTGGTTTGTACGAGTAACTGCGTTCAAGGATGCACTCGTCGCTGCTAACAAAAAGGTGTCATGGGTACCAGAGGATATTCGAGATGGTCGCTTTGGTAAGTGGCTTGAGGGTGCCCGCGATTGGGCTATCTCACGTTCACGTTACTGGGGCGCACCATTACCAGTGTGGCGAGGGACACAATCTGGTGCGCTCTATGTTGCGGGGTCGGTAGGGGACCTCAAACGCATTGTTCGTCGTCGAGGCAACAGCTACATACTCATGCGTCACGGCGAGAGTGAAGCAAATGTGCTTGGTATCTCTAATTCTCGAGATCGCGATCGTTTTCATCTCACCGATCGCGGAGTACGCGAGGTTGAGGAGCGGGCACGCGCCCTCGCAAAGGAGAGAGTAGATGTGATCGTGGCATCTGATTTTATGAGGACAAAGGAAACTGCGCGCATCGTTGCTCGCGCAGTTGGTATTCCTGAGAATGAGATTGTGTATCACGATCAGTTGCGCGAATTTGATGTCGGTCCTCTACGCGAGGGGAAGCCGTGGCGTGAAACTGAACGCGATGTAAATTCCGGTGTTGTGTATCCGGACATGGAGACTCCAGCCGAGGTGAAGAAACGCGCTTTTGCTGCACTCTACGATATTGATGCTCGGTACGAGGGGAAGAAAATACTTATTGTGTCGCACGGTGCGATACTCAATACACTGTATTCCGGTGTCGAAACCGAAGCGAGCCTTGCGCGCATTTTCCATGATGCACGACGACACTTCAAACAGACCGCTGAAGTTCAACATATCGATTTTTGTCCACTGCCTCACAACGATAATTTTGACCTCGACCTCCATCGCCCCTATATCGATAAGGTTGAGTATGTTTCGCCTTCTGGCGAGCCGCTTGTACGCGTTTCAGAAGTCTTTGACTGTTGGTTTGAATCAGGATCAATGCCGTATGGTGAAGCATGCTACATTGGCGAAGCAACACCGCATTTCAACCCTCGCCGTTCTATCTTTAAGAGGCGGGTGGGATTTCCTGCAGATTTTATCGCCGAGGGTCTTGATCAGACACGTGGCTGGTTTTATTCAATGCTCGTCTTGGGCGTCGCTCTTTTTGGTGAGAGTCCGTTCAAGCATGTCATTGTCAACGGTATTATTCTTGCTGAAAATGGCGAAAAAATGTCGAAGCGTCTTAAGAACTATCCTGATCCAATGGATGTTGTTTCGACATACGGCTCTGATGCGTTGCGCTACTACCTCTTGTCCTCACCTGTGGTAGCTGCTCAGGATCTCCGTTTTTCTGAGAAGGGTGTCGACGAGGTAGCAAAGAAACTTCTTCAACGTCTCGATAATGTCTTGTCGTTCTATGAATTGTATCGAGACGATACGGTGGCATTACCGACCTCATCGACTCATGTTCTCGATCGTTGGATTGTGACTCGTCTCCATGAGACGGGATTTGAGGTGACAAACGCTCTCGACCAGTATCTTCTCGACAAAGCCGCTCGACCACTTTTGGCATTCGTTGACGATTTATCCAATTGGTATTTGCGTCGATCCCGAGATCGGTTCAAATCAGAGGACGGTGATGACCGTCTCCTCGCGCTTTCGACGATTCGTTACGTACTCTCTGAGTTCGCAAAGCTCGCAGCGCCTTTTATGCCATTTTATGCAGAGCACTTGTGGTCGCGAACACGAGTCGCACGGGATGTAGAAAGTGTGCATCTTGCATCATGGCCGGTATATCGTAGTCTCTCATCTCTTGATCAATCACTTATCGAGGAAATGGCCGAACTTCGTCGTGTCGTCTCGATCGGCCTCGAACAGCGTGCAGGGGCGAATATCAAGGTTCGTCAGCCATTGTCTCGTGCGGTTATGAGTCATTCATTTGATCGAGAGCTTCTCGACATTGCAGCTTCGGAGCTCAATGTGAAATCGGTACTTGTTGATACGAATCTTGCCTCGCCAATCACCCTTTCGACAGAGCTTACTCCAGAGCTTAGGGAAGAGGGGGTGATGCGAGATGTTATTCGTGCTGTCCAGGACATCCGAAAGAAACGAGGGCTTTCGGTGAGTGACAAAGTGGTGCTACTCCTCGATTCTGATCAGAAGGGAAAGGAGTTTGTTGCCAAGTATCGTGATGAAATCCGTCGAGTGACCCTCATCACTGATATCGAATATGCGTCTCTGCCACACACAGAACGTCTTTTGATAGAGGGGTATTCTTTCGGATTTGATATACGCGTCGTCTAACGCGAAAAGTGGTTGCGCTCCGGTATCTGTGCGTGGTAGGTTCAACGGTAGATGAACACTACGACACGAAACTTTCGCATTACACTCAGCGGTGAGTGTGGGGCAGGCAAGGGTTCTGCGGGTAAAGAATCAGCACGAGTGCTGTCTCTACCTTTTGTCTCGACGGGCGACCTGTTTCGCCTGGAGGCACAGAGACGTGGTTTGTCACTTGCCGAACTGCACAAACTTGCACGACAAGAACCAGAGATCGATCGGCAGATTGATGCCCAGACACGCGAATACGGTGAGAGACATCAGGCATTTGTATTTGATGCACGACTCGCCTGGCATTTCATCCCTCATTCTTTCAAAGTTTTTCTTGTCTGCGAAGAAAATGAGCGGATGCGCCGTATCGCTGATCGTGAAGGAAAACCAATTGAGGTTGTGAGAAGGGAGACTCTCTACCGCGAGGCCCTTATGCGTGAACAATATACACACCTCTATGGTATCGATGACTTCATGCGTCCTGATCAGTGTCGGTTCGATCTCATCATCGATACGACAAGACTCTCAATTCGTGACGTCACTGCCCGCATCATTTGCGGCGCCACTCGCTACTCCTTGGGGTAGCGTTTTTTATGACCTCATCTTTACTGTTAGAATCAGTCTCATGTACAGTGTCTATACGACAAAGGGTTTTGTTCTCGGGAGTGTCGAAAGTGGCGAAGCAAATCGCATTTATTTTATCTACACAGAAGACTTTGGTCTTGTGAGAGCGAGTGCTCAGGGTATTCGACTGGAGAAATCAAAACTACGATACGGAATCGATACTTCTGTTTACGGCCTCTTTTCGATTGTTCGTGGGAAGGAGGTGTGGCGCATCGTCGGATGCGAGCGACTCACTCCGGTGCCACATCGTATCGAGTTATCGCGCGCACTATCTCGAGTGCTCTATCTTGTGAAGCGTCTTGTGCATGGGGAAGGATCTAATCCGGATCTTTTTTCTACTCTGTGTGCGATGATTGAGCGCATTGAATCGCAAAAGAATGATGACGCAACACTCATTGAGCTCGTCACGGTATTGAGAGTTCTCCGGTCACTCGGGTATATGGGTGAAATAGGTGATGCTCCACAGGCATTTTTTTCTGGATCGTTGACTGACGAGATGATCGAGTATGCGCACGCGCATCGTCAATTGCTTATGCGTAGTGTGAACGAGGCAATTGATAAGAGTCAGTTGTAGGTGAGAAAGAGGCGGTGTTTCCTTGCTATACTTATCTCATGTTTGAAAGTGACAAACGAAGTGCGCTTGAACGGCTGAAGAAGGGCCTCTATTCGAGGACCGATCGTTTCGGCGAATCACCTCGTCACGGTGTTCGCGCGGTCAGTGATGACGTGCCCGCCTCATGGCAGGCAGATGAGCCGACGCCGGAACCCGAACACGGACATCCGATGCGTCGTTGGTATGTGAGAGCTGTGTTTGTTGCTCTCGGGATCTCTATCATCGCTACAACAGTTATGTTGTATACCGTACTTGGTGGTCGATCATTTGTTTCGGTCGATAACATCGATATTCTCATCGAGGGGCCAGCCGCTATTGCAGGGGGTGAACGGACGTTGCTCACCGTAAGTATCGAGAATCAGAATGCGACCGACATGGAGCTCGCTGATCTCATCGTCGAATTTCCTCCTGGTACCAAGGATCCTCAGGATCCCGCGCGTAATCTCGAACGATCTCGTATATCAGTCGGCAACATACAATCTGGTACGATGGTGACTCGGACGGTTGGTGCTACTTTTTATGGTGAAACCGGTCAGGAGCAGAAGGTAAAGCTCACGGTTGAATATCGGACACCGGGGTCAAACGCAATATTTTTTAAAGAAAAGTATTTTGAATTTTCACTCTCGTCCTCTCCTCTCACTATCACCATTGATGGTCCTGATTCGATCACTGCGGGTACTGAGAGTGCATTCCGTATTGCTGTAAGTTCCAATACCACCTCGGTGATCAAGGACGTGCTCGTATCGCTCGAATACCCGTTTGGCTGGGCATTCTCATCCGCTGACCCTCGTCCGAGTACTGGAGAGACTCTCTGGCGCCTCGGTGATCTCGCTCCTGGTGCAAAGCGCACGATCACTCTTAGAGGTCGTGTAGAAGGCCAGGATGGGGAAGCTCGCACCATCCACGCAGTGACTGGTATCGAGAGTGCAACCAATGAAAATGAAATTGGTACCGAAATCGTCTCAGAATCACACACATTTTCTCTGGAGCGACCGTTTCTCGGCATCGACCTCGCTCTCAATGGGATGCGGACCGGTGATCTGTCTGCTGAGCCAGGTAAACTTGTTCGAGCTGATGTCATCTGGACTAACAACACACCAGACAAGATTACAAACGGCAGAATCGAAGCACGTCTCTCTGGTAGCGCTCTCGATCGTTCATCTGTTTCGTCTGATGGAAGTGGTTACTATGACTCAAAGACCACATCAATTATCTGGGATAGTGGACGCATACCGGAACTCAAGGAGATTGCCCCGGGTGCAACCGGTCGAGTTGGTTTCAGTTTCTATCCGACACGCACCTCGACTGGTGGTAATGCAAGCATATCGGTCTCAGTCGTTGCGGGAGGATCACGTACAACTGAATCGGGAGGAACCACCTCACTTGAGACCTCGGTGTCACGATCGGTTCGTCTCGTCTCAAATGTGGCGCTCGCTACACGGGTACTACGTACCCAGGGCCCGATCTCAAACACGGGTCCGATTCCACCCAAGGTTGATACTGAAACAACTTACACAATCATCTGGACACTCACGAATACCGCAAACGCCGTATCGCGTATGGAGGTGCGATCAACTCTCCCTCAGGGAGTGCGATGGACTGGCGTAACATCTCCTGCTGAGGTAGATTTTTCCTACGATGAATCGACAGGTGACATCGTCTGGAGGGCCGGATCAATGGCGGGTGGGGGAGTATCGACAGTGAGAGAAGTGGCGTTTCAGGTCGGTATTACGCCGAGTATATCAGCGATAGGGTCAGTGCCGCAGCTTATCGGTCAATCGACCGTTACCGCTGTTGATGATTTTACTGGAGCGACACTTCGAAATACTGCTCCAGCTCAAACGACACGGACGACGACGGATATATTCTGGAAGACAGGTGACGAGACGGTGGTACAGTAATGAGGTTACATAGAGATATATGGCTAAAACGAAAAAAGAAGAAAATCAGGTAATGGAAAACATCATCTCGCTCGCAAAGCGCAGAGGTTTTATATTCCAAGGATCAGAAATCTACGGTGGTCTTGCTGGTACGTGGGACTATGGTCCGCTCGGTGTCGCACTCAAGAACAATGTGAAGAATCTCTGGTGGAAGCGTTTTGTCCTCGATCGTGATGACATGTACGGTATGGATGCAGCTATTCTCATGAATCAAAATGCATGGAAAGCATCGGGACACGTCGCTGGTTTTTCTGACCCTCTCATCGAATGCACGAAATGTAAGAAGCGGTTTCGTGCAGATCATCTCGACGACCATTCAAAGTGTCCAGAGTGTGGTGGCAAACTCGGTGAGCCTCGTCAGTTCAATATGATGTTCAAGACCTACGTCGGTGCAATCGAATCTGATGATTCGATCTCATATCTCCGTCCTGAGACAGCACAGGGTATGTTCGTCAATTTCAAAAACATTCTCGACACCTTCCATCCAAAACTCCCATTTGGAATGGCGCAGATTGGCAAAGCGTTTCGCAACGAAATTGCCCCACGTGATTTTATTTTCCGCGTGCGTGAGTTTGAACAGATGGAGATCGAGTACTTTGTCGCACCACATGCATGGAAAGAAACTTTCGAGCATTTTGTAAAAGAGGTGCATGCGTTTATTGCCGATGTCGGCATTGATGCAAAGAAGGTGTCCGAGCACGAGATTGCTCCTGGTGATCTCGCTCACTATTCAAAGCGCACCATCGATTTTGAGTTTGAGTACCCCTTTGGCACCAAGGAGCTCTACGGACTTGCGTACCGTACTGATTTTGATCTCAAAGCACACAGCGGTGTGTCCAAGGTTGATCTTTCGTACTACGATGAGGACAAGAAAGAGCGTTTTGTCCCTCATGTAATAGAGCCATCATTCGGAGTCGATCGAACGGTATTAGCGGTGTTGACGTCCGCATATGCTGAAGATGAGCTTGGCGGTGAAAAACGCGTCTATCTCCGACTCTCGCCAAAAGTCGCACCAGTCAAGGTATCGGTATTTCCGCTTCTTAAAAATAAACCTGAACTTGTCGCAAAGGCTCAGGAGATCTGGAAGGTGCTCAAGTCAGAGTTTGGATCCGTCATGTACGATGAAGCTGGTTCGATAGGCAAGCGATATCGCCGTCAGGATGAGATTGGTACACCGTATTGTGTCACTATTGATTTCGATACCATCGAAAAAGGTACGGTCACTGTCCGTGATCGAGATACGGGCGCCCAAGAGGCAATCAAGCTCGATGATCTCGTTTCGTACCTCGCACAGAAACTCGGTTCATAGACAAAAACTACCCCAATCAATCGGGGGTAGTTTTCATATGTTACTTTTTCAGCTACACTCGTAGCCATGACATACAAGAAAACAATACTTCCAAACGGTGTTCGTGTGCTCACGATACCGATGCGAGACAATCCAACTGTCACGTTTGCCGTCTCAGTGAGAGTGGGGGCATTCAATGAGACTGCACGCACAAATGGTATTGCGCATTTTCTTGAACATATGTGTTTCAAGGGTACAAAGAAACGTCCAACCCATCGCCATATTTCCGAAGAGCTCGATGCGGTCGGTGCGTCAAACAATGCTTTCACGAGCAAGGAGCAGACGGTTTATTATGCCAAGTCGGATGCACAGCATTTCGATACGATTGCCGATGTCGTCTCTGACATATTTCTGA
>DIYB01000014.1:26007-35404 GCA_002428865.1 Patescibacteria group bacterium UBA6065
TCTCTGACATATTTCTGAATTCGACATTTCGAGAAAAAGAGATGGAAAAGGAACGGGGCGTCATCATGGGTGAGATTGATATGTATGAGGATGATCCGCAGTCGAAGGTGTGGGATGTACTCATGGAGCTCATGTATGGTGATCAGCCGGCTGGATGGAGCACTCTCGGTCCAAAGAAGAATATCAAGGCATTTACTCGACAGGATTTCATCGATTTCCGTCGATCTCACTACCATCCAGACAATACACTTGTTGTTATTGCTGGTGGCGTGCCAGAGAAGCGAATGCTTCAGTTCGCGAGGAAGACCTTCGGATCTCTCAGGGGTGATCTCGTGCCAGAGAAACACAAGACACATGAAGCACAGACAGTCCCCGCGATCAAAATCGAGGAGCGTACGACTGATCAGGCACACCTCATTCTCGGTTTTCGCGCATTTCATATGTACGATGAGGATCGGTACGCACTACGCCTCGCACGCAACGTGCTCTCTGGCGGCATGAGTTCACGGCTGTTTACCCGTATTCGAGAAGAAATGGGGGCTGGGTATTATATTTCTGCCAATTTTCACCTCTACGATCATCATGGGTACTTCACCGTGTCGACCGGTACTGAGCCAAAGCGTGCTAATGAGGTGCTTTGTGCCATACTCGATGAACTCAAGAAAATATCGACGAAGCCTGTTCCTTCTAAAGAATTGCGTAAGGTCAAGGATTGGATGAGAGGAAAGCGTGCGATGATGCTCGAGACGTCCGACGACGTTGCTGATTTCTTTGGTGATCAGGAGCTTATGTATGGTTCAATCAAGTCTCTCGATGAGTACGAAAAAATCTATGACAACATAACTGCTCGTGACATACAGAAGGTCATGCGGAGAATTTGTGTACCCGAGCGCATGAATCTCGCGGTTGTAGGCAAGGGAATCGATCGTGGCCCCCTCGAAAAGACACTCCAATCCTTTTCTTTTCGGTAAGCTTCGATTTTAGACTGTTCCGTTGTATGATGGTGACATCATGGATGCGCCTCGCAATATCAATATAGAGATCAATTCAGGAACGCTCATCAAGGGTCTGTTTTTTGTATTTCTGGCATGGCTTCTCTTTGTCCTCAAGGATATTGCGCTCGTTGTTCTTACTGCTGTCGTTATTGCATCCGCTGTCGAACCACCGACTCAATGGTTTATCCGCCGAGGCATGTCTCGAGTATTTGCTGTTGTGGTTGTGTACGCACTCCTCGCTCTTCTTCTCGCTGGTATTGTTTACACATTTATTCCTCTTTTGTTGCGCGATACATCTGATTTCCTATCGTCAGTACCGACTTATATCGACAAGGTATCACTTTGGAACCCGTTTGGTGATGATGTTGCCGACACGTCAAAGGTGGTTGCTACCGATTTTGCTCAAGGTATAGCGGAATCAAGGACTGCGTTTGAGGCGACGGTTTCGGGTGGTACATCAATCCAAGAGGCAGTACAGGGAATTAATGACACTCTTTCGAGAGTCTCTCAGGGCTTTGTGCAGACCGCGAGTTCGATATTCGGTGGCGTACTCGGTTTTATTCTTATTGCTGTCCTCTCGTTTTATCTCGCTGTGCAAGACGATGGTGTCGAGAAGTTTCTTCGTATTGTCACACCGCTCTCGCGTGAGCGATACATCATTGATCTCTGGAAGCGCACACAGAAGAAGATCGGTCTCTGGATGCAGGGTCAGCTCGTACTCGCCATCCTCGTCGGCGTGCTCGTATTTCTCGGTCTTACTGTTCTCGGGGTAGAGAACGCCCTTCTTTTTGCCGCATTTGCAGCCCTCCTTGAGATCATCCCGCTCTTCGGTCCAATTATCGCGGCTATTCCTGCAGTGGCGAGTGCGTATTCTGATGGCGGCGCATCCGCAGGTCTTCTCGTCACTGGTCTCTATCTCATCATTCATCAGTTTGAGAACCACCTCATCTATCCGCTTGTCGTGACCAAGATCGTCGGCGTGCCACCAATCCTGGTCATTTTGTCATTACTTGTCGGTTGGAAGCTCGCGGGATTCCTCGGTATTGTCCTCTCAATCCCCGCATCAGTGATTCTTGTCGAGATACTCGATGATGTTGCTCGTCGCAAGACGGCGCACAACTAACCCTTTCTTTTTATCGCTCTCGGCGATACTCTTATCATCGTGGAAAAGAAACCGTTTTATATAACGACAACACTCCCGTATGTGAACGCAGAACCTCATATGGGTCACGCGCTCGAGTTTATCCGTGCTGATATCATCGCACGCACAAAGAAGGCAGAAGGGTATGATGTTTTTTTCAACACTGGTACCGATGAGCACGGTACAAAAATATACGAAGCCGCTTTGAAGGCGGGGAAGACTCCACAGGCATACGTCGATGAGTATGCAGCAAAGTTCAAGGAGCTTTTGCCGCTTCTTGGCGTCAGTCCTGACATTCATTTCATACGGACGACTGATGCTCACCATGAGAGAGCCGCTCGGGAATTTTGGAACCGAGTCTTTAAGAATGGCTTCATTTATAAGAAGCAGTATCGCGCAAAGTACTGTGTTGGCTGTGAGGAGACAAAGACTGATTCAGAGCTCGTCGATGGCCGGTGCGTGATCCATCCACAGCGTGACATCGAGATTCGTGAAGAGGAGAATTACTTTTTCAAATTTTCTGCGTTCGGTACAAAACTCTTGGAACTCTATGATACGAAGGGTCATGTGATCGTTCCTGAGTTTCGTATGAATGAGATGAGAGAATTTATCAAACCCGACGGTAGTGGTCTACAGGATTTCAGTATCTCGCGTCTCAAAACAAAGATGCCGTGGGGTATACCAGTTCCCAATGATGAGACCCAGGTGATGTATGTGTGGTTTGATGCGCTCGTGAACTACATCTCGACTCTCGGCTGGCCCGAGGACGGTAAGACATTTGATACGTACTGGAAGAACGGCACGCCGACACAATACTGTGGCAAGGACAACACGAGGTTTCAGTCGGTCATGTGGCAGGCGATGCTTCTCGCGGCAGGACTTCCTCCGACACGTACGGTCGTGGTCAATGGGTTTGTGACTGGTGAGGGTGGAATCAAAATGTCCAAGAGCCTTGGCAATGTTATCAGCCCGCTCGATGTGATCCGTGAATATGGCACCGATGCGCTGCGCTATTTAGTCGCACGCGAGATCGGATCGTTCGAAGACTCACCATTTACACTCGAGCGATTCAAGGCCGCCTATAATGCCAATCTTGCTAATGGTCTCGGCAATCTCGTCTCACGTGTCATGAAGATGGCTATTCAAAACAATGTCGTGACCACATCATCAAATCAGAGTGAGGCTCGTCCTCATATACACGATTTCAATATCAAGGAGTACTGTGATTCGATATGGAATGAGATACAGCAGGCGGACAAGAAGATCCAGGAAGAGCAGCCATTCAAGGTGGTGAAGATCGATCCTGAAAAGGGTAAGGCACAGATACAGGAGCTCGTGCAGAGGGTTTACCGGATAGGGCTCATGCTCAATCCAATCATGCCAGAGACGGCACAGGCGATACAAGCTCTTGTCAGAGAGAATAAAATACCTGAGAGACCGCTCTTTTTGAGAAAGGACTAAGCCTCGAGCTTTCATGAAGAGACCTCGCTACATAGATATTCACGCACATACAAATTTTGTTGCGTTTGATGCCGACCGTGACCATGTGATTCGTCGCGCACTCGATTCGGGTACCTGGATGATCAATGTGGGTACCAAGGCTGATACATCGCGAAGGGCAGTTGAGATAGCGGAAAAGTATGGTGAGGGTGTCTATGCAATCGTTGGTCTCCATCCAATACACGTTAATCCATCACACCACGATAGCGATGAGTCTGGTGCTGAGGGTAGGGTAGTCGAGACAACTGGTGAAGATTTTGATCCGAGCTTCTATCGAGACCTCGTCCGACAGGGAGGGGGTGCGGTGGTGGGTATCGGTGAATGTGGTCTCGATTACTTTAGACCACTTACTACAGAGGAGAGGGACAGGCAGGTGAGTGCATTTCGGGCACAGATAGAACTCGCGCTTGAGCTTGATCTACCGCTCATGCTCCACATCCGGTCGGGTGAGGGACAGAGTGCCTATCGTGACGCACTCGATATTCTCAAGGGGTACAAGGTGTATGCAAGAGACAAACTCCGTGGTGACGCACATTTTTTTGCTGGCTCTCTTGCGGAAGCACGGGAGTTTGTTGATCTTGGTTTTTATCTCTCATTTACCGGTGTTATAACATTTGCCCCATCGTATCGAGAACTCGTACGCAACGTACCACATGACCGGATCATGTCCGAGACCGATTGTCCGTATGTAGCACCAGTACCACACCGGGGGAAGCGATGTGAACCAGTCTTTGTCCAAGAGGTTGCTCATACTATTGCCGCGCTTCAGGATGTGCCCATTGATCGATGTCTCGAATCCCTCGTTGATAATGCGCACCGTCTTTTTCGGCTTGATCGCCGACACATTGCTTAAACGAGGCTCATGTGATAGTTTTACCGGTACTTGTTACACCAAAAGGCAGTAGGGACTCATATTGGTGGAGTCCAAAAGTATCTAGATTATAAGCCGTAATTCAGCAAATTCAGTGTCAGAGACCAAAGCAAAAACAGTCAAAACACCTCGCGTAAAGAGCGCTGAGGGCAAGGCAGTCTATGAGGTGGGATACCTCGTCATGCCATCGGTATCGCCAGAACTTCTCCCAAAGGAGGTCGACGCGATTCGATCCATCGTCACCAAAACGGGTGGGGATATCATCTCAGAGGGTGCACCAGAGATGAAGCGTCTCGCGTATACGATGATCAAAGCGGTTGGCGCAGCACGACCTCGATTTGATTCAGCATATTTTGGCTGGGTTAAATTTGAGACGGAGCGAGGCGCGGTCGCTGAGATCAAGAAGGCGCTCGACGCATCTGAAAAGCTCATCCGATTCCTTCTCATCGAGACGGTTCGTGAGAATACACTCTATGGACCAAAGATTCTCAAGGACAAGGAGGAGGGTGAGAAGTCTGATGCTTCAAAAACAGCTCCTTCATCTGAGGAGGATATCGACAAGGCGGTCGAGAAACTCATCGCCTAGCACGCTTTTTAGAGCGTGATACGATAGGGGTGATTAGCAACGGCGCTAGCGCAACGCAATGTATCTCAACAAAGCATTCATTATCGGCAACCTGACGAGAGACCCAGAGCTTCGGGCTCTTCCGTCTGGTATGCAGGTCTGTTCGTTCTCAGTCGCAACCAATCGAGTCTGGAAGGACAAGAATGGTGCCCGACAAGAATCAGCTGACTACCACAATATCGTCGTCTTTGGCCGATCAGCGGAGACATCAGCCCAGTATCTCAAGAAGGGAAGCTCGGTACTCATTGAGGGGAGGATTCAGACGAGGTCGTGGGATGACAAATCATCAGGTGAGAAAAAGTATCGTACCGAGATTGTCGCAGATAGAGTACAGTTCGGTACCGCTCGTGCAGGTGGTGCATCAGGTACACCCACCACAGATGCAAAGCAGGGAGGAAAGTCGGCGCCAGCACTCGACACCATCGAGTATCCTGCGGAAGAGATAAATCCTGAAGATATTCCGTTCTAAACTATTATCAACACTACAGAATATACATCCATGTCTAAACAGTGTTTCTTCAAACAGCACAATATTCAGCACATCGACTATAAGGACACAGAAATTCTCAAGAAGTTTCTCAATCCTCATGCACGACTCTTGGCAAAGAAGAGGACTGACGTGAGTGCGACCAACCAGAGGAAGCTCGCGACCGCCGTCAAACGCGCTCGCTATATGGGACTTCTCCCATACGTCGCTCGATAGGTACGATAAGAAAAAGACCGGTTTCAAAAAATGAAACCGGTCTTTTACGTAGATTTCCATTGTCTCAATGGGTTGTATGTACGGATTTTCTAGACATCGTAGCCACTATCTGCTAGCATGCTCGAAGAAACTACTATAGACTTCCATGAAGCTCGTTTTACCAGGTAATGTGACGATTAAAATTGCCTGTGCGGGAATCAGGACAGAGAAAGTTGATCCCGAACACACACGCGCTCTTGCTGAGGCAAGGGAGCACCGTTTCCAAAAAGACCGTGTGCGACCACCTTTGTCTCCGCACGATACGGACTGGCAATTTGTTGCTACGACACCAGTGTGTCGGTAAAAAATAAAACCGGCCTCCCTCGGGCCGGTTTTTTTGTTATCTAGACTCGCTCGCGGTATTCACCGGTTTCGGTATTGATGCGAATGACATCGCCCTCGTTTACGAAGAGGGGAGCAGAGACGACTGCACCACCTTCGACAACGACATTTTTGTTGCCTCCACGAGCAGTGTCACCTTTTACGCCTGGTGGAGCTTCGATGACCTTGAGGTCGACAGTTGGGTCGAGTTTTATGCCAAAAACCTTGTCATCAAAGAGTTTTGCATCATAGATCGTGTTGGCTTTGAGAAATTTTGCCTGCATGCCGAGTACTTCTTCCGGAATCTGGAAGCGCTTTGACGGGTCGTTCGCTTCACAGAACCACCATGCGCCACGACTATTGTAGAGATATTTCACCTCCTTGGTCAGGATTTCAGCCTCCTCCACTTTGTCAGAAGCATGGAAGGTCATGTTTGAGAGTCGGCCAGTGAGGAGATTCCTCACTTTTGTCTGGTTCTGAGGCTTCCTCTGCTGGGTGCGGGCAATATGGTTCTCGATGACCTCGTAGGGCACGCCATCGATCACAATGTGTTTCTTTACGGTTATTTCGTTGTATTCAAGCATTGCCATGCTAGTGGTGTATTAAAGGCTTAACAGGGCTCCATAGTAGCTAAGGAGGATAGATTTGTCCAACAAAAAACCAATCCCCCAAGGGATTGGTTTTTTGTGATGTTATTACTCTTCACTTGCCCCCTGGAGTCCACCTTGTGCGAGTTTCTCTCTGATCTCTTTGAGTATTGCGTCGGCAACTTTAGTATTTTCCTTGAGTACTTGTCGTGTCGCATCATAGCCGCGACCGAGTGGTTCCTCACCATACTTGTAGGATGCGCCTGATTTTTTGATGATGCCAAACTTTTCTCCGAGCGCGATGATCTCACCCTCACGAGAAATACCCTCGTTATACATGAGATCAAACTCGGTCTGTTTGAACGGTGCGGCAACCTTGTTTTTGACTACCTTGACCCTCACACGACCGCCGACCACCTCATCACCTTTTTTGATCTGAGCAATACGACGTATATCCATACGTACCGATGTGTAAAACTTGAGCGCTTTTCCACCTGGAGTAGTCTCTGGGTTGCCAAACATGACACCGATCTGCATACGTATTTGATTGATGAAGATGACAACAGTTTTTGACTTTGCGGTGATTGCTGTGAGTTTGCGTAGCGCCTGAGACATGAGTCGCGCCTGTTTGCCGACGTGTGACTGACCCATATCACCCTCGATTTCATCTTTTGGAGTGAGTGCTGCGACCGAATCAACGACAATGACATCGAGCTTGCCTGAGCGTACTAGTTGCTCAACGATTTCGAGCGCCTGCTCGCCGGTATCTGGTTGGGAGATGAGAAGCTCATCGAGGCGAACACCAAGCTTTTTTGCGTACTCAGGGTCCATCGCGTGCTCAGCGTCGATGTATGCGCAGACGCCACCTTTTTTCTGTGCCTCAGCGACGATGTGTAGCGTGAGTGTCGTCTTGCCTGATGATTCAGGGCCGAATATCTCTATAATCCTGCCACGGGGAACACCTCCGACGCCGAGTGCGGCATCGAGGCCGATCGAGCCGGTGGGTATGGCGTCGATGTCCACCTTTGGTTTCTCGCCGAGCATCATGATTGCGTCATCGCCAAACTTGGTCTTGATAGCCGAGAGGGTGTCAGCGATCGATGCGCGATCATGCGCTGATTTCGGTTCGGTTTTCTTGTCGTCTTTTTTCTTCAACGCCATATTACTTGTACATTAATTGTAATGATTCTGTCGCTTTCCGTCCGAAACGGTCGGTCGCCTCTACAGTCACCCTATTATACCCGTAGGACAGCAATACTTTCTCAGCAAATACACCTTCTTCATCGGTGAATATCTTCGCGCCGTTCAAGGTGAGGTGAGAGATATTGTGTGCGGTACCGCGCACAACAATGAGTGATGTCGAGGTTGAAGTGCCTGAGAGAGGGGAGTCGATCGAGAGACGAGGACCGAGGAAGAGTGCTTCTGCTTGGAATGCAGCGTAACCCAAAAGGAGTGCTGTACATACGATTCCGGCCCAGATGGTGAGGAGACGCTTCGTTCGTAATCGGTCGGTCATAGGGGGATTCGTGTGTACTAGATCTTTTCTTCTGTTGACTCACTCTCTACGGATGTATCCGTGTCAGATCCGATGACTGGGCGTGGCTTTGATCCGTCAGCGGGTCCGATTACGCCACGTTCTTCGAGGAGGTCCATGAGGCGCGCCGCTCTCGAGTATCCGACACGGAGTTTGCGCTGGATGTACGAGGTCGATGCTTTACCAGCTTCTATGACCACACGGCGCGCTTCCTCATACATGTCGTCATCATCGCCATCACCACCACCCTCATCATCAAACGAGGAAGAAAAGATGGCGTCTGGGCTCTTTGTTGCATTTTCGGTGAGGTTTAGGTTGTCGACGAGTTCATCCTGATACGTGTCGGTGAGATGTTTAACCACTTTCTTTACCTCTGCCTCAGAAATGTACGCGCATTGGATACGGGTCGGTTTGTTCATCTCGCCTGAGAGGTAGAGCATGTCACCGGCACCGAGGAGCTTCTCGGCACCAATCGTATCGAGGATCGTGCGCGAGTCGACTTGAGATGCGACTTGGAGAGCGAGGCGCGCGGGGATGTTTGCCTTGATGAGGCCAGTGATGACGTTCACTGACGGTCGTTGGGTGGAGAGCATGAGGTGGATACCGACCGCGCGACTCATCTGGGCGAGTCGGACGATACCAGCTTCGAGTTCGCGAGGATACGTCTGCATGATGTCGGCGAGCTCATCGACGACAATCACAATGTAGGGGAGTGGCTCGGGACCCATCTCCTCACTTGTACCATCACCTTTGTTTACCTTCACTTTTTTGAGCGATGGTTCGTATATGTTCTTGTGGTACGAGTCTAGATCACGCACACCATGGGCCTGGAGTACGTCGTAGCGACGATCCATTTCCTTCGCTGCCCACTTGAGAGAGAGAATTGCCTTCTTTGCGTCAGTGATGACCGGGGTGAGGAGATGGGGAATCTTGTTGTAGAGCGTGAGCTCGACGCGCTTGGGGTCGATCATGATGAATTTCACCTCCTCCGGTTTCCGGAAGAGGAGGATCGAGCAGATCATCGCGTTCATGCACACCGATTTGCCCATGCCGGTGGCGCCGGCGACCAGCAGGTGCGGCA
>DIYB01000014.1:35528-36203 GCA_002428865.1 Patescibacteria group bacterium UBA6065
GATACGATGAGTGCGTGGATGGTTACTGATTTACCTGAACCTGTTGCACCCGCGATGAGAAGGTGGGGCATCTTTGCGACATTGGCAAAGTGCGACTTGCCTGAGATACCCTTGCCCAGGGCGGCAAGGAGAGGCTTCTCTGAGCCCTGGAAGTCATCGTTTGAGAAGAGGGTGCCCAGACCGACAGTTGTTTTTGTTGTATTTGGGATCTCGATACCAACGAGTGATTTGCCAGGGATCGGCGCCTCGATACGTAGTGGGTGCGCCGCGAGTGCGAGCGCGAGATCGTTCTGCAGTGCGACGATACGGGAGAGTTTGACACCCTCAGCAGGTTTGAGGGCATAACGCGTCACCGAAGGGCCGATAGAGACCTCATCCATCTCAACGTCGATACCGAAATTTGCCAGCGTGCGTTTGATAATGTTTGCGTTTGCCTTCACATCACCGACGACCGGCTTTCCTTTGTCTCGCTCGAGGAGTGAGAGTGGGGGAGGGACGTATTCACGAACCATACGTGAACTCTGTGCAGGCTTGATAAAATCCTTGCTGTCATCGTCACCACCACCGACACCGAGTGCCACCTTGAGTGGTGCCTTGGACTCTTTTTTCGGTTCCTCTTCCGGTTCTTCTTTTTCTAGTTCTGGCTCAGGTTTTTTACGTTTGACCGGCTTCTCT
>DIYB01000014.1:36405-37363 GCA_002428865.1 Patescibacteria group bacterium UBA6065
TTTACGTTTGACCGGCTTCTCTTCCTCATCGGCTCCTTGGCCAAGATTGAGTTTGAGAGGCGCTTCTATCTCATCATCTTCGTCCTCTTCATCGAGACGACGCTTCTTCCTCGAGAAGAGCGATTTCAAATCGAGCTCCTCATTAAATGCAATGAGCGTTGAGATGATGAGTATTGCCGAGAGGAAGATGAGTGACGCTGAAACATCAAAGAGTCGAACAAATGGGTACGCAACCCACTTGCCGAGGAAGCCGCCATTACTAGGCGAGAGGATGTCGATGATAGCGAGAGCGGCGAGTAGGAAAAAAACAAAACCAAATACCTTGAGGCCATCGAATCGACGATGGAGAGATATGAGTGAGGAGATACCAAAAGCGATGAGTATAAGCGGGAGGAGGTAGTAGCCAACACCGAGGAGGAAGGAAAGACCGTTCCATGTGTAGTGTCCGACTGGTCCTGCTTTTTCCCAGATCGCGAGTATGGTGAAGAGCGCGAGAACGAACGAGGTGATGGCGAGAACTCCCTGTATCGTCTCATCTCGTAGCCGTGCAACAATTCCACGTCCGTCTTTCGATGATCGTTTCTGTTCCTTATCCGGAGATTTCTTTTTTGCCATGAAGAAATTATACCATCGCGCGTGTGAAGAGAGGGTAGAAATATATGACTGTGCGCAATCTCGTTGATGTCTATGAGATCTCGTTGTTTGAGATGATGGGGTGGCGTGATGTGGTGTGCGAGGATTGGAACCGAGATCACTTTTTGTGTGAAGGTCCTAGGTGTGTTGGTTGTCACGGACGGCATGTCGTGTCCTATACCATAGAGTGGTCTTGACAAGATGTCTTATAAGACATATTATAAAGGACATCATCGATCTGCGATGCAATCCTCATTGAGGACATGTCCGATATAAAGGACACAAAATACCCTTATTTTAATTAGTTAAATACGCGTCATGACAC
>DIYB01000014.1:37556-42007 GCA_002428865.1 Patescibacteria group bacterium UBA6065
ATTTTAATTAGTTACATACGCGTCATGACACCTGAGAATACGCACGGTTCGGCAGCACATCAGCCTGTTTCTGGGGGAGGTGATTCTGCACTCGCACACCTCTCTGTCTTCAACAAGAACCGACACTTTCTCTTTATCTACAAAAAGACAGAGAAGCTCGTGACCGCGGTCTACATGATTACGAATTTCATCAAGGATTCTGAGCCTCTCAAATGGCGTTTGAGGGAGCGTGCACTCGAGCTCATGAGCCTCAACATGTCGTTCAATACGGTTTCTCTCTCTGAACGCAAGGAGCTTTTGAGAGAGTATCAGGCGATCTCTATAGAGATTGTTTCTCTCACATCGATTGCCTATCATTCAGGCCTCATTTCCGAGATGAACTGGGCGATTCTCAAGAAAGAGTTCGAAGCACTTGTTGATACCATCGAACGCGGTGAAAATAGGCAGGCAAACGAAGAGACTGTCATCATCAGCCCAGAGTTTTTCAGTGCGCCGATGCTCTCACCGGAGCCGATTCGACCGACAGCATCTCCGGTTATGCCAACTGTGTCACCAGCTCGCCCACAGTCAATTGTGTCTAAAGGACAAGCATCAATCACGGTCAGAAAGGAGAAGCTTGTGTCCTTGAGTGAGCGCCCAGCCTCGATCATCAATCAAAAGGACAGCGTATCGTCTACACCAGCTCCAAAAGACGATCGTCGGTCAGTTATCATGAGCGTCCTTTCAAAGAGGGACGGTCTTTCAGTTAAGGATTTTGTTGATGCATTGAAAGGTGTGAGTGAAAAGACAATTCAACGAGAGCTTCTCGCCATGGTCGCATCAGGGACACTTCGAAAAGAGGGTGAGCGTCGTTGGAGTCGCTATTTCTTACCCACCTCCGCCTAAAGGACATATTCGGGAGTCCAAGTCATGATATACACCCCCTCCGTATGCAACGCGAGGGGGTGTCGTGCATTTTGAGGGTAGATGGGGGAGGGGCTTGCTTTTTGAGGCAAACTGGTATATACTCCCCAGCACTGGATAATCATGAAAAAACGAGGCTGTTAGGCCTCATTTTGGTTATCCACATTATATTTTTGCCGAGCAAGTCTTGGTGACTATATAATAGTAGGGCGAGTGAGGAAGTCACATTCTTCACCGTCGTTCCTGTTCGACTCACATTTTCAGTACGGCTCGGACTTTGAAAAGAGCATAGCGATCTATATACAGTTACAGTCGCATTCGTCCTATCACGGCAAGAGTATCCAGTACCTCAGTCTTCATTCCCTTACCAACTACCCCTTTGCTTTGTGTCGACCCGCCCTAAAGGTGGGAAATAAAGCGAGGGATAGTCGAGCGGTATGCGCGCGGACACTACAGCATTCGACAGATGCTCCGCGAGTCAGCCGCATCATCTTCTTTTGTCGCCGTCGAAGCACAAAAGAAGGTGAGTCAGTTCGGACATTACATGAAGGATGATCGGATGGTTCCATCGTATTAGAAATAAAACCATTCAGTCATCCCGATTATCAGAACATACACAAATGACAATCACTTCAAAGAAGGTTGTTGCAGCAGTCGTAGGTTTCGGCCTCGCTCTCTCGATCTTCGCAGCAGTTGGAGTTTCGACCGCTTCGGCACAGGCAATGACCTTGTCGCAGCTCGTCGACCTCTTTATCAGCCTCGGCATCATTGCTCCTGACAAGGCAGCAGCTGCTAAGGCAGCAGTATCATCGTCGGCATCGTCGATGGTATTCACCAAGGATCTCACCGTCGGCTCGTCTGGCGAGGAGGTCACCGCTCTTCAGAACAAGCTCGGTGTTTCACCGGCTTCTGGCTACTTCGGCTCAGTCACCAAGGCTGCAGTTATGAAGTTCCAGTCTGAGAACGGCGTTCCATCAACTGGTTTCGTTGGTCCGCTCACCCGCGCAGCTCTCAACAAGGGCGCAGCGGCTTCGGGTTCGACCTCGACCACTGGTTCAGCTTCGGCTCCAGTCGTTAACACTGGTGTTGAAGGTACCCTCACTGTTGAGGAGGAGTCGGTTTCAAACTCGTCAGTTCGCGAAGGCGACACGATGAAGCCTCTTCTCGGTATCAACCTTGAGGCAAAGCTTTCAGACATCTCGATCCAGAGGATCAAGCTTGACCTCGGTACGACGACGGCCTTCTACACCAAGGTGTACAAGACCCTCTACATCACCGATGCAGCAGGCAAGGTCATCGCTCAGGCAGACCTCAACTCGAACACCGTTACAAAGAACGGCTCGAACTATGAGATCACCTTCGGTGGCTTGAACTACACGGTCCAGAAGGATCAGGAGAAAGTCCTCGTCGTTCGTGGTGACCTCTACGCATCTATCAAGGATGCTGACAGGGGCAACAAGACGATCAAGCTTCCTCAGAACGGCGTTCGTGGCGTAGACGGTGCTGGTATCGACCAGTACGGTCCGTCATCGGAGTTCTCTGAGACTCTTTCGATCTCGAGCTCGCTTGTTGATTCAGCTACACTCAAGCTTTCGACCAACTCGTCGAACGTAAAGGCAGCTGACATCGTCGCAGCAGAGGGTTCGGATGAGAACGAGCTCCTCGATTCGAGCGCTCCGACCGTCCTCCTCTTCGACCTCCGTGCTGAGAAGGACAACGTCCTCGTTACCGACCTCGTCGCTACCATCTCAAAGACTGGTACTGGCGCAGCGACGGCTACCAAGGCGTACCTCTACGATGGTTCAAACCTCCTCGACTCGTCGACCATCAATGCATCAACTGGTTCAGTAACCTTCGATGACATTGATTACACAGTTCAGAAGGACACGACCAAGACTCTCGCTATCCGCGTCGACATCAAGACTGCGAATGCGACCGTCTCGAACATCAGCGCATCAGTTGCTTCATCTGGTATCACATCTGAGAACTCACAGGGTTCATCAGTTACGGCTACCGGCTCAGCTACTGGTGAGACGATGGCAGTACGAAACATCGGTGCAGTCTTCGCACTCGTTGGCACTCCTTCGATGACCCGCCAGTCGGTTTCATCGAACGATTCAACAGGCGTTGCTACATCGACCGGCTCAGCAAACTTCACGGTTTCAATCACCGCAAAGGGTGATGACCTCAGGTTCGGCTCGAGCGCATCGACCACGACACTCTTCGGTACAAACGGTTCTGCAACGACTACGACCACATGGCTCGCTGTCTACAGGAACGGCGCATCGAACGGTGCTCTCTCAGCTAACTCAGCTGGTGGTACGAACGCTATCGTATCGTACGCAGTTCCGTCATCAGGCGTGACCACTTCGGACTCTGGTGCTACGTTCACCCTCGCGGAGAACAACACCGTCCAGATCCCGGTTACTGTCTCGTTCACGGTTGCTGGCTCGTCGGCTAACACCTTCGCAGTTCAGATCAACGGCTTCAGGTGGTTCACCACGGCCGCTGGTTACAACAACTCAACTTCGATGACTGATAAGTCGGAGTGGAGGAGCTCATCAGTATCACTTCCGTAATACGGAGTGCTACGTGTCGGATCCTCGTGGTCTGACATAAGCTCAGCAAAAACCGCCCCCAAAGGGCGGTTTTTGCATTGTTGTATATATCCACAATTCGGGTATATACTGATCGATGCATGAGATCGTATCTACGATCGAATATGCTGACACACGATTCGGCGAGATCACCTCGATCCGCCGTGAGGGGAAGTATGGTGTCTCTATTCACACAAGGCCACGTCTATCGTGGCTTTTTGTGTGGATCCATATCTCTCGCATGTCTCGTCGTATCACCACTGATAGTGTCTGCTCATGTATCTCAAGGTTACGCTTCGACACTTACACCGGTGTTGTCCGTCACCGACTATCAGTCTCTCGGTACGGGGTTGAGTGGTGTGCCCTCAGGTTTTACTTTTTCATATCGTGCTGATGCAAGGTATTACTCAAATTCGTTTCGAGTATGGGTCGAGGAGTGTAGCTCTGATACGTACGATGACTGCGTACCTGTGAGTGAAAGTGATTCGATAAGTACTCCAGGATTGCAGATCACCGAGGCAACAACAACACTCTCTTTTGCTGAGCCATACACACTCGATCATTGCCGATACTATCGGCTGCGCCTCGTTACACAAGGATGGGGACAGCTTCAAATATACGGCTCAACTATGGATGAGAATTATCCGTACGGTACATTTTCACGTGGTAATTCATCGAGTGATCTACCGCTCGGAGACGTCCGCGATATCGCTTTTGTCCTCTCGGGTGTCGATCGTTTAGATCGGAGCGCGAATACGTCAGAAAACCTCTGCGTTGATCCGGTCATTATCGTCCCAGGTCTTCTTGGATCTTTTGAAGTATCAGGTACATGGATCATGGATCCAATCCTACACGTATACGACGATCTCATTGCAACCCTTGAAGCAAATGGATATGTGCGGGAGAGCACACTCTTTACATTCCCGTACGACTGGCGCAACTCAAATGTCG
>DIYB01000014.1:42194-42736 GCA_002428865.1 Patescibacteria group bacterium UBA6065
CTCAAATGTCGATACCGCGATTTTACTCAAACAAAAAATAGACACGGTCAAAGCGATCTGTGACTGTGACAAGGTGGATATCGTCGCGCATTCGATGGGTGGTCTCGTAACACGACAGTATGTGCAATCTGATAATTATCAGATTGATGTTGACCAGGTGGTTTTTATTGCCACACCACACCTCGGCGCACCCAAAGCTTATCTTGCGTGGGAGGGAGGGAAGACGCTGTTATCAGCCGAGGACGTTTTAATTCAAAGAATATTAAGACAACAAGGAAAACATCTCGGTTTTGATAGTGTGTATAAATATGTGAGAAGTTATCCCATAACCTCATTTCGTGAATTGTTACCAATAAATAGTTATAAATATCTTTTCAGTGGAGAAACGAACACATCGTCACAAGAAATATATCCAAATAACTATCCAACTAATCCATTCCTAGAATACCTACACACCACTTCTGGATACATGTTCAGAGTTAGATTTTCAAATTTAATAAGCTCATCTAGTGGTGCCGTCGGTAGTCTTGAAGTACGATCCA
>DIYB01000014.1:42926-43948 GCA_002428865.1 Patescibacteria group bacterium UBA6065
GTAGTCTTGAAGTACGATCCAGTGATGGACTGAGTATTTGGCAACATGGTGAACCTCTGAATCTTCTTAAGGGGTCAGCACTTGGATTGGTCGATGGAGATGGTACGGTTCCTGTGATGAGCGCATCAGCTCTTGGAAATAATACTTATTACGAAGCATCTCACACGAAAATCGTAAGCGTGGCGAGTGGTGACTTGTTTGCCATTCTCGCCGACAGACTCCCGACAAGTGTAGTGACTGGTTTGAGCAAAGCAGATCTACCGTTTCTGATGCTCCAATTGTTTTCACCGGCCGATATGTTGGTCGTGGCACCGGATGGTAGGCGGATTGGCCGTTCCGTATCGGGCGACATCAGGGAGATTCCAGGTGCTTTCTATACAGGAGCTGATACAGAGAATGAGTTTATCGTCATACCCAATCCTCTCGATGGTGAGTACAAGGTCGAAGCTATGGGTACTGATGATGGAGAATACACTATAGCTGTATCGAGTATGAGAGATGATGTAGTGGTCAATGCTGAGTACACTGGTGTTGCAAAAGTGGGGGATACATCCAAACTCGTACTCAATATCGGCACGACATCTCCTGCGCCGGTACTCGCTATAGCACCAGAGCCGGTGCGCGCGCCTGCGGTGTCCGATCCAGTACTGACATCTGTCGTTCGAAGCGGTGGTGGAGGAGGGTCTCGTCGATCATCGAGCGTGGTGGTAGCAAAATCAGTTGAACAAATACCCGTCATCAACCCTGATTCAGTCATAATCACAATCGACATACCTATTGATCAATTTGTAGCGCTGGTCAAAAATCCTGTAGCAAAACCTGCTCCATTACAGAAATCGTCCAACACACCGCCATCGGTGACCCAGATGGCGTCAGTGATGTCTGCTGTGGAGCACGGTTCGTCCACAAAAGGATTTATTGATAGAATGAAGCAAAGCTTAAAAAACCTATTTATGAATCTATTAAATTATTGATTTATGAATTTAAGTAATTTCTCAAAAATTTTTTATATTTATGCAGCA
>DIYB01000014.1:44146-46684 GCA_002428865.1 Patescibacteria group bacterium UBA6065
AATTTATGCAGCAGCCCTTGTTTTAACTTATTTTAGCTTTGAGTTAATAGGAAAACCTTTCGTTTATATTTTTGGGCAAGGTGATTTGTGGGATCATGCGGCAGGGGCACTTATTGGTATTCCAACTGCTTTTCTTTTTTTTACTTATTTTTTACTTATTTTTTATTTTGGTTTTGAAAAGAAGACTTCGAATATAGTTACATATACTATTCCTGCTCTAGCTGTATTTTTATTTGAGTATTGGTTTTATCCGCAACCAGGCTTTCTGATGGGGTTTGTGTTACTGGGCCTCTACTATCCATTTATGTTTGGCCTCTTCGGTCTCGGACTCGGTCTGCTGATTCGCAAGGGGTTTGATAGATTACGATCGCGCCATGTTCGATAATACTTTTTTCAAAATGGGGTTTCAGTTCTTGCTCGTCATTGTTGTCGGGCTTCTACTTGCTTTCTCATTCTCGGGATACGTGACTGATCAGTCAGCTCTACCAGCACAGACGACAGGGGAGTAGTGCGTTGACTTTTATCCTCATCACGGGGTAGTCTCTCTCTAGATACTTCTCTTTATGTCCGTCAATCCCCAGAATCTATCGTGGGAATTTGCTGAGCAACAGTGCGGTTTCAGAACCCTCAACTCTTGTGCCTTTTTCAAGGTTGATGGTCCCACGGGTACACTCCGGTGCCTCAAATGCTCCGATGTTGATGCGCGTGCTGTGCGCGCACGTATCGATGCTGGTGAATCAGTCGCCTCGAGACGAGGTGATCGATGCTCCGGACCACCGGATTTTACTCCCCACGCCCCTCAGAAGTCATAGTACTCCTGACCCTCTCTTGGGTCAGGTTTTTATTTGTATAAACCTTTTGACTCATCCATCATAGAGCGGTAGCATGGGCTCTGGTTCTCAAAGCACCTTACTCTATGCAATGCGTTATCACCGAAGAGGGGATTGAGATACAAGCATCAGATCTCGCTGCCATCGTGCTCATCGCACGAACAATCATTCATACAGAAAATGCGAGTTCCGGGTTCGTTGAATGTGATGATGGTAGTCGTCTCCTTCTCTCAACTTCGTTTGAGTTTGTGCCTCTCAGGAGGCGATCAGGCATGAGGTTTAAAGCCGAAGTCACCACATCAACCGGTGAAACCATCACGTTCTGGTGTGTGATCTGGTGTCGTGACCTGCTCGTAAAGCCCGCGCTCAATGTGTCTGACCTCGGTGAGTGGACCGCACTACCGATGTCCCAGTGGGCAGAGGAGGTGGGAGAGACGACCCGTATGTCAAATTGAAACCACCATCGGGTGGTTTTTTAATTTGCAAAAAGAGAGTCGTTCCGGTATAGTCATCCACACAAAGGCCGGAGAAAGCAGGGCGCCAGACAATGGCTTTAATCCTCGAGAGAGGCACCCCTGCCGAGGTCGAACCCGTCACACACTTGTGTTACGAGGCTCTACTCCACACTCCGCCTTCATGGCGGACCTTTGTTTTTATCAGTAGACGAATCACGACACACACCATGCCAATCAACAGGCAGAAGAAGTCGGAAATACTCGCAGGACTCGAGGCGTCTCTCAAGGACGCAAAGTCCGTGGTCTTCGTCAATTTCAAGGGACTCAAGGTAAACGACGCAAACAAGTTGCGTCGCCAGCTCGACAAGGAGAAGGTCGGCTACACCGTCGCAAAGAAAACTCTCATTTCGAAAGTTCTCGATGCGCGTGGTTTTACTGGTGAGAAGCCAGCTCTCGATGGGGAGGTGGCGATCGCATACAGTGAGGATCTCCTCGCTGCACCCCGTGAGATTCACTCGTTCGCCAAGACGAACAAGGGTACGATGTCCGTTCTCGGTGGTATATTCGACGGCGCATACGCTGGCAAGGACAAGGTCCTCCAGCTCGCCTCGATCCCTCCGATGCAGACTCTCCGTGCACAGTTCGTCAATCTCATCAATTCGCCTATACAGCGTTTTGTGATTGCGGCATCCGAGATCGCGAAGAAAAAGTCATAATTTATCAGCTAGGTTAGCTACACACATATGGAAACCCCAGCAAAGTTCAAAGCAGTCGTCGAGGCGATCGAGCAGATGTCGGTCATCGATCTCCACGAGCTCGTCAAGCATCTCGAGGAGAAGTTTGGTGTCTCGGCTCAGGCAGTTGCAGCAGCTCCGGCAGCAGCAGCTACAGCAGGTGAGGAGAAGTCGACATTTACCGTCGAGCTCAAGGACGGTGGTGCTTCAAAGATCAACGTTATCAAGGTGGTCAAAGAGGCTCTCGGTCTCGGTCTCAAGGAGGCTAAGGACCTCGTCGACGGTGCTCCAAAGGTTCTCAAGGAAGGCGTCAAGAAAGAGGATGCAGAGAAACTCAAGAAGGACATCGAGGCAGCAGGAGGTAAGGTTGAGCTCAAGTAAGCAACCTTACGGCCGGAGCGCGACGGCGCGAGGCGGGGTCGCGGAGATTTTCAGTAGAAAATCATCCGTGACAAGGTTGAGCTCAAGTAAGCAATCTATTCTCTGTCAGAAACACAACATCCCCCATATGGGGGATGT
>DIYB01000013.1:0-1207 GCA_002428865.1 Patescibacteria group bacterium UBA6065
TATGAAAATATTTATCGCATCAGACCACGCTGGTTTTGACCTCAAGAGAATACTCGTCGACCATCTCCATTCACTCGGTCACGAGGTCATCGACAAAGGACCAAAAAAATATGACCCCGAGGATGATTATCCAGACTATATTTCACTTGTCGGTAAGGCTCTCGAGGAAAAACCATCGGCAGCAAAAGGTATTGTGATTGGAGGATCTGGCCAGGGTGAGGCGATCTGTGCCAACAAATTCTACGGTGTTCGTGCCGTCGTCTACTACGGTGGGAATATGGACATCGTCAAACTTTCTCGCGAGCACAATGATGCAAACGTGCTCTCGATAGGCGCTCGTTTTGTTTCTCCTATCGAAGCAAAGCGGGCAGTCGCCCTCTGGCTTACAACACCGTTTTCAGGTGACGAGCGCCACGTCCGACGCATACAAAAACTTTATACAATCGCTCACTCTCACACACACCACAATGGCTGATATCATCCCTGCAATACTCTCGACATCATGGCGCACCATACATGACGATCTTGATATGGTTGCTGGTAGGGTGCATACAGTTCAGATCGATATTTGTGACGGAGTTTACGTCCATTCAAAAACATGGCCGTATGTGACAGGAACAGCTGACATCAACTTTGATGCCTTGCTCAACCAAGAGGTCGGACTCCCGCATTGGGAAGAGCTCGATTTTCAATTTGATCTTATGGTCAAGGATGTTCTCAAGAAAATGCCAGATTTTGTGTCTATCGGCGCTTCAAGCATTGTTGTTCATCGTGGGAGCATATCGGATGAGGAACTCGACAACTTGCTGAATGAATATGGCTCTCACACCCCAACGATGTCTGATTTCGGAATCCGCATTGGTCTCGCGTATCCACCAGAGAAGGACATAGCTCTCGATATCGCGCAGTACCGCAACCGGATTGATTTTGTACAAGTGATGGGTATTGAGAAGATTGGATTCCAAGGTCAACCGCTTTCTCCAAAGGCGATAGAAGCGGTACGAGAGGTGCGCTCACGGTTCCCTGATCTCGAAATCTCAGTTGACGGCGGTGTGACGACAGAAGGTGCGCGTGCACTCATCGATGCTGGTGCAGACGCGCTCGTCGTCGGCTCCGCGATATTTGGCGAACATGACTCTCAGGATGCCCTCAATGCTTTTTTGAAACTCTAATGCCGATCGATACACGCACCGTAGAGAGACTCGAA
>DIYB01000013.1:1410-4736 GCA_002428865.1 Patescibacteria group bacterium UBA6065
GCACCGTAGAGAGACTCGAACATAAGGCGAATGCCATCAGGCAGTCGATTATTGAGATGCTTGTCAGGGCTGGATCGGGTCATACTGCAGGCCCACTCGGTATGGCTGACATTTTCACCGCCCTCTATTTCTATGTATTGCGCCACGATGTCAAAAAGCCACAATGGATCCATCGTGATCGCATCGTGCTCTCAAATGGTCACATCGCACCAGTCCTTTATGCGACACTCGCACACGCAGGATACATATCGATGTCGGATCTCTCAACTCTCCGTACCTTTGGATCAAAACTTCAGGGCCACCCGCACAGAGAATTCCTACCTATTCTCGAGACATCGTCTGGCCCCTTAGGCTCAGGTCTCTCGCAAGCAGTTGGTATGGCGCTCGCAGACCGGATAGATAATGGCAAAGGGACTCAAAAACGAATCTACTGCCTCATGTCCGACGGTGAACACAACGAAGGGAACACCTGGGAAGCGATCATGCTCGCTGGTAAGGAGAAACTCAACAATCTTGTTGCCATCATTGATCGCAACAACATCCAAATCGACGGATACACTGAGGATGTGATGCCGCTTGAGCCATTTGCAGACAAATATCTGACGTTTAATTGGCATGTTATAGAGATTGATGGCCATGATATGACCGAGATTATCCGAGCATTTGAGACTGCCAAAACCATCTTTGAGAAACCGACCGTTATCATCGCTCATACCATACCAGGACGTGGTGTGACGGAGTTTGAACGCAAATATGAGTGGCACGGCAAGGCGCCAAACAAAGAAGAAGCCGCACTTGCCCTCAAAGAGCTACGCACACTCTCAGGAAAAGTAGTAGCAAGCGATCATGATTAACCCATCTCAAAAACTAAATCAAAAGATGTTCGACACAGATGTCGAACAGGTACCGATTCGTAAGGGGTTCGGTGAAGGTTTCCACACTGCAGGGAAGAAAGATGTCCGCGTCGTCGGACTATGTGCCGATCTTACTGAATCGACACAGATGCACCTTTTCAGAGATGCGTTTCCTGAACGGTTCATAGAGGTTGGTGTTGCGGAGCAAAACCTTGTGACCGTGGCATCGGGTATGGCTGCGATGGGTAAGATACCGTTTGTCACCTCATATGCTATGTTTTCTCCTGGTAGAAATTGGGAGCAAATACGTACAACAATCGCCTACAACGATCGCCCGGTGGTCGTCGTCGGTTCACATGCGGGGGTGTCAGTAGGACCTGATGGTGGCACACACCAGGCAATTGAAGATATTGCACTCATGCGTGTCATACCAAACATGGTTGTGGTGTCACCGTGTGATTCGATAGAGGCTGAAAAGGCGACACTGGCACTTGCCGAAGCTGGCAAACCAGCATATCTACGCCTTGCGCGTGAAAAAACACCAGTGATCACCACTCCTAAAACGCCGTTCTCAATAGGAAAAGCTTCGATCTTATGGGAACCGGCCTTTGGTAGTCCTGATGTGGCGATCGTTGCGACTGGTGCACTTGTTCACACTGCACTTATGGCTGCAAAAGAGCTCGAACAGAGGCGTATCGGAGTTCGTGTACTCAACATATCAACGATTAAGCCACTCGACGAAAAAGCCATACTCGCCGCTGCGCATGATGCAGGGGCTATTGTTACCGTCGAGGAGCATCAGATGGCTGGTGGATTGGGAAGTGCGGTCGCAGAGCTCCTCGCTACGCGACAGCCTACTCCAGTTGAGTTTGTCGGTATCCGTGACTCATTTGGTCAATCTGGCACACCACGAGAACTCCTCGCTCATTACGGATTAACAACGCATCACATCATTGAGGCTGTTCTACGAGTTCACAAGAGGAAATCATGATTACACAAAACATACCACTACTTGTTACCAACGTATCGTACGGTCTGTTCTTTCTCATCACCGTTGGATTTGGTGTTTCAGTATATCTCAAGAGTTCGCGCAAAATTGCGCACGTCATGTTTCTTTTACTCTCTCTCGCGGTGGGCATATTTCAGATCTGCCATGTGTTCGGTATCAATGTTCTTGATGGAGAAGCGTCCCGTGACATCCTTACCGGCAATCTCTCGGTTATCTTTATTGTCTGTTTTACAATTCATTGGATACTAGCTGTTCTCGAGAAGGATTCAGAACGTTGGAAAACGATTGTTGCCTTTTATACCGCTGCGGTTGGGCTACTTGCGTTTTACATCGCTCGACCGGAAGCGTTTCTCATGACTTCGGTACCAAAGCTCTATTTTCCAAATTATTACGAAGCCGGAGAATACTACTGGCTTATGACTATCTTCTTTGCTGTAGGTGGTCTCTATACACTTTCCGCGCTCATACGAGCATATCGGGTAGCAGATCAGGTACATCGAAACCGATTACGATATTTCATACTCGCGATTGTGACAGGATTCCCGCTCGGATCAACGGCTTTTTTCCTCGTTATGAATATTCCAGTCGACCCGATCTACTCGACACTCTTCAGTGCCTACATCATACCGCTTGCATACGGCATACTCCGCTACGATGTCATGGACATCAAGGTTATTGCCAAAAAAGCGTTCTCATACGGTGTACTCGTGGCACTCATCGGTATCGGAGTCGCTCTCGTCAACTGGTCGGACTCACTTTTACGTGACATATATCCGTGGTTGCCAGGGTGGGCCGTACCTCTCACATCATCAATCATCGCGGTACTCGTCGGTGGGTTCGTTTGGGAAAAAATGCGAGATATCGATATCCTCAAATACGAATTTATTACTGTTGTCACTCACAAATTCCGTACACCACTTACTCGTATCAAATGGGCGTCTGAGATGCTTAAAAAATCACTCCCAAAAGAGGTTGGGCAGGAGGCACATCTTGCTATTGAGGAGGTTGATAATGCCAATGAGCTACTTGTCGAGCTTACCGATATGCTTGTCGGGCTGAGGAAGTCTGATGATGTCAATTATCTCTATGCGTTTGAAGAGGCTGATGTGTGTGCACTCGTCGAAAAAGCGTCGAAAAACATGACGAAGCACATGCAAGACAAGAATCTCTCATTCCGATTCGTTTGTGAGCCTGGTGTACCCACCGCGATGCTCGATGCTCGCAGAATGCAGTTCGCTCTACAGATTATTATTGAGAACGCGGTGGTCTATACACCGTCTGGTGGATCGGTGTCTGTTGAAGTAAAGACTCGCGGATCACATATAGCGATAGAAGTGAAAGATACCGGTATCGGTATATCAAAAGACGATCTTGATCGCATATTCACCAAATTCTTCCGCTCAAAAGAGGCAAAAACGACTGACACTGAGGGTATGGGTATCGGACTCTTTATGGCTCGTCCT
>DIYB01000013.1:4938-9949 GCA_002428865.1 Patescibacteria group bacterium UBA6065
ACTCTTTATGGCTCGTCAGATTGTCGACAGGCATGAGGGGGAAATACAGGTATCTTCGGCTGGAGTAGGTCAGGGGACGACATTTACGGTCGAACTACCGCGTGCATCATGAAGTATTGAAAACGGATCCCTCTTTAGGCGTCTTTCTTCTTTGAAAGAAGGGCGTTCTTGATGGTTTCAGAATCTGAATACTCAAGCTCTGTGCCCGTCGAGAGTCCGCGTCCGAGAGTGTATACCGATATAGAGGATGTCTGAGTGATGGGTGAAAGGAGTGCCTCGATCGACTCCTTTGTGTGCTCTCCTTCTGCGTTTAATGAAAAAGCGAGGATAATTTCACGAAGGCCGTTCTTGGCCGCTCGTTCGACGGCGGTGAGGAGTTCTTTTGAACGTGCATGGGAGGTTGTGTGCTTGCCCTCAAAAAGA
This sequence comes from Patescibacteria group bacterium UBA6065, assembly GCA_002428865.1. Classification (GTDB taxonomy): domain Bacteria; phylum Patescibacteriota; class Minisyncoccia; order Phycocordibacterales; family UBA6065; genus UBA6065. Next base: position 5,362 of record DIYB01000013.1, read on the forward strand.
GGAATAGTATCTCCGAGCACAAAATACCGACCGGTGTATACTCGACTTTTCTCGACCGCCTCAAGATCGACGTCTTTCGCCACTATCATTAGACTTTCTGTTGAGCGTGACCTATCCGAACAAATCGAACACACAGTCTCAGTCGAGCGCCGATCAAAGAATCGATAACATGAAGTACACGTCGTTACCCGAGATTCGAGTTTCGCTATTTCATCAGCAAGCTCTTTGCGATACGCCGCCGGCGCAGCGAGTAGAAAAAAGACGAAACGCTTGGCCTGTCGAGGTCCGATGCCGGGAAATCTGCGAAATAATTCATGAAGTCGGTGGAGATGATCCATGGAATGAGAGGCAGATTATTGGAAATCACCGAAATCTGCTTTTTCGAGCGTGAGGAATGTCGACTTGTTGCCATCAAACGACAGATTAACAGTACCTGTCGGACCATTTCGGTGCTTCTCGATGAGAATCTCGGTGAGGGATGAACGCGCCTGTTCACCTGACTCATCTTTTTCTCTATGGATAAACATGACGACATCGGCATCCTGTTCGATAGAACCTGAGTCTCGGAGGTCAGAAAGCCGTGGCTTGCCTCCACGTGATTCGACGGCACGAGAGAGCTGGGAGAGGGCAAGTACTGGCACATCGAGATCGCGCGCAAGGTTTTTAAGCGATCGAGATATCTCGGTCACCTGTTGCACGACGTTGTCAGAGTTGCGGGACTGTACTGGGGTCATGAGCTGGAGATAGTCGACGACGATAAGACCAAGGTTTTTCTCAGCTTTCAATCGTCGTGCAATTGCGCGCATCTTCAAGATGTTGTTGCCAGGCTGGTCATCGATGTAGATCGGTGCTTTTGAGAGACGGTCCATCGCATCCCTTAGCTGAGTCGAGATCTCATCGATATGGAGTCCTCGGCCAGTGCGCAGTTTCCACGCATCGATACGACTTTCCGCGGCAAGCATACGATCAACGAGCTGCTGTGAACTCATTTCGAGAGAGAATATACCGACAGGGATATTGTGCTGGAGTGCTGCCTTGCGGGCGATGTCGAGAGCGAGAGAGGTTTTACCCATCGACGGACGAGCTGCGAGAATGATGAGATCAGATTTCTGAAGTCCGGATAGTTTATCATCCAGTGGTTTGAAACCGGTTGGAACACCACGGAGTTCGTCTTTTGAATTATGAAGCTTCTCGATACGTTCCCATGCTTCACTCAGCGTGTCACGTAGCTCGATAAACTTGTGTGAACCAACTGAATTGGTTACTTCATAGATACGTTTTTCTGCCGAATCAAGTATCTCGTCGAGATCACCAGCCTCCTCAAATGAAAGATGATGGATGTGCTCCGCGGCTTCGATGAGTTTCCTCATCATGCTTTTCTTCTGGACAATTGATGCGTAATGACGGGCGTTTGATGCTGACGGAACAACATTGACGAGTTCTGAGAGGTACGACGATCCGCCGACGCGCTCAAGTTCGCCCTTATCTTTGAGTTTGTTCGAGAGTGAGAGGAGATCGATCGGCTCGGCTTTCGATGCGAGCTCGAGCATTGCACGCCATATCGTACGATGCTTGTCCGAGTAGAAACTCTCTTCGTTTACCACATCGGTGACGTCATGAATCGCCTCTGGACGAAGCATGACCGAACCGAGAAGTGCTTGTTCAGCTTCGATTGATTGAGGAGGAATGCGTATATGGTCGCCTTTTGCCATACATCGATTCTACCACGTGCCGATAGTGGGGAAGCACTCAAAACCTGCGCAATCTGTTGAGAGAGTGGGGATTAGATTTTCCTCACTTCCTGACCTGTTTTTGTATCCATCACCTCATATCCGAGATCCTGGATTTCTGTGCGCAACGCATCGGCGGTTTTCCAGTCTTTTTTTGATTTCGCTTCGTTTCTCTTTTCGAGAAGAAGAGATATTTCCTTTGGTATACGAGATGGCTTTTTGAGAAGATCGAGACCGGTGAGAGCATCGATCGTCTCGATAAGCGAACGCTTTTCACCAGGTCGTAGAGAGGAATTACCGAGTATTTCAGGAATAAGAGCGAGAATACCTGCGGTATTGATATCGTCAGAGATAAATTCATCTATCTTTGTAGCATACGACGAATGTGAAGGGATCGGCTCTACTGATACAAGCTTCTCAGTGGATCGAAGAATGCTGGTATACCCTCGTGCAGCTGCCTCCATCGATGTGTCGCTGAAGTCTATCGGTGATGAGTAGCGTGCAGAGAGAATGAGGTAACGATATGCAAGCGGTGAATATCCGCGACGTTTGAGTTCGTCGAGCGTGAGAAATGTGCCAGCTGATTTGGCCATTTTCACACCCGATAAGTTGACGAATGCACTGTGCATCCAGTATCGAACAAATGGTTTGCCCGTCGCACTCTCAGACTGAGCAATTTCGTTTTGATGATGGACAGGAATGTGGTCGATGCCACCAGTGTGTATATCGAAGGTGTCTCCGAGATACTTTGTCGACATAGCTGAACACTCAATATGCCATCCGGGAAAACCGGTGCCCCACGGAGATGACCATTCCTGCTGTCGTTTTGTGCCTGTAGAGGAGAACTTCCAGAGAGCAAAATCAGTCGAGTTACGCTTCTCTGTATTGATACCGATACGCTCACCCTCTCGTAGACCCGACAGATCGATATGACCGAGTGCGCCGTACGCAGGGAACCGAGCAGTATCGAAATAAATACCGTCTGACGTACGGTAGGTATAACCTTTTTTCTCAAGCGCCTCAATCATGCGTATTTGCTCAGGAACATGTTCGCTTGCTCGAGGAAAATGCGTATTGCGGGTATCGATATTGAGATCACGGAGATTAGCGAGGAACACATCGGTGTAATATGCGGCAATTTCTTGAGAGGTTTTGTGCTGTTCACGGGCCATTTTCTCCACCTTGTCCTCACCATCATCTCCGTCACTCACGAGATGTCCAACATCTGTTATGTTGATGACCTGATGGACACGGTACCCTGCATGGAGAAACATGCGTTTGAGTGTATCGGCAAATATATATGCACGAAGATTGCCTATATGTGGATAGTTGTAGACCGTTGGACCACAGTGATACATCCCAACCACTCCCTTTGACAAAGGAGTGAAGCGATCTTTAGTCCCGGTGAGTGTATTGTAAAGTCGTATATCCATAAAGGTGTTTCAGGGTAATAGATGCGGTACCTAGAGCCAGCGTCGCCACTTCATGATCCCAGCGAGAACTGCGGCCAAAAGAAGCATGACGAGACCGATAAGCCAGAACTCATAGCGCATACCCTTGAATGGACGATGTGGGTCCTCGATGAGAAACCAGCTCGCAACGATGGTCACAAATGACGAGATGATTGTAATCGCGGTGAATGTCATCATAATCGCGTTCTGCTTTGTTTCGAGAAGGGAGTTGTTGGTCTCTCGAAGCTCCGAGAGCGTCTCAGAAAGTATTGATACAGTACGATCAATCTTTGCATGCTCATCCTCGATAAACGTCATATGTTTCGCAAATTCTTTGGAGAATAGAGATTCGGCAGCTTCAGTAAAGGACGAGAGCACATCCCCGTGACGGGCAATCGCGTGACGGAACGAAAGAAGCTCACGACTCACCTCGCTCACTTCACGCACCATCTCTTTTTCTTTGCCGTTGAATATATCTCGTTCTATATCAGTAAGAGCGTCTTTCACGAAGTAGAGCTCATCATGGAGTGCTCGATACATCTCTCGCATCATATAGAAAAAGAGATAGCCTGCATGCTCGCCGACAAGTTTGTTGTGCTTCAGGACCGAATTGACATCGAGCATGCGAGAAAATTTGTGGAGCGGATTATCCCCATCGTATCGCACGGTAATGAGAAACTCTTTACCGATGATGAAATCAATCTCAGAGAGACCTCCGGAACCATCGCGCTTAGAAGGGAAGTGGAGGACGAGGTAGACATGAGTATCGTACGCATCGACTTTTGATTTAACAGTTGGGAGACGGAGCTCCTCTGCAACGACAGGGTGTACTCCGTATTCAGCGACGATAGCACGCACATCGTCTTGGGTCGGGGTTTCGATATCGATCCACGTGACGTTTTTGTACGTTCGTTTGGTCATCATAGATGTACCTATTGTACCATGGTGTCAGTGATGTAAATTTGTCCTCGTCAGACAAGTCTGCGATAATAGTGCGCATATGACACCATCGAAACATGCTTCACTCGGAGCGATTGCCGTCGTTCTCATCATTCTCTCGTTCGTCTATGGTTTCAGGCTCGGCGATGCGTCAGTATCACCTGAAGAGCGTGTCCTCTCGGTAATCAACAAAGACATGGACAAAGAAACGTCCGTGGATTTCCAGGCATTTTGGAAAGCATGGAACGTGCTCAATGAAAAATTTGCGGGCACAACGACACCTGACACCGAACGTCTCTGGGGTGCGATACAGGGTATGACCGCGACATTTGATGACCCGTACACCGTCTTTTTCCCACCAGAAGAATCAAAGGCGTTTGAAGAGGAAATCTCGGGTAATTTTGAAGGAGTCGGTATGGAAGTGGGAATCAAGGATGGACGCCTCTCAGTCGTCGCACCGATCAGAGA
>DIYB01000013.1:10170-11735 GCA_002428865.1 Patescibacteria group bacterium UBA6065
CCCGCTGAACGTGCAGGGGTGAGATCAGGTGACATCATCCTCAAAATTGATAATGTTGATTCGGTATCACTGCCAGTTGACAGCGCAGTCAAACTCATCAGGGGCAAGAGCGGCACGACCGTCACCCTCACACTCGAGCGAGCAGGTGTCAAAGAGCCACTCGTCGTACCAATCGTCCGTGCACGTATCGAGATACCAACCATACGTACCGGCACAAAAGACGAGGTCAGTACCGCTTCTGGAGCCGAGACCGATTCTGGCACTGGATTACGCAAAGATGGCATTTTTGTCATTGAGCTCTATAGTTTCAGTGCAAACTCGGCAAATCTCTTCAGAAAGGCTCTTCGTGAATTTGTTGATTCAGGGTCACATAAACTGATCCTCGATCTGCGTGGCAACCCTGGTGGATACCTTGATGCTGCAGTCGATATGGCGAGCTGGTTCCTACCGACAGGGACCCCGGTTGTTCGAGAAGAATTCGGAAAGGGTCAGGATGAGCACGTCATTAGAAGCAAGGGATACGACATCTTCACGAACAAGCTCAAAATGGTGATACTCGTCAATGGTGGCTCAGCATCAGCATCAGAAATTCTCGCTGGCGCGCTCAAAGAGCACGGTATCGCAAAGGTGGTTGGTACGCAGACGTTCGGCAAGGGCTCCGTACAGGAACTGGTCAAGATCACCCCAGATACATCGCTCAAAGTCACCATCGCGAAGTGGCTTACTCCAAACGGAGTCTCCATCTCAAAACAAGGTATCACTCCAGACTACGTTGTAGAAATCACTGAGAAAGATGTTGCAGCAAAACGCGATGCGCAGATGGATAAGGCTGTCGAACTCCTCTCCAAGGGTTGGTAAATGAATCTGATTGACAGGGAGGCGCTGGTGGATACAATAAGGCACACTTACACAACACAGAAACTATGCAGATCATATTGCTCAAAGACGTCAAAGGGGTAGGGAAGAAGCACGATATCAAGTCGGTAGCGGATGGGTACGCACTCAACCTCCTCATCCCTCAGAGGCTCGCTGAGGTAGCTACCCCAGGCGCACTCGCTCGTGTAGAACTTCTCAAACAACAGGAAGCGGCTGAGCGTAAGATAAAGGAGGATCTTCTTGCAAAGAACTTGAAAGCGATCCACGACGCTCGTATCGAGGCGATCGTCGCAGCGAACGAAGAAGGTCATCTTTTCGCAGGCCTTCATGGTGCTGAGATTGCACCACTTGTAAAGGCACAGACTGGTATCGACATCCTGCCTGAATTTATCCAGCTCGACAAACCAATCAAGGCGATTGGTGAACACACCATCGATGTTCGGGTTCAGGGTAAACAAGCGACATTCACCCTCATCGTCAAAGCAAAATTATAAAAATAATGTTATATTAAAAATATCATTATGTGGTGGAATATATCCTCAAAAATACTATTAGTTACTTCTACTCTCGTATACGGACTATTTTACTGTGTATTACAGGTTCTTTCGAATTTGTATAGTAGAGACTATCTATCCTATCAACTATTCGAAAACATAGCTGTTGTTATTGTGTACTGGATTATACCGATG
>DIYB01000013.1:11950-13808 GCA_002428865.1 Patescibacteria group bacterium UBA6065
CTTCTTGTCTACAGTGTTGTTCGTACGAAAAAGATTGGCGGTGATAGATGGCTCTACACACTACCGTGGATTCCTTGTATCATGGCTTTGTTTAATGCAACACTTTTTATCTCGTTAGGAAATAACAGTGAAAATAATTGGGGTATTATCGAGGTAGTTCTTGTGTTCTACTCTTTTATTATTGCGGTTGTCACAACAGCAATTCTTCTGCTGATTGGAAGGTGGCGTCATAAACACTCTGCAAAAAACTAGACTGAAAAGTCAAAATAAACCCCTCCTAGGTCAGTAGATCCAGGAGGGGTTTATTTTATGTATGTGTTCTGAAAAGATGTCGTGAGCGACTACTTTACGTGGACGATATTTTTGACCTTGGTCCTGTTGTTGAAGCCCATCTTCCGCTTCGTTCCAAATGAGACAGTGCCCTCCTTGATAGCGTAAATCGTGTAGTCTTTGCCGAGAGCGGTGTTTTTACCTGGGAGCGTGCTCAAGCCTTCCTGACGCACGATGATAGAGCCTACTTGGGCTTTCTCGCCCTGATAGAGCTTCACGCCGAGATATCGTGGATTTGAATCTCGACCGTTTTTGACTGTACCTCCTCCTTTTTTGGTTGCCATATCGTTCTAAAATGCTAGGGAAGGCCTCTCGGCCATCTGTTATACTCTTAGGGACATGATTGTATCCGAACATCTGCGTAAAATCAAGTCATACGTAACCATCCTCGATCGAAAAGACGTCTATACGGCTCTCTGTATAGTTTTTACGGCAATTGCAGCCTATCTTATCGGCAGACTATCAGTGGATACCGGCCGTACTGAGCCGGTGCGTATTCTCTCAACTGATGTGGGTGCCACAGTCGTATCACGTCCAACACCACCTTCTCAACCACAAAAAAATGGTGCTTACGTCGGCTCGCGTAATGGTACGAAATATCATTTACCGTCCTGTGCGGGAGCACGACGGATCGCACCTGAAAATCAGGTATGGTTTGCGACACAGGAAGAGGCGGAAACTGCCGGCTACACACCCGCATCAAATTGCCCAGGTCTCTGATACAATAGATCGCATGAACATGCAAAATGGCTTCATTAGGATAACCGCGCAGGTATGTGCGCTCGTACTCATCGTAGCGGGAGTTATAGGCCTATTCTTGCCTTTTTTGCAGGGCATTCTCATGCTCGCGGCTGGATTGTATATCCTATCGATCGCATCTCCTGGATTCAAACATCGCATGGATCGAGTGCTCTCAAATTTTCCTCGACTCAAGGCCCATATCGACCGTCAGCATGAGTGCATCTCAAGATGGTTCAAGAAACGCAACCATGATCATCGTTGATACTGAGACAACAGGAGTTGATCCTGACAAACACTCCCTGCTTTCTATTGGAGCGGTCGATTTTTCTGATCCATCACGTCGTTTTTATGGCGAATGCAGAATATTTGATGGTGCACTCGTGTCCAAAGAGGCGCTCGCAATCAATGGATTTGACGAGACATCTATCAGAGATATGTGCAAGATGACCGATGGCGAGCTTGTCGCTCAGTTTGCCGCATGGGCAGCGCAGTCAACTGATACTACGTTTGCAGGTGAAAACCCCTCTTTCGATCGAGATTTTATGAAAAAAACAGCAAATCGGTACGGTCTCAACTGGTCATTCGCACACCGGACGGTCGATCTCCACTCGATCGCCTATGCAGCTCTTATGAGAGAAGGAAAGGCTATTCCAATGAAAAACGGCCACACCGGCCAAGACCTCAAGGCAACTCTCGCTCTCGTTGGTATACAGGACACTCGCACCACGCACAACGCGCTCGAGGATGCACTTCTCGAAGCCGAGGCGTTCTCACGACTCATTCATCG
>DIYB01000013.1:14023-15225 GCA_002428865.1 Patescibacteria group bacterium UBA6065
ATGACTCATTCATCGACGTGGTCTACTCAAGGAATACTCTGAGCATCCTATTAGTTCAATATCCGTTGTGCGTTAGTGGGGAGGCCGATGCTTGTGATTTAGAAATGGCAGTAGTACCATGCCTCACAGGAAGGTTGTTCTATGCACCCATCAATATACCGGCTACCAAAGAAGGCTCGGAGACAGAAATTCGAGCAATTTCAATTAGGCAAGAGTCGTGAACGAGCGTTCATCCATGCATGGAGTGATGTGTTGAGCTTACCTCGCTGGATGACCCGTGCTCCAACAAAAGCAAATGAGACGGAGAATCAAGCGGGTATCGATGCTTACGTTCATACCGATGTTGGCCCCATACCCGTGCAAATCAAGGGGTCTGTCACGTCATGCAAAGACTATTTTGATCAACGGGGACCAAATGGGGTCACAACAGTCGCCGTCTCGCATACCGATAGCGCTGAACGCATTCGCGCATCGACACTCACACACCTCAAAAAAGGCTATGAGATAGCCAAAAACCGGTTACTGAGGAATCGTCGAGGCAGACACCCTCATCGCCTTGCCACACGCTGACCATATTGGTATGGTCAGTTTTTCATTTATATGGCTATATAGAGCCATATAAATGTATTGACAGGGGTCATTTTACACGGTGAAATATTGACAGCTGGGTCAGATGGTGCTATAATAGGTGTACATCAGGGTGATACCTGGTGATTTCTTTTTCTAGGCTTCGACCACTCTCAAAGGCGAAAGCTGACAGGGTATAGATCCTAGAAATTCCGAACCTTCACATTATGATTGAGCTTGCGACTAGCCTCTTCATGCTCGCGTCAGCATTCTCTCCGGTTTCGACGGAATCCGTCGCGATAGGAAAGGATGTAGCGACACGTGTACAGGCTTCCGTAGCTACGGAAACTGCAGATCACCCCGTAACACTCGAATCGTATGTCCGCGATTATTTCGTAGAGACACCGATTCTCGCTGAGATAGCACGATGCGAATCGAGCTTTAGACAGCACGGCCCCGACGGCAACGTCTTGCGTGGCAAGGTGAACAAGGGTGACATCGGCATCATGCAGATCAACAAGTATTACCACGAAGAGGATGCGGAGAAGCTTGGCTTCGACATCTACACACTCGAGGGCAACCTCGGATATGCAAAGTGGTTGTACGGCAAATACGACAGTGACCCGTGGGTGCAT
>DIYB01000005.1:0-650 GCA_002428865.1 Patescibacteria group bacterium UBA6065
GCCGGCGATGGCGGGGTTGATCAGGGAGACGGAGGGGGTGATGCGGTGCGGGGGGTCGTGCATGGGGACGCCTATGTCCATCGAGTGATGAGTGTCGTGCTCATCCAACCATTTGAGGATTACGAGGTAGCGCGTATGCGCAGACCAAGTCAAAGGGCTGTATTACTCTGATATGCAGTATAGCATATACAAAAGTATTGTCAATACCCCACCCTACTCCCTCAAAAGACATGAGAAATCCCCACCAGTGGGCTGGTGGGGATAGAAGTGGCGCAGAGGACGGGGTTGATTCCCTGTCCTCTGCGCCACAGGGTGCCGAGAGACTTACGTGCGGGTCTTGCGGCGGGCGGGTTTACGTTTGGTGCGACGGGGCATCCGAATCACCTCCTTAGAGCGGTTGAGGGTGGCAAAAGAACGATAAGTCATTTCTAACACCCCCGAGTACCCGGCGTCAATCTCGCATCGATTTTGCCTCTTGTTTGAGGATCTTGATGACCGAACGAGCATCAGGCACTTCCATGAGTCTCACCCGGAGCTCCTTGGCCCCATCCCATCCGTGAATATATGCTTTGAAATGTTTTTTCATGACAGCAAAGCTCTTCACATCTCCTATGTGTTTCTCAAAGAGCTTCACGTGCTCGGCAAGTGTG
>DIYB01000005.1:893-10740 GCA_002428865.1 Patescibacteria group bacterium UBA6065
AGGGTACGACTGCCTTGCCGTGAAGCGACGAGAAGAGCCACGGGTTGCCAAAGATCGCTCGCCCGAGCATGACGCCATCAGCACCATACTCTTTGGCGAGCGCCCTACCATGCTCGATATCGCGTACATCACCATTGCCTATCACGAGTGTCTCAGGTGCGATCCGGTCACGTAGCGCGACTACCTCACGCACGTGCTCCCACCGTGCAGGTACGAGAGACATCTCCTTCCTCGTACGGCAGTGGATAGTGAGTGCCGCTACCCCTTCCTCGAGAATCTCTGGTATCCAGGTAGCGATTTCGTTTTTGTTGTAACCGATACGCGTCTTAACTGATATGGGAAGCGATGGTGCCCCCTCGCGTGCAGCACGGATCACCGCCCGAGCAATCTTTGGGTGTTTGATCATCGCAGCTCCTGCCCCCTGCTTCTCAATCGTTCGATCAGGACACCCCATGTTGATATCGATGCCATCAAAACCGAGTTTTTCGCAGAGTGCCGCTGCCTCGCGCATTTTGTCTGGGTGCGACGAGAAGAGCTGTGCGACAATCGGTCGCTCGGCTCGAGAAAACTCGAGATCACGGAGCAAGACTTTTCGTCCTACAGAACAGAGACCGTCGGCCGAGACGAACTCCGTCCAAAACACGTCCGGCTTGCCAGATGAAGCGATGAGTCGGCGAAAAGCTGCGTCCGTCACATCCGCCATAGGGGCGAGAACAAAAAACGGCTCACCTCGCGTATTGCTCGGCGAAGCGGGTTTTTTAAGATGTGCCCAGAATCCTCTCTGCATAGGTCTCACACTCTACCACAGGCATCTCGGAAGCGTCACCATCAGTCCTTGCGCTTATACGTCACCTTTGACCCCGCATCGAGACGCAGGTACTCGAGCGTCGCGGTGAATGCCTCAAGTGATGGAGCGATACGCGTGTCCGATATCACCGAGCGGACGATGTCGAGCACAGACGAGAGATCGTCATCGAGGTAGACGATGAGCCGACCACCGTCACGTATCGTCACTTCCATATACCAGTTGTCGAGAAAGAGCGCCTCACGAGGGGCGAGGTCGAGAGCTGAGAGCTCACGTATGAAAAAGGCGACTTCTTTGAACCGCTTCGTATCGAGGAGGCGCTCACCTATCGGATTGTGAGAAAGGAGGCCACGGTAGATAAAGGTGTCTGACGAAGTAGCACTCTCATCAAAGACAAATCCTGTCTCATCGACCGAGTAGCACCCGCTGTCGCACCAGAGTGCGATCTCGTCCCGAGGATCGATGGTGATGATAAGTCCTGAGAGACTGCGACGCGAGACATCGACATCCTCGACAGCGGGCAATGCGCGCAATGCCCTCTCAATCTCATCATGTGGGTAGATGAGTGTATTGGATCGCGGAAAGATCCAGAAATACTCACCTTGGAGTTTCTCACGGACAATCGATTCGATCTCTGTCGCAGATGTGCGCTCCGTACGAGAGATGTGAATCTCTGATACAAAAAATGGAGAGAGTGATAGTGCGAGCGCGAGAAGCGTGACCGAGAGGACGGCGAGTGAGAGCGCGTAGAACGAGAGAAAGAGAACACGTTTGCGCTTGCGGGTGCGCAGACGGCGCTGATCGACGAGACGCGACTTACCTCTCGGCATACTTATGATTTTGTTAGTACCTCAGTGCCGCCCATATATGGACGTAGCACCTCGGGAATACGGACTGATCCGTCAGCCTCCTGAAAATTCTCGACGAGTGAGACGAGGATGCGCGGTGTCGGGATAGCGGTGCAGTTGAGTGAGTGCGCGTATCGCATCTTGCCTTCGGCATCGCGGTAGCGAATATTGAACCTCCGGCACTGAAAATCATGAAAATACGAGGCGGACGATATCTCGCGATACTTCCCCTCCCGTGGTACCCAGAGCTCAACATCATACTTTTTCACTTGGCCCAATCCGAGATCGGCACCACAGTTGGTCACCGTACGGTATGGGATCCCGAGAGATTCGATGAACTCTTCGGTATTTCTATTGATTTCCTCGTGGAGAGCAACCGACGTCTCGTGTGATGCTTCGCAGAGAACAACTTGTTCGAGCTTGTAAAACTCATGGACGCGGATGAGGCCTTTGACATCCTTGCCGTGACTACCTGCCTCGCGACGGAAACACGGTGAGAAGCCGAGGTATTTGACCGGGAACACTGACTGATCGAGCACCTCGTCCGAATGGTACGCCATAAGTGGCACCTCTGCGGTACCAGCGAGCACGTCATGATCCTGTGTCTCATAAAAATCCTCAACATCACCAGGGAGGTGTGCGGTGCCGTAGAGATTTTGTTTGCGGACAATCACTGGCGGAATGACCGGCACAAACCCGCGCTTTGAAAAGAAATCCATCGCATAGTTCCAAATCGCCCACGAGAGTCGCGCGCCCGGACCGACGAGGTAGTAGCCACGAAATCCGTGTGCTTTTGCACCACGATCAAAATCGACCATAGAGAGTCCGGTCATGAGCTCGACATGATCGCGTGGCTCAAATGAGAACGACGGCTTGGCGCCCCACGTCTTGGTCTCTTTGTTGTCAGCGTCTGATGCACCGTCAGGGACAGAAACATCGGGAATGTTGGGGATTTGGAGCATGAGCGACTGCCAGTCCTTCATGACTGATTTGAGCTCTTCTTCTTCTTTCTGAAGTGTCGCCTTGAGCGTCTTCATCGACTCGAGCAATGTCGCCTTGTCCGCACCTGCTTTGGCGATCTCGGCACCCACTGTATTTTGCTCTGAGCGTTTTGTCTCAATCGACGAGAGGAGTGCGCGACGACGATCATCGAGTGCGATGAGTGCATCGACGTCGACAGTGACACGCTTTTTCTTGGCACCGGCGATGACGAGGTCTTTGTTGTCGCGTATGAATTTGATGTCGAGCATAGGTACGTTCAATGATACACTATTTATGCTATGGACTCTATACGAGAGCTCCTACCCGATGAGTACCCTCTTCGTCTCAGGGAAATGCACAAACCTCCTGAGCGACTCTATATCCGTGGCGAGTTGCCACCATCACACCTCATCTATCTGACTGTCGTCGGTGCACGTGCCTACTCACCGTACGGCAAGGATGTGTGCGAGACACTTATCGCGGGGCTTGCAGGATTACCGGTCGTCATCGTCTCAGGGCTCGCCCTCGGGATCGATTCGATCGCCCATCGTGCAGCACTGAGGCACAAAATCCCGACAGTTGCGGTCCCCGGATCAGGCATCTCACGTGATGCGATCTATCCACGCGCACACCTCTCGCTCGCTGACGAGATCGTCAAAAACGGAGGTGCGCTCCTCTCACCATTTCCACCAGATATGAAAGCGACTGATTGGTCGTTTCCTGTGAGGAACCGTGTCATGGCAGGGTTGTCACAAGCAGTACTCATCATCGAAGCGGAGAAAAAATCTGGCACACTCATCACTGGTAAATATGCGACCGAATTGAACCGCGACGTCCTCACGGTGCCAGGATCAATATTTTCGCCACTCTCTGAGGGTCCACACCTCCTCATCAGGCTCGGTGCAACACCGATCACGACCACAGCAGAGCTCCGTGAGGCACTCGGCTTCAAAGACACGACGCCTGTGGTAGCACGCGATTACTCGGATCTCACAGAAGATGAGCGACGTGCCATCGAAGCGCTCGCTTCACCACGTCCACGCGAGGAACTCATCGAGATACTCGACATGGAAATCGACGAAGCAAACGCGCTCATCTCGGCCCTCGAACTCAAAGGCCTCATCACCGAAACAATGGGCGAATTCAGACGACTCTAACAGTAGTTTGACAGTTGAGGTAGGAAAAGGTACTTTCATACGCGGACTTCCCCTCATGAATGTATTCCTGTTCCTCATCATCGTATCGGTGATCACCCTCGTCTGGCTCGCCTACAGCTGGGCAAAGCCATTCGGGTGGCGCTCACCTCTTGTCATCTCGTCAATTCGTCTCGTCAATCTCAATGCCACGATCGAAGTCAAACTCGTCGGGTGGCGTCGAAAAAGTCGCGGCAATCGTAGTGAACAAGCGCTCGTGGACGCACTCGTTTCTGCACATCACGTCTTCGCACCCGAAGCCGTGATGTACGAACTCCGTATGATGCTCGATCTACCACGTGGTTCACCTATTCTCTCCAAGGCAAAAGATGGGTGTTGGATCGAAATTTACCCATACGGACAATCGTGGCGGCTCCATGACATTCGTCGTAGCACACACATGAGCTGTGACGATTACGTCCTCTACGCAGTGGTCGAAGAACGATTTGCTGACTCGGACATACCGCATCCGAGAGAACCGAAACGACAGCTTGCCGTCGCCTAGTGCGACGGCTTTTTTATACACAGAGATGAGATGCTTTTCTTGCTTTTATCACAGTGCGAGTGTAATACTTCACTCTAACGCATGACGAAATTACTCATCGTAGAATCACCTGCGAAAGCAAAAACGATCGGCAAGTACCTCGGATCGGGGTACACGGTCGTGGCGTCTGTAGGGCACGTCCGCGATCTCCCCAAATCGAACAAAAAAGCGATCGACATCGAGCATGGTTTCGTCCCGCACTACGAAATATCGCATGGCAAAGAGAAGGTGCTCAAGGATATAGAGCGCCTCGGTCGCGCATCCTCCGAGGTACTCCTCGCGACCGACCCCGACCGTGAAGGTGAGGCAATCGCGTGGCACATCAAAGAGGCGTGCGATTTCAAAAAGGTGCCCGTCCGCCGTGTCACATTCCACGAGATCACAAAAAGTGCGATCGAAGAGGCGCTCACTCATCCCCGCGCCATCGACGACAACTTGCGACGCGCTCAGGAGGCACGTCGTGTTCTCGACCGACTCGTCGGATACGATCTCTCGGGCATCATATGGAAGAAAGTGCGCTATGGACTCTCGGCTGGTCGTGTCCAATCTCCTGCTCTCCGCATCATCGTCGAGCGCGAGCGCGAGATACGCGCGTTCGTACCTGAGACCTACTGGGCACTCGAGGCGCAAGCTGTAACACGAGAGAAAAAAACGCTCGCGCTCTCTGCGACCAAGGAGCCGAGAGACAAAGCGCTCGTCGACCACATCCTCTCAGTGGGAAAAAAGGAATCGTGGAGCATCGTCGCGGTCGAGGAATCAGAGGCAAAACGATCGCCTCGTGCCCCATTCACCACCTCGACACTCCAGCAGACGGCATCGACTCGTCTCGGGTTCTCTCCATCACGCACCATGTCGGTCGCCCAGCGTCTCTATGAGGCCGGCCTCATTACCTATATGCGTACCGACTCGACAACACTCTCCTCCCAAGCACTCGGCACCATCGCGCGATATATAGAGGAGAAGCACGGAAAGGAGCTCCATCAGTTCCGTACCTACGCTACCAAGTCAAAGAATGCTCAGGAGGCACACGAAGCAATCCGTCCAACCGATGTATTTCGCGAACACGCAGGTGCAAATCCCGAGCAAGAAAAACTCTACCGCCTCATCTGGTCACGCACCATCGCATCACAGATGGCAGACGCACGAATCAAAAAGACTCGTGTCCTCGCCAACGTCGCATCGAAATCCATACCTGATTTTGTCGCAAACGGCAATCGCACGCTCTTTCCGGGCTGGCTCTCCGTCGATCCTGATGGCAAAGGTGATGATGTCGAGCTTCCCGAAGTACGCGAGGGTGACCCGCTCACACTCGTCTCACTCGACGCACTCGAAAAAGCGACCGAGCCACCTCCACGATATAGCGAAGCAGGACTGGTCAAGGAGCTCGAAGCTCGTGGTATCGGCAGACCATCGACATACGCCTCAATCCTCAAAACACTCGAGGAGCGCGAATATGTGACCAAGGAGGGTCGCGCACTGAAGCCTACCGATACCGGCGAAGTCGTCTCATCATTTCTCGAAAACAATTTTGGAAGCTACGTGAGCGATACGTTCACTGCGGAGATGGAGAATACGCTCGATGCTATCGCGGAAGGTGTCGCACCATACGAAAAGACGCTCACTGATTTCTATACACCATTTGCCAAAGAGGTGAAGTCAAAAGAGAAGCTCGCCAAAGCGACTGATCTCGGTGAAGCAGGCGCAGAATACTCCTGTCCAAAATGCGGATCATCAATGATCATCAAACTCGGCAGATCTGGCAAATTCCTCTCATGTTCCCGCTACCCTGATTGTGACGGCGCACTGCGTGAGGATGGTAGCGAACTACCGAAGGACAAGGTGATTGGCATTCACCCAGATACCGGCAACGAGATCACCCTCAAGACAGGCAAATATGGTCCGTACGTTGAGATGGTGACACCGGTTGATCCACACGCACCAGTACCGCTCACAAAGTCTGGCAAGCCGAGCAAGAAAGCCTCGAAGCCAGTCCTGCGTCGCGCCTCAGTCCCAAAAGAGATGAAGCCTGAGGACGTCACGCTCGATGAGGCGGTACACCTCCTCTCACTTCCTCGCACACTCGGTCAGCATCCTGATACCGGCAAGGTCGTGACTGCAAACATCGGACGATTTGGGCCATACGTTGTCCACGATGGAGATTTTCGATCAGTGAAAAAACCAGACGATGTGTACAGCATCTCGATCGATCGCGCCCTCGAGATTCTCCGCGAACCGAAAAAGAAACGTGGTTGGGCACGAAAAAAGAAAGAATAAAAAAACCGCCCTGAGGCGGTTTTTTTATTAGAGGCTGAAGTTTTTGATGGAGTAGAGATCTTCACTGTTGTCCCCCGCTACTTTCTCATCGAGTGAACGGTCATCGAGCAACTCGTCTCCCGACGGGACCGATACGGATTCTACTTTGGCTACTGTCTGTTGAGTCACCTCACTCGAAGTGGTGACAGCGGTGGCAGAGGACTCTGCGCGAGCAGCGTGATTGTCGAGCATCTCATGTGGACTGCGCTTTTTCTGCGCATCAGCAATCGAGAGGATGGTACGCAAATCCTCCGGCGAGAAAAAATCGATCGTGATCTTGCCTCCCTTCTCCTTCTGCTCTATCTGGACACGTGTACCAAATGTCTCTGAAAGCTTTTGTTCCATCTCGACAATTTCTGGATCAAAAAGTTTTTCCTTCTTGCGGGCACGGTCGACCGCAATCTTGCGCGCAATCATCTCTGACTCACGGACAGTAAGACGCTTGAAGAGAATTTCCTTGAACAGAGTCGACTGTTCTTCGGGTCGATCGACGAGCATCATGAGCGGACGCGCATGACCCTCACTGATCTTGCCCGCTGAGAGCGCATCGAGCATGTCAGATGGGAGTGAGAGGAGACGAATCGAGTTGGATACATACTCGCGTGACTTGCCGATTTTGCGAGCAATCTCGACGTGCTTCAAACCAAACTCTGTGACGAGCTGTTGGAACGAGCGGGCACGCTCCACTGGATTGAGGTCTTCGCGCTGGAGGTTCTCGATGATAGCGAGCTCAAGCTTGACCCGAGCGTCATCCGTGTCAGCACGAATAATCGCTGGTACCTGCTGGAGACCGAGGAGCTTGGATGCACGCAGACGTCGCTCACCGGAGATGAGTTCATACTCGACGACGAGACCACCATCATCAGTCTGTCGCTCTCTCCTCGTCACGACGAGTGGCTGGAGGAGGCCGTACATGCGTATTGATTCTGCGAGATCGCGGAGCGCTTGCTCGTCAAATTCGCGACGAGGTTGATATGGGTTTGGGCTGATCTTTGCCGTCTCTATCCAGAAAATCGAATCTCCGTAGAATTGTGATGCCATGCGTGATACGTGTTATGAGGATATTTTAGCATGGAGCGCGAAAGTGCTCACGATTGAGAAAAGGTCACTTTCGTTGTAAGTTGTAAGTGTACAAGCGCCAGAGTGGTGGAATGGCATACACGGACGACTCAAAATCGTCTGCCGCAAGGCTTGTGGGTTCAAGTCCCACCTCTGGCACAAATAAAAAAGCTCCGTATTATGCAGAGCTTGTAATCAGGAAGTTCCTGTCGATCCGAAGCCGCCAGCACCACGATTGCTCGCGATAAGCTCGGCGTGAGATGCGACCTCCTCAAACGTGGGTATAAGTGCCCACGTAAAGAGTATTTGTGCGATTCGCATCCTACGATGAAGGTAGAACGACTCCGTTCCGCAATTGTAGAGGATGATACCTGCTTCACCACGATAGTCAGGGTCAACAGTCCCCGGAGCGTTTGCGACGACGATGTGGTGTTTTGAAGCCATACCACTCCTCGGCAATGTGAGATAACAAAGAGGAAACGGCATCTCAGTGCAGAAACCGATCCCGCCGAGAGCCATCTTGCCTGGCTCGAGTCGATAGACTGGTTCTGGTGTCCCTCCCTTCTCGACAACTTTCATACCGACAAACCGTTCGACGGACGAGTCGACAGTCTTGTCGAAGTCGAAAAGTGTTCTCCGCAATTTCGGATTCTGATTATCCATCTCATGCGCAGACACTACCGCCCTCAACCGAACATCATAGCCAACCGCCCCTTCAGTCTCCCGCTTTGGCTTAAACCCCTCAGCCAAGACATGGATTTTAACGTTGGGATTTTCTTTATTCATAGATCACCTAGAGCTACATAATCACAATCATACAAATTGTCAAACAATCAAATGCGTGATAGTCCTAGAGATATCTCATGAAAAAGCTTCCGAAAGTGATAGCCGTCGTAGGACCTACGGCAACTGGAAAAAGTGACCTCGCTGTACAACTCGCACTCCTTCTCAAGGGCGAGGTCATATCAGCTGACTCACGACAGGTCTACCGTGGCCTCGATATAGGTTCGGGCAAAGTGACAAAGAGTGAAATGCGAGGTATCCCTCATCATCTCCTCGATGTAGAGGATCCGAAGCATGTCTATACCGTCGAGCGATACCAGAAAGACGCACAGAGTGCGGTGGCAGATATCATCTCTCGCGGGAAAACACCTGTGATTTGTGGTGGTACTGGATTTTATATAGACGCACTCGTATACAACACACGATTCCCTGATGTTGCACCAGACCGCGCTCTCCGCACTCGTCTCGCGAAAAAATCTACAGCATCACTCATGAGAGAGCTCATGAAGCTCGATGCGAGACGAGCGCAAGAGATAGACCCTCACAACAAGGTCCGTATCATCCGTGCCATAGAGATAGCGCGTGCACTCGGCTCTGTCCCAAAGACAAAAAGAAAGAAACAGTACGATGTGCTCTGGATCGGTCTCGATCTCCCTCGCCCCGCGCTCAGAGAGAAAATACACACTCGTCTCATACGTCGTATGCGTGGTGACCGGATAATCGCCGAGACGAGACGTCTGCGAGCGCGGGGCGTATCGTGGAAACGTCTCCACGAATTCGGCCTCGAATATCGCCATGCGGGACTCTATCTACAGAAAAAACTGACGAAGACAGAGATGCTCGAGAGACTCGAAAATGAGATCGTACATTTTGCAAAACGTCAGATGACCTGGTTTGGAAAAAACAAAGACATACACTGGTACGCACCGACTGAGACAAAAAAAATCATCACACTCACCTCCCGCTTCCTGAAAAAATAAATTTTGCGAATGACGTTCCTTCGCAAAAAGAAAAACGCCTCCAAACAAACGGAGGTGTCATGTAAATGCGAACTGTTTCCGACCAGTCTTAGAAGTCATATCTAGATGTTGGGTCTCGAGAGCCCTACACGTCAATATGTTTAAAGTCTCGCACCCCCGAAGAATGTGGAATGTTTCGACTCATACCTCAAGTAATCTTCAAACTACCTGCGCCTGTTACGATCCCCGGCGCCGGCAACATTTACATTAGAGATTCTATTCCCCTCTCCGACCTCCGTCAATCATTTCCGCATCACACTTTGAATCTCGTCAAAAAACTGTTAGCATATCGCGGTAGGTAC
>DIYB01000005.1:11047-11177 GCA_002428865.1 Patescibacteria group bacterium UBA6065
CCCGCCATGATCCGTAAAGATAGCTGGGAGCTATCTGAACGGTTCATCATTGGCGTGGATGGTGAGGGAATCGAAGGCCGGAGCCTGACGAGGCGAGGCCGGGCTGTCCGATTTTTCAGCAGAAAAATAC
>DIYB01000005.1:11377-11543 GCA_002428865.1 Patescibacteria group bacterium UBA6065
GATTTTTCAGCAGAAAAATACGGATAGACGATTCCTGATTTTTTCTCACTCCAACAACTCATCACCCGCAACGACTTTCTGTTTTTAATGATATGAAAATCATCTTCAAATACGATATAGATAAAGATGTTGAGAACATTATCAATACATCAAAAGCGAAAAATGA
>DIYB01000005.1:11752-11990 GCA_002428865.1 Patescibacteria group bacterium UBA6065
CCCTCTCTCACTCAAACCCAGCTCAAATACGTAGAAAAATATGGTAATCAATTTGAGCCTAAAAAAGTAAAAGAATTCGTGAGCTCTCTATCTGACGACGTAAAAATAAAAGATGTACTCGTATCAGTACAAAAAGACTGGTTAAGTATCGAGAAAACATTTGTGCACAAAGCGGAACAAATGTTTGGTATCACATACCCTCATCCTGAAGTGACTGCCTACCTCACACACAATGAAA
>DIYB01000005.1:12201-12518 GCA_002428865.1 Patescibacteria group bacterium UBA6065
ATGTGGATATAGCATCAAAGAAAACTATTTCTTTGTGAATATGAATTCGAAATTTCCTACAAAAACAATCATGCATGAGCTTCTGCATTTCTATACTTGGCATGCGTTCGGGGACATTGGTAATGATCTCAAGGAATCATTAACTGAATTACTCAACATTGAATACAAAGAGCTGATGGGAAATGCTGTCGATAACGGGTACCCACAGCACAAAGACACAAGAAAAAAGGTTAATCAAATCTGGTCCGAAACAAAAGATCTGAAAAAGGTTATAGAGAAACTTATGTGAATCAAAAAAATCCCGCCGTGTGGCGGGA
>DIYB01000005.1:12725-12936 GCA_002428865.1 Patescibacteria group bacterium UBA6065
AATCCCGCCGTGTGGCGGGATTTATGTAATTTGACTTTCCTCATCAAAAAGATAGGATTCCGTATGGAGTCATAAACATTGGATTAGTGGTTAATAAGTTTGGGAGCAATCCCGAGCCATGGGGGTTCGATCCCCCCTGATGGGCAAAACCAGACGCCTGATGGAACCCAGGATAGGTGGGAGACAATGAAGCCACTCCTCTGGGAGCGGC
>DIYB01000015.1:0-199 GCA_002428865.1 Patescibacteria group bacterium UBA6065
AAGACGCGGTGGTGGCGTAGAAGCTGGTGGTGGTTGCTGATGTACCAGTTGCATTACCAAAAGTGAGCGCGTCGATCGATCCTCTCTGTATATATGAGTTAGTGGTCGTCGCGTTAGTTGTCGTTGCATTTACTGTCACGCTCGACGTCGCAGTGAGTGCACCTACAGAAATATCATCAGCAATGATCGAGGTGATTGT
>DIYB01000015.1:436-644 GCA_002428865.1 Patescibacteria group bacterium UBA6065
TCAGCAATGATCGAGGTGATTGTCGCGATGAGTGATCGTAGTGTCGTGATGAACGCATTTGTTGTCGTCGCATTTGTCGTCGAGGCATTGGTGACCGTGAGATTGGTAGCAAACGCGTTCGTCGACGTCGCATTCGTTGTCGTCGAATTAGTCACTGTGAGACCAAATACGTCAGCGATCGTCGATGACAATGTATCGATCACGCCGG
>DIYB01000015.1:905-3087 GCA_002428865.1 Patescibacteria group bacterium UBA6065
GACGTCGCATTGGTCGTCGATGCGTTTGTTGAAAAGAAATTGGTTGTGGTAGCCGATGTACCAGTCGCATTGACGAATGAGATGTTGGTGAGATCAGCGTTTAGTGATGCGAGATTGGTTGAAGACGCGGTGGTGGCGTAGAAGTTGGTGGTGGTTGCGTTCGTTGTTGTCGAGTTGTCCGCCTCGAGATTTGTGATGTATGCATCTGTCGTCGTGCTCACAGAGACAATCGACGATGTCGCGACAAGAGAATTAATGATGGCAATATTCGTTACCGAAATATTTGCTGCTGTAGAAGTACCAGAGACGGTAGACACACTTGCATTGAGTATGCCTGCGATCGTCGCATTTCCGTCTATTGCGAGGTTACCATCCTCATCGACGGTTATATTTTCCGCATTGATGGTGAGTGTCTCGGATGGATTACCGAGTGCGATCTTGCCATTTGCAGTAAAATTCTCGGTTGCCGACAAATTCCTAAACGATGCGTTGCGACCGATGATATCACCGCGCGCCTCAATCGAACCGCGAACATAGAGATTTTTGCCGACACTGACATTTCCTTTTGATACGAGCTCTCCACCCGAGACAACGCCGCGTGCTGATATGTTTGTAGCGTTCACAATCGACTCAAAATACGCCGGACCAGCAACAGAAAGCGATTTGTTGAACTGTGCGTCACCGAAAACAGAGAGCTCTCCATCAACGACAAGTGATGAAAGGAGCTTTGTCGCACCACGAACGAGAAGTGTCTTGCCGATTTCTATCTCACCTTCAAAACGAACATCCTCGGTAGTTACGTTGCCATTCTTTGTGACGAATGCGAGCGTAAAATCTTCTGCGCGATTACCGCCGACATATTCAGCATTAAGGTTTTTAACCATCGTCTTTGAATCGACAACGATCGGCGCAATACCATCTTCAATATATGAGCGGAACTGACCCTCGGTCTCGATATGACCCATGATCGATATGTTGCCCGCTTTATCGAGGAGGAGTATCTCGTTCTCATGAGTACCAGGCCGAAAACCCATGACTGTATTTGCATCATTCC
Organism: Patescibacteria group bacterium UBA6065; assembly: GCA_002428865.1. GTDB lineage: Bacteria > Patescibacteriota > Minisyncoccia > Phycocordibacterales > UBA6065 > UBA6065. The sequence goes on from DIYB01000015.1 coordinate 1,960, forward strand.
AAGCCGTACGCGCCATATCGACGGTTTTCTCAAAGAAACCAAATACAAACGGAGTTGGAAATATCGTAAAAAAGAGAATGAGCACAAGGGCAGTGATCGCGAGAGACTTCTGTGACGCGACGGTACGGAATGAATTCGTGATGAGATTGCCGACAGTGCGACGCGCGCCTGCAATAACCGGCAATTTTTGATCGAGTACTCGGGAGAGAGCCGCTTCCACGTCCTGTGCAACCGGTGCTGAGACCCGTGTCTCGGAACGAGACGCAATCGTCTCAAGTCTTTTTGAAATATCTTCGAGTGTCTTCGCTATGCCAGCAAACTCGGGTGCATACTCATGTTGTGCAGACCTTTTGTTGTCTGGACCGATCGGTACCACTATCTCTTCAACCTTTGCATCTGGTTGAGGTGGAGGCACAGGCACCGCTTGTTTCTTTGAAACTGATTTTTTGACGAGATCGGTGATCGATGCGAAAGATGCGCGGGGTGAAATTGGTGCAACAGGCTTTTTCTCTACTGGATGCTGAGCTGAAGAAAAAAGGTGTTTAAAAGAACCAAGCGATTTTGGCATGTGCACGTGCTCAATGCGTACCTGTGCATCTGGATGAGAAATCGATTCGAGATATTTCTTGAGGTCACCGTGAAAAGTACGTGATCGTATCGTCTGAGGATGATCGATCGAGATATCTTGTTCAGCAGTTACATTCTGCTCAACAGGAGTTGGTGTCGCACGCACTGAAGCAACCGACTCAACGCGCACATGTTCTTCGCTCGATTGTACTTTCTGTGTCGGTGCTACCTCTGTCTGTTTCGTTGATGGTTCATCGTTCACTAAGCCACGAATAAAACCCTTGCTCTCCTCAATAGATCCGGTCGAGACCAAAGATGCAACTGATGATAGATCACCGTTTTGAACTTGGTTACGTATCATCTGTCGACGCATATACTCCTCGACAACAGCCTTGGTCGTATACCAAGTCTTACCTATCTTTTTTGCAGAGAGCTTCTTTTTTCGAGCAAGGAGGGAGAGATATTCAGCCGAGTACGGTGTGAGTTTTGCCGCCTCGGACATTGATATCCAATCGTGGAGAGAAAAATCCTTGTTTTCTGAAATATCTTTCAAAGGCTTTG
>DIYB01000015.1:3251-4282 GCA_002428865.1 Patescibacteria group bacterium UBA6065
TGAAGCGAAAAGTCTTTATTTTCTGAATCTTCTTTCAAATGTTTGTTTATTTAGCATCCGATACATCGTATCGGATAACGAGATCGTTGTGTTTATTATAAAAGCGAGGTTGCAATATCAAGCTATTTTTCTGTGGAAAAAACTAAGATTGTTTTTCTATCCGATACAACAAAAAACGACCTGTCTGATCGCTTTTCATATCGGATACGCACGACCCGATGACGTGAATCAAAACCAACCAAAAATACACCTCAACATGATCCTATCAAAAACCGGTCCCAAACAATCAAAAAGCTTTTTATATTTTTATAAAGATTGATAAACCTTGATAGAAGTAATTCCTAAAAACCTATATATTTCAAGCGTTTGAAACTGATGGTGCCAAATACCCTTCCTTTGATATCCCACTCATCAACCATCCCCAATTCACGCGAGTCAATACTCACATTTCGATTATCACCGAGCATGAAATATTCTTTTGGATCAATATTCGTTTTTGTCTTTCCAATCTCCGGAGTATTTGGAAACTCTAAGTACGGTTCGTCAATAGCAACACCTTCATCCGTACGTGAATTTTTTATGGTTATTTTTTGGTTGAGTATCTCAAAATATTCACCCGGAAGTCCTATAACCCGCTTTATCACCTTTTGTGGTAAGACACGCGGTATCGCAACGACAATATCACCACGCTCTGGCTCGAGGTCTCCGACGTACGCCAGCTTGTATACCAGCACAAAGTCACCCGAGAGGAGTGTGGGTGCCATAGAATCACCTCGTACAAAGAAAGCTTCAAATACAAAAAGGCGGAGTATGACGACGGTGACACCGACTACAATGGCAAGTGCTATCAAATACTGCTTGTTCAGGAGCGACATGTGTTGTATATATAAGTATACCCTACTACCTTCTCTATGCCTGACAAGTTTCTCACAATCAAAGAGGCTGCCACCTATCTCGGCGTTACCCCGCTCACGCTTCGCAATTGGGATAAATCAGGCAAGCTTCCTACCGTACGACACCCGATGTCGAAC
>DIYB01000015.1:4481-7391 GCA_002428865.1 Patescibacteria group bacterium UBA6065
TACGACACCCGATGTCGAACTATCGCATCTACAAACTCGACGATCTCGAGCGACTCGTCAAAGATATCAGTGCAGGTACGGTGCCACTCAAAGCAAAAAAACGTAAACTCGAGCGTCGCAAACTGACCGTCAAAAGTATCAAAGATTAAAAAACCGGCCCTATGCCGGTTTTGTGCTTTTCCTGATAGCGATGATTTCTTGGAATCGTCCGACAATCGCCTCGGGTGACGGCTCGACAAAATCATGCCCCTCCCCGTATCCGCTCTCATCACCACCGATGAGTGAGAGGCCGAATCCGAGGTCTCGCCTGTATTCGATCGACACCATACACCCATCACATGTCACGTCGATCCAGAAACCTCGTTCGGTCCTGTCTGTCAGGTTCACATCCGCATTAGGTAGACGTTCATCGAGCACCGCTCTCAGTCGCGACTCTGCATCAATGTGCATATTCATAATAATTCCTACGAGTCACACTACCACCAACACACGAGATGATCAAATAAAAAAACCGGCCTGAAAAGCCGGCTCCTACAGTCGCCGATACTCTTCCTCAGATATGGCGACCAAAAGACAATTCTGTTGGGGTGCGCCCAGAAAGTGACCGATATGAGCAGGGTCAACTTCCCACGCAAATAATTGTCGAGACAGCTCACACACATGCGGTCCATCATGTGCATGACTACGAATACACCTCAGATCACCCCGATCTCCTACTTCACTTATACGACACGGCGTTTGCGCCGTGCATATCACCAAGTCCTGGAGTAGTGTAGACATGGTACTTTTTTTCCTAGTGTGAAGCATAGATAATCGTCTCGAAAAACGCAAACATAAAACCGCCCAGAGGGGCGGTTTTGATTATCTACTTGATTGAGGTGATCGCTACCTTGAAATACGGCTGGCGATGGCCATATTTCTTGAAATACTTCGACTTTGGCTTGTAGTGGACGACGAGCACCTTAGCGTCACGTCCGATTTCCTTGACCTCAGCCTCCACCTTTCTTCCAGAGACCGTCGGGGCACCTACCACGGTAGATGAACCATCATCGGTAAGGAGTACCTGATCGAAGACTACCTTGTCTCCTGTCTTGAAATCACCTTTTATTTTCTCGATTTTGACCGTATCACCAACACGGACACGGTATTGCTTGCCACCAGTCGCAATGACGGCAAATCCTGACTGAGCCTTGTTTTCTGCCTTTTTCGTAGCCATTTCCTTGAAAATTAAGAGCCCGAAACGGGCTTTGATGGCTCTAGTATTACACAGGGCCGTGTTTTATGCAATAATCACCCCTTATTCCTCTGATTCAGGCTTTTCGAGAGCTATCGCCTCTATTCCGACCCCTGTGCCAGTGATACGGAGCACATCCTTGTCTATCTTGCGAAACTCCTTGTTTGAAGCAGTAAAATGATTGACGACAGTGCCGAGAGCGTTGCCCATCTTTTTATGGTACTCCTCGTAGGACTTGAGGTGTTTGCCGAGTTCACCGACGTGTTTGACGATATCCTTTGCAGTTTCCTCGATCTGCATTGCCTTTAGGCCTTGGAGCACCGTCTGGAGGTATGCCAGAAATGATGTCGGCGATACAATGATCACCCGATACTTGGATGCGGCGCGCTGTATGAGGTTGTCCGTCTCCTCAGTGACCGCTCCCACTTTGTTCACGAGAAGATCGTAATAAATCGCTTCGTGCGGTATGAACATGAACGCAAAATCCATCGTCCCCTCAGCTGGACGCACATACTTTGCTGTCTCCTGAATACGAAGCTTGAGATCGTTCACGAACAACTTTTCAAGTCGGGATTTTTCGGATGGATCTTTTGCTTCGGCCAACCTGTTGTAATTCTCGAGTGAAAATTTTGAATCAACTGGAATCACTTTGTCTTTCACAAACACTGCTGCGTCGACAATCTCACCATCGGTAAATGCATACTGCATCTGGTATGAACCTGGTGGAAGCACATTCTTGAGGAGCGCTTCGAGGTAGTACTCGCCGAGAATGCCACGTTGCTTGGGATTTTTGAGTATGTCCTGCAGATTTTGGAGTTGATCCGCAAATGAGACGACCTGCTTGTTCGTCTCGTCGAGCTTGGTGAGACCTTCTGTCACATCGCGAATGAGACGAGCAGACTCAGAGAATTGGGTACGCATTGATTCCGTCATACTGCGAGTCGTCTCGCCTATCTTCCTATCGACGGTGCGGGAGAGCTCGTTCATCTGCTCAAGGAGGAGCTTGAGTCCGGTATCATCCTGCCGTTCTGCCTCCACCGGCTTTTTGCGTACAACCACAAAGAGTATGATCGCATTTATAACTGCGAGAGATACAAATAGCGCGATGATGAGGGTGTCAGACATGGGCGTATTATATCAGAGCGTCTACCGTGCTACACTCTATGGTATATAACCTATAACCACGATGTCAGTACACACTACGTTACGCGATGATCTCAAGAAAGCGATGATTGCCCACGACGAGACAAAGAAACTCGTTCTCCGTGGTGTTCTCGCAGAGATTACCAAGGAGCTCCTCGCAAAAAAAACTGTGTCGAACGATGTCACTGATGACGAGGCGCTCGCCGTCATGAAGCGTCTTGTCAAACAACGCCGTGATTCGATCGATCAATTCGAACGTGGTGGACGCGCTGATCTCGCGGCATCAGAAAAGGCTGAGCTTCTCGTGCTCCAGACCTATCTCCCTGCTGGAATGCCAAAAGATGAAATACGAAAAGTCGCCGAAGCTATGAAGGCAAAACTCGGCGTTACCGACAAATCAGGTGCTGGTAAGCTCATCGGCACAGTATCAAAGGAGCTCAAAGGCAAAGCCGAGGGTAGCGATATAAAAGACGTGGTCGAGAGCCTGTTTGCCTAATAACAACCATCAAAAAAACGCCTCAGCTGAGGCGTTT
>DIYB01000015.1:7585-7944 GCA_002428865.1 Patescibacteria group bacterium UBA6065
CGCCTCAGCTGAGGCGTTTTTTTCATACTGTGGATAACTTGACAAATGAGTATAAAAGGTGATATAATTGGAAAAGATATGAAGAAGCTCTCCGACATCGTCTCTCTGGCCGGGAAGATCGCCAGAGAACGACGTGTTTCTTACCCGATTGCCGTGCGCACCGCGCTCGAGCAATCAGGATTCCCGAATCCCACGAACTCCGTGGGGATTTCCCGAATCGTAAACGATATCGGAGTCCCCAACCACCTTCCACTCCGCTCCGCTGTCCTCAGCGTGCTCGGAAAGAAAGGTGCGGAGACCCGAATGGTTCGGGTCGAGCAGGGTCGCCAGATGGACCTCGTGCTCGCTTAAACACTTCC
>DIYB01000015.1:8161-8435 GCA_002428865.1 Patescibacteria group bacterium UBA6065
ATCCCCAAGAGTCCGGCTTCACTGTCGGACTCTTTTTTATTTGACAAACTATAATTACGCTGTTTTAATACATTTAAACAGATCATCAAAATCACATCCCCAGAAAGGAATCATCATGGCAAAAGAACGCCTCTATGATTCTCTCTCTGAAGAGGATCATGACATATTCGGCTATTACGCAGACATCATTCTCGCAAAACTCGTGATCCACATGATGCACTGGCACCGACAGTATGGTTCAGTACATACAAAGCAGTCACGGCGGGATCGACAC
>DIYB01000015.1:8662-9003 GCA_002428865.1 Patescibacteria group bacterium UBA6065
ATCGTTCTGAATGAGCTCTATCGACTCCAGCGATCGACACCGCTCCACCCCGTCGAGGAGAAGCTCCTCAAAAAGAAAGCTATGTGTGGTGCGAGTGTCGAACGAGCGCGGGCTCTGCGAGAGATATTCAATCAGACGCTCTCACCACATCTAGTAGGAGAAGAACGAGTGCTCGCCGAACGCAAGATCTCGAGCATCATGTCGATGCGGTCATGGGCGGTTCGTCGCATGAAGGCGGCCGCACAAAAAGCACGCACGATATCATCAGACACCTCGTCACACAAACCTCGAAAGAGTCGTCGGGAACGTCTCGAGGAATTCAGGTGTGCACGTGGACCGGA
>DIYB01000015.1:9269-9420 GCA_002428865.1 Patescibacteria group bacterium UBA6065
CAACGTCTGAGACGCCCATCGCCACACTCCCGAATCAACCACTGAGAGACAAGCGTCACGAGCACAGACATTCTGTCACGCTCGTTATGCCTGAAATCGATGTGCCGGCGTCTTTCGAACAACGTCGCGTAACCGCTCTAGGCTATATCCC
>DIYB01000026.1:0-4992 GCA_002428865.1 Patescibacteria group bacterium UBA6065
TTCCGCCGCGTATTGAGAGCTTGCCCTTGTCTACCGATCGCCTCGTTTCAGGAATCTCTATCTTCATATCGCCACGGAGGTAGTCGAGCGTGAGTGATCCTGAATGGTTCGTCTTGGCAGTGAGCAGTGGCTCGAGATAATCAGCGACGACGACCTTGCCACCATGGACACCGGCACGAGGACCGATATCAACAATGTAGTCCGAAGCAAAAATCGTGTCCTCATCATGTTCGACGACGAGTATGGTGTTGCCAAGATCACGGAGATTTAAGAGTGTCTTGATGAGACGATCGTTGTCACGCTGATGAAGACCGATGGTTGGCTCATCGAGCACATAGAGCGCTCCGACGAGACCTGAGCCGAGCTGTGATGCGAGCCTAATGCGCTGCGCCTCACCCCCTGAAAGCGTGTACGCCTTGCGATCAAGTGTGAGGTACTCAATACCGACATCAAGCATGAATTTGAGCCGTGATTCAATCTCACGTAATACTGCTTTGGCAATCGATTGTTCTGTTGGGGTCAGTGACAACGCGCCAAAAAACTCATGCGCTTCAGCGATCGACATATGGACAATATCGACGATGCTCTTGCCACCGATGAGGACGTGGAGCGCTTCTTCTCGCAAACGCGCACCTCGACAACGCTCACACGGCTCATCGCCAAATATAAACTTTGTACCAAGCCCATTACACTCTGGACATGCACCATAGGGAGAGTTGAATGAAAAGAGGCGCGGCTCTACCTCAGGGTATGAGTACCCGTCGTAGGGACACATAAATTTGACCGACATGAGCTTCTCCTCACGAGGATTCTCAATCTTCAATAGTCCACCAGACTCATGTATCGCTCGCTCAATCGCCTCCGATAGTCGTTCGCGCACACCTTTCGGATCAGTCTTGAATTCGCTCACAAAAAATTCATCGACCAGAAGATCAATGTCGTGTTTTTTATTCTTGTCGAGCTCGATGCGCTCACGGAGCTTTTTGAGCACACCATCTACCTTGACCACTTCGTAGCCCTTACCGAGATAGTCGTAGAGCATCTGATAGTACTCGCCCTTCCTACCGACCACCACAGGAGAGTAGATGCGAACCTTCGCCTTGTCTATAGCAACACCAAATACTTTTTTGCCATGATCCTCAAAAGTGACACCTGTCACACTAGTCACGATAGTCTCGAGTATCTCTTCGTTCGACAGTTTTTGTATCTCACGATTACACACGAGACAGTGTGGTCGACCAATACGCGCATAGAGGACACGCAAATAGTCATAGATTTCGGTCTGTGTCGCCACAGTCGAACGCGGATTGTTTGACCGTGATTTTTGATCGATCGATATCGCCGGAGAGAGGCCGGTAATTTCATCGACATCCGGTTTTTGCATCTGTCGGAGAAACTGTCGCGCATACGACGAGAGCGATTCGACATAGCGACGCTGACCCTCAGCAAAGATGGTGTCGAATGCGAGCGACGATTTACCCGAACCAGACAGTCCAGTAAAGACAATCATCTTGTTGCGCGGCATCTCGACAGTGATGTTCTTGAGATTGTGTGTACGCGCACCTTTGACCACGATTTTCTCGTGTCCTGGGTCAAAACCGGTCTTTGTTGTGTGTTTCTTGGCGCTCATGTGTATAGAGATATCCCCCTGGAACGGTCCCAGGGGTTGGTATACAACACTCTAGCACACAGAGAGAGCGAGAGAAAGGACGGACTACTTTTTGAGTACTTTTGCGATCTCAGGGACGATCTGATCAAAACCAACCGTCGCTTTGACGATGAATTTTGCGGCGCCGAGCTCGGTCGCACGATCAATCTCCGACTTTTGTCCGAGATTTGAGAGGACGATTACTGGCACCGCTTTGGTCGCTTCATGAGCCTTGATCTGGCGCAGAATTTCAAATCCGTCGACATTTGGCATGAGGAGGTCGAGTACGACTACGTGAGGTTGTACGAGCTTCACTGTATCAAACGCCTTCGCACCATCAACAACCTGTGTAAGGAGGGCTCCAGTCTCAATCATGCGTTTACCGACCATACCAGCAAGAAAACGGTCATCCTCGACCCAGACCACTTTTATACCCTTGAGTGATTGTGTATCCATAGTGAATACAGTATACCCCATTATGAACGTCTTTTCTTGCGCCCCTTGGCAGAGGTACTCGGTCGGGATACGGCTAGTTTTTCGTTCAAAAGAGCAATCTCGTCACGCAGTATCGCAGCGGTCTCAAAGTCGAGCATCTTTACTGCTTCGTTCATCTCCCTCTCTTTTTTCTGTATCAACTTCTTCGGATCTTTTTCAAATAATTCACGATCGAGAGCAATTTCTGCTTCCACCGCCTTGTCATGATCTCGGCGCATCGACTCGGTAATGTCGTGTATCTTCTTCATGACCGTTTTTGGGGTGATACCGTGCTTTTTGTTGTGAGCGATCTGTATCGCACGTCGTCGCTCTGTCTCGGCAACCGCTCGCTCGATAGACCCCGTCATATGGTCAGCGTAGATAATCACACGACCCTCGACATTACGCGCGGCACGGCCAATCGTCTGTATGAGTGACGTTTCTGAGCGCAGAAACCCTTCTTTGTCTCCATCGAGAATCGATATGAGCGCCACTTCGGGCAAATCAAGTCCCTCGCGCAATAGGTTGACGCCAACAAGAACGTCAAATTCGCCTTTTCTAAATCGAGTGAGTATCTCGATACGTTCTATCGTCTGTACATCGCTATGAAGATATTCTGTCTTGAGCCCCTTCTCCTTCAAAAATTCGGTGAGATCCTCTGCCATACGTTTTGTGAGAGTCGTCGCAATGACACGGAACCCTCGAGCGACTGTTTTTTCTGCTTCTGTGATTGTATCCGCAATCTGTCCTTTGTACGCACCCTTCTCAATCACAGGGCGAATGATAATCTCAGGGTCGATGAGTCCCGTCGGACGAATAACTTGTTCAACAACCTGCACGCTGTGCTCTTTCTCATACGCACCCGGTGTTGCAGACGTATAGATGACCTGACCAACTCGCTCCTCAAACTCTTTGAACTGAAGTGGCCTATTGTCTCGTGCTGATGGGAGGCGGAATCCATGTTCAACAAGCGTCTTTTTTCTCGACTGATCACCAGCATACATACCCCCTATCTGAGGTATGGTCACATGCGACTCATCGATAATGGTGAGGAAATCGGGAGTACCATCTGGCTTATGTGGAAAATACGAGAGAAGCGTATCGGGTGGCTCACCGGGTGCGTGTCCTGAGAAATGACGTGAATAGTTCTCGATACCGTTTGTGTACCCAATCTCCCTAATCATCGCGAGATCATACGTCGTACGACGTTTGAGACGCTCTGCTTCCAATAGTTTCCCTTCTTTTTTCAATTCTGCGAGACGCTCCTCGAGCTCGGCTTTGATAGTTTTGAAGGCTCGTTCGTTCTGCTCCTTGTCTGTGATGAAGTGTTTGGCTGGAAAAATAAAAAAATCATTTGGGCTTTCGAGAATTCGTCGAGAGACCGGATCGATGATATCAATACCCTCGACAGTGTCTGGCGAGAGTGTGAGACGATACACGAGTTTTTCATTGACCGGCATGATCTCAAGATTTTGGCCAATCGCACGAAATGTGCCAGGCACAAGGTCAGCGGACGTGCGAGTAAAATGGAGATCGACGAGACGACGCACGAGATCGGCACGCGCCTGTTTCATCCCGCGTGAGATACGGAGATTGACCTTTTCATATTCGGCAGGGCTACCGAGGCCGTAGATACACGATACGGACGCGACAATGATGACGTCCTTCCTCGTGAGAAGCGCCTGAGTCGATGCGTGTCGCAGACGTTCAATCTCTTCGTTGATCATCGCCTCTTTTTCGATATACGTATCAGTTGTCGGCATATATGCCTCAGGTTGATAGTAGTCGTAATACGATACAAAATAATGAACCGCGTTATTGGGAAAAAATTCTCGATATTCCTGCGCGAGTTGTGCCGCAAGTGTCTTGTTGTGAGCAATAACAAGTGTCGGCTTGCCATGTTCGGCAATCACATTAGCAGCAGTAAACGTCTTGCCCGAACCAGTAACACCGAGGAGTGTTTGATGACGCATGCCCTCACGAAGCCCTCGCGTGAGGGCCTCGATCGCTTGTGGCTGATCACCAGCCGGCTTCCATGGGGTGGCGAGTGAGAAAGGCGATTTCATGACAGAGACCACTATACTCGTTCTTGGTGAAATAAAAAAGCCTCGCGTACGCGAGGCAAAATGTGTTAAGCGATAAACGAACGCATGAGCCAGGAGCCCATTCCACTCTGCTTACCACCACGTGGCACACCGTCTTCGGTAGGGCCACGGTAGATCCGAGAGCGAACCGCTTCAGTCCGATGGGGTTGATCGAGCAGCGACCGAGTCGGACGAGGTGCCGGATCCGGCTCCTCACCCTCGGGGATACGCTCGGTGTTCCCGACAGCGGCATGATCATCGACAAAACGAGGTGTCGTGTTCGGAGAACCACCATCACCACGCAGCGGTGAACGCATCGTCGCACGATGATACGGGTGTTGCGCACGATTGACCGCGGCACGGTGTCGCTTGAGCATGACGAACTCGTCTGCCGTGACGCATCCGTCAACCTCAATGTCGTAGCGATACTCGACACGTTCTGTAGCACCATCTGGTTTGATCCAGACGACGAGACCGTGGCAGGCATCACCATCAAAAACCCTCGTATCACTCCGGCGCCGATGACGGAACGCTCCCTCAAGCGGCACGGGAATAATCGAAGGCTGATCTTTCCCAATCACAATGATCTGTTGCATGTGTTGTCCTTTTCCAGGGGTATGCGGTACACCATGTACTCACACGAGCTTCGAGGGCTCGTCAGAAGACTCATACAAAGTCATCTGATGAGCCCTCGACGGCTCAAAAGCTGTCGAGGGTGGTCACGCTGCTTGGACCTGGACCGCCGACCGGAAACCGCCGAGTCTCACCTGATCGATGAGACCGACG
>DIYB01000026.1:5228-15455 GCA_002428865.1 Patescibacteria group bacterium UBA6065
CCGACAGGTATCCAGGGGGTACCAAACCGTTCGCGGAACACGAGCTCAGCACGTTCGCCGAGACGAGTCCATCCGATCGTCGCCTTCTTGCCAACGCGCCGTGTGAGAGCGCGATCAGCGAAGACGTCCTGCGGGCAGCATGCCTCGGTGTGGATCGAGGTATTCATGCGTGGATCCTCCGTTGGTTGGGGGGGGTTAACAAAGAACTGTTCTGCCTCCTAAAAAGAAACCGAGCTCTCGGTGATCGAGAGCTCGTGTGTGGTTTCGCTAGGAGGTGATGTCTACTTTCGCGCAAAGCCACATACGAGCTCTCGACCCATCTTGGTGACGAGAAGCTTCGAAATGATGATCTGTGCGCAAAAACGTGACATTGCCCTGCAAGCATACAGCGCGCAACAAAGAAAAGCAACTACCGTGCTGGTGTGTATCGAGAGAGAAAGTCCTGTTTAAACTCGAGAAATGTACCGTCGAGTAGTGCTTGTCGCATCCGCTTCACAAGCGTGACAATAAAGTGGACATTGTGAATAGATGAGAGCATCGGACCAGTCATCTCTCGCGATTTGTGGAGATGTCGTATATACGCACGGGTAAAATGTCGACATGCATAGCACTCACACCCCTGATCGAGAGGTCCATGATCAAGCTCGTAGACAGCATTCATGAGATGGATTTTGCCACGGGATGTATAGACCGTACCGTGTCGACCGAGACGAGTCGGAGCGACACAGTCAAACGTATCACACCCATTCTCAACACCGAGAAACAAATCTTCTGGTTCACCGATACCAAGGAGGTGTCGTGGGAGATGTTCGGGTAGCTCCTCATTGACCCAACGAACCGCACTGTGAAGATCGTCCTTGTCAAAAGAACCACCGATGCCAAAACCATCGAACCCGCGCGTCGCTGTTTTCATCGAAGCGAGCATACGAGCACTCTCGCGTCTCAAGTCTTCCTCACGACCACCCTGCACAACACCAAACAACGCCTGATGGCTGGATTTTTGACTTCTGTGATGATGCTCGAGGCTTCTCATGGCCCATCGATGCGTGCGGTCGAGTGCTTCACGTTGGTATGTACGTGATTCTGATGGAGAGGTGCACTCATCAAAAGCAAAAATAATATCTGCACCGATAGCATGCTGTATTTCCATCGAGCGCTCAGGGGTAATGAAATGTATCGACCCATCAAATGGATCCTTGAATGCTGCGCCGTCATAATCGATCTCAACAAGCTGAGGTTTCTTGTCTTCCACCGCTTCTTCTGAGAGAAGTGGAACTGCTTTTGCATCCTTGAGCACCTTACCCACGTGTGACCCATACCCCGCTCCAAGTGAAAAGACCTGAAACCCTCCCGAATCTGTCATCGTTGGACCATTCCAGCGCATCATACCCTGTATGCCACCCATCGCTCTCACCGCCGCTTCACCAGGTTGCATGTAGAGATGGTATGTGTTTGCGAGTACCGCCTCTGCACCAGCCTCTTTGACCGTCTCCGGGAGCAGTCCTCGGACCGCTGCCTTTGTCCCTACAACAATAAACGCAGGAGTATGTATCGTCCCGTGTGGTGTTTCTATCGTACCTACGCGAGCGAGACCTGGTCCGCGCTTCTCTATCGTAAATCGTAAAGGCTCTTTCATGTGCATCTAATAGTACTTATCTGTTGACGAAAGTATAGTGAGCGATACCATACACCAAGGAACGCACCATGAGCACCCCAGAAACACCCCATGATTTTGAGCCAGGGTATGAGGAAAAGCCGTCACCGTCAGAAGAATACGAATCCGCCATCCGTTGGGGTGGTGGTATCAGCATCATAGTCATCGCGCTTATCTGCATTGTTGGTTATCTTTTTTCTCGATAACCACGTGCGCACCAGAATATCTGGTGCGTTTTTTATTACGATCGATATCACTCTCTACGCAGTGGTGCTTTCTTGATCATTTCAAGCACCACGTCATCGTCACCCTCTTCGACAATAGTGAACAGTTGTTCATCACCTGGTGATATCGTGCCATACGTATCACGAAGCCGTAACGAGAGATCGCGGACCTCACCCCAGAATTCAGTACCAATACAGATGATAGGAACGCGAGGAATTTTTGATGTCTGCACAAGCGTGATGATCTCAAAAAACTCATCGAGTGTTCCATAGCCACCAGGAAAGAATATATATACCTCTGCAGAGAACGAAAGTGCCACTTTCCTACTGAAAAAATAATAAAATTTGCGACTCGCGGTCAAAAACCCATTTTGCTTCTGTTCCTTTGGCAATTTGATGTGCATGCCGAGTGACTGCCCCCCTACTTCGTATGCACCACGATTTGCTGCCTCCATAATACCCGGGCCACCACCAGTCACGACTGCATAACCCGTCTCTTTGACGATCTTTGACGCGAGTGCGCGGGCACGCTCATACCATGGATGACCAGGTTCAAACCGTGTCGAACCAAAAAAAGTAACCGAGCGAGGATAATTTTCGAGAAAATCAAACGTCTCTTGAAACTCCTTGAGAATTGTCGACATGCGCATCCGTTCCGCGCGATGGAGCGCATCGATAGACAACGGCTTGTCACCTCTCCAGCCTTTCTTCCATAGTCTCTGTATCATTGCGGGCGATGTGTTACGTATTGTTAGTATGTGTGCATATTGTACTACATACCCAGATACGATGTATGCGGTATACTATGTTCATACCAAGATTTAACACGTATCACATGAGACCATTCGGCATCAGAGAGTGGATCGCGGTCGCCCTCGCGCTCGTCGTCGCCCTCTTTATGTTCTTCGGTGGAAGTATCGCAAGCATCTTCTCGCCAGAGACAGTCGTAAACCAAATTAGCAACACTACTCAAAATACAGAACAACCCCAGATGAATAATATTTCAACCGTACCAGGACTCGAGATATATGATGTCACCGTCGGCACTGGCGTAGAAGCAAAGGCTGGTACCACCGTGACTGCCCACTACACCGGCACACTCACCAATGGTCAAAAATTTGACTCGTCAGTTGATCGTGGTCAGCCATTCTCATTCGCTCTCGGTGCTGGTCAGGTCATCCAAGGATGGGATGTCGGTATACAAGGCATGAAAGTCGGTGGCAAACGCCGTCTCGTCATCTCACCTGAGCTCGGCTACGGCAACCGTGCAATCGGTGCGATCCCTGCAAACTCAACACTCGTATTTGACGTCGAACTTCTCGGAGTCAAATAATCTATTCACAAAAAAACCGCATCAGAAATGATGCGGTTTTTTCTGTATTTAGTAATTCTTGAGCTGATTTATCTTCTCGTGCTGGCGGATTTTCTCATGCGCCTTGGCTTCGATCTGACGGATACGTTCACGAGTGACACCGAACTCCTTGCCCACCTCTTCGAGGGTATGGGTGATACCATCGTTTAGCCCGTGGCGCATCTCGAGAATCTTGCGCTCTTTTGGCGAGAGATCGTCCAGAATACCACGCACCTGATCTGAGAGGATACGTCGTGACGACTCCTGGTCCGGCGAGAGGATCTTGTCATCAGAGAGGAAGTCACCGAGAGTCGACTTGCCATCATCACCATCATCACCGACAGGACTCTCGAGCGAGACTGTGTCCTGATCGATTTTCTCTATCTGATAGACCTTCTCAACATCGAGACCCATTTCGGTAGCTATCTCATCAGGCAATGGATCACGACCGAGATCCTGAGAGAGTCTGCGGACAACCTGCTTGTACTTCGCGATGGTCTCTACCATATGTACTGGGACGCGAATCGTTCGAGACTGATCAGCGAGCGCACGAGTGATCGCTTGTCGGATCCACCACGTCGCATATGTCGAGAATTTGTACCCCTTGGTCCAGTCGAATTTGTCGACCGCCTTGAAAAGACCGAGGTTTCCTTCCTGAATGAGATCGAGGAGTGTGAGATCGGCAGATCGACCGACGTACTTCTTTGCAATCGAGACAACGAGACGGAGGTTTGCCTTTGCGAGGAGACCTTTTGCTTCATCGTCCCCTGCCTCGATCCTCTTTGCGAGTTCTTTCTCACGCGCAGCGGTCACGAGTGGGTACTGACCAATCTCCTTGAGGTACATCTGGATCGAATCATACGCCGAATCACTTCCAGCACGGCCAAAAGAATATTTTTTGTTCTGCGCCTCAGGTGGCTCGATGTCGAGCATGCCCCCAGACTCGAGGACATCGATACCTGCAGTCGCAAACTTGTTATAGAGCTCATCGAGGAACATGATATCGTCCTCAACTGATGGGAATTCCTTGAGAATTTCATCGTACGTCACGAATCCACGCTCCTTGCCACGACTGATGAGACGATCAGCCTTGCGCGAGAGCTCACGTGCCTTGGCACGAGCCTTTGGAGACATCTTTGGCTTCGGTTTTTTCGCTTTTTGTACTGCCTTTGGGCGAGCTGGCGCTCGTTTCTTTGTGGCTTTCTGTGCTGACTTTTTGATCTTTTTTGCTGGCATGTGGCGTATAGTTAGAGTGACGTTATTAATGTTTTAAGCTCTTGGATTCTACGGGACACGATATCGATTTCCTTCATGACCTTTTCTGCTTCCCCTGTCCGTTTGTCCCGTTCGGCTTTATGGAGAGCGTCGAGGAGTAAGGCGAGGCGTTTCTTCTGGTATTCCTCCTCGAGACCAAAGAGAAGTTCTCGCCATTCTCGCTCGAGGTCTGTGGAATCGCCGTACGATACCTCCGCCTCGAGCGTACACTCCGACAAAACCTCCTTTGGTAAGGTAGAGAGCTCCCGCCATCGCTCTGGTCCGACTGCTCGCTCGATGAGAAGACGCTTCGTCTCGTCTCCTTTGAAATACAGAGAGGAATAGAGAAGTCCGAGCACCTTGCGCTCGATAAGATCGATACGATCACTCTTTGTACTCTCGGCCGGCACCGGAACCAAGCGAACGGAATCGGAGGTTTTCTTTGTGATGGTACGCAACTCCTCCCAGAGAGCATCCTCCTTGATGCCCGTCGCATCCGAGACACGCTTCACATATGTCGTCTGGTCAGCAGATGCATCGATAAGCGCGATGTACGGCAACACCTTTGCCACCACCTGTCGGCGAAACGCCTTGTCATCGAGACCCTTCTCTCGCAACGTGTCGAGTGAAAAATCGACAAATGATTTTGCACCCTTGATGATGTGTGCCCAGGCATTCTTGTCTGATCTCAAAATATCAGCAGGATCTTTGCCTCCCTTACTATGCGCCACTTTGACATCCATGCCGAGCGAGAGCGCGATACGCACCGCTCGATCAGTCGCTTTTACTCCAGCATCATCTGAATCAAAAGCGACAATCACATTTTTTGACAATCGCGCGACGAGTGAGAGCCCGCTATCACCTGATTGGATTTCGGATAGTGCAGTGCCAGAGACAGCGACCGTGTTCGTAAATCCAGATTGATGAGACATGATGAGATCCATCTGCCCCTCGACGAGTATCGAATAATCTCGTTTGCGAATATCCGATTTCGCACGGTCGAGGCCGTAGAGCACTTTTGATTTCTGATAGAGTGCAGTCTCAGGGCTATTGAGATACTTCGGTGGATTTGCCTCCTCGTCGAGCGTGCGACCAGTGAAAGCGACAACACGACCTGATGGATCAGTAATCGGGAACATGATCCTGCCACGGAACGTATCGTAGTAGGGATCTCCCCCACTCTTGTCTGATCCACTACGTGGAGATGTCGACCGTTTGATGAGACCGACAGAAATGACATCTTCATCACGATACCCTTTCTCCTTCAAATAGGTTCTGAGGAGACGCCACTCACTCGGTGCATACCCGATACGAAATGCGCCGATCGTCTCTGCCGAGAGTCCCCGACCTTCGATGTACGCACGTGCTTCGGCATACCTTGTGAGCATGTCTTCGTAGAACCGTGCCGCATCCTCCATGATGGTGAGCCACAACTCCTTCTTTGAGTCTTTTGACCAGTTACCTCGCGTGAGTTGCACACCTGCACGCTCAGCAAGTACTCGCAACGCACCCATAAAATCGAGTCCTTCAAATGCCTGCACGAACGAGAAAATATCCCCTTTTGCCTGACAACCGAAACAGTAGTACGAACCACGCTCAGGCGACACATAGAAGGACGGCGTCTTTTCCGTATGGAAAGGACACCGAGCCTTATAGTTTTGGCCCGCCTTCTCGAGCTTTATGTAGGAGCCGACGACATCAGTGATGCTCAATCGCTCCTTTATGTCTTCTACATGGCTACCCATAGCATCGTACTATCCGGGCGCCCTACGCCCGACCTACTCTTCGTCGAAATCCGCTGCGCTCTCCTTTGGCTGAATCGCGTCGATCATCTTCTTCTTCGGACTACCTTCGTAGCCAGTACCTGCTGGAATGAGACGGCCGATGATGACGTTTTCCTTGAGACCACTCAACTTGTCCTCTGTGCCACGAATAGCTGCAGAGATGAAGATACGTGTCGTGTGCTGGAACGAAGCCGCTGAGAGGAATGACTGACGTGAGAGTGATACCTCAGTGATACCCATCACAACCGCCTCTGACTCTGCTGGCTTCTTGTCGAGGTCTTTGACTCGTGCGTTTTCCGCATTGAGATCGTACGTGTTGACAACGTCGTCGATAGAGAACCTCGTATCACCCGCGTCGATGATGCGACGGCGTGAGAACATCTGCTTGACGATGATCTCGATGTGCTTTCGCGACACCATTTCACCCTGAAGTTCGTAAATCTTGCCGATCTCGTGAATGATGTACTCCATCGCACGGTCTTTGCCAGCGTACTGGAAGACCTCGTCGATATCAGCAGAACCGTCAGTGAGGAGCTGACCCTTCTCCACCTTGTCACCCATTTTGACGAGAGGCATACGGCGGAAGCTGAACGTGTACTCAACCTCGCCAGACTTCTTGCCCTTGCCCTTGTCCTCAATATCTGGAATGACAGTGATCGACTTCTCCTTGCCGTGATCAACTACCTTCGACACCGTACCCGAGACAGTCGCGATGACTGCTGGATTCTTTGGCCTGCGCTTCTCGAAGACTTCTTCGACACGCGGAAGACCTGCGGTGATGTCACCACCGACTGATGCAGTACCACCGGCGTGGAACGTACGCATTGTGAGCTGTGTACCTGGCTCACCGATTGCCTGAGCTGCGACAGTACCCACTGCTTCGCCAAGATCAACGAGATGGTTCTTGCCGAGATCAGTACCGTAGCACTGCTGACAGACACCGTGGAGCGTCCTACACGTAAGTGGTGAACGAACCGACACCTCGCGAACCCCTGCATTCTCAATAACCTGTGCATCCTGCTTTGAGAGGAGGTGGCCCTTCTTGAACAAGGTCTTACCATCTACCTTCACATCCTCAGCGAGGACACGGCCACGAATCGATTTTGCAATCGAGAGATCCATACCCGATGCTCCTGCACGACCGACGATGACCCCTTCTTTTGCACCACAATCATCTTCAGTCACCATGACATCCTGCGCGACATCGAAGAGGCGCCTCGTGAGATATCCTGCGCGTGCTGTGTTGAGTGCGGTGTCAGTGAGACCCTTGCGCGCACCGTGTGTGGTGATGAAGTACTCGATCGGAGTGAGACCCTCCTTCATGCCTGAGATAATCGGGAACTCGATCGTCTCACCTGCTGTGTTTGTGATGAGACCCTTCATACCTGCCATCTGAGTAATGTTACCAATCGAGCCACGGGCACCTGAACGAACCATATCCGTGACAGAACCCTGTGCTTCGAGTGACTCAGGGATAAGTTTCTCAACATCGCTCTTGGCCTTGTGCCAAATCTCGACGTTCTTCCTGATACGCTCCTCCTCAGAGAGCAATCCATCATTGAACTGCTCGTTCACCTTCTCAGACTCTACTTTCGCCTTCGTGACGACAGCAGTCTTGCCCTCCGGAGTCCTCACGTCGTCGATACCCCAGGTAACGCCAGAGTACGTCGTGTAGGCAAATCCGAATTTCTTGACCTTGTCGAGGATGCCTGGAAGTGCGTCAATACCGTAGCGGACAATGAGCTCATCAGCGATTGCTGACATCGTCTTGCGATCAACCTCTTTGTTGATGAACGGATAATCTACAGGAAGAACATCATTGAAGAGGATGCGACCAACGGTCGTTTCAAACACGACGCCCTTCTGTGAAGCAAACTTCGCAGTGTCCGGAGCCATCACCTTGATCGCTGCGCGGTATGAGAGCTCACCGAATGATGCTGCGATGAGTGCGGTGTCAGGTGACTCAAAGATTTTACCTTCACCCTTCTCACCCTTCACTGACTTGGTCATCCAGTAGACGCCGAGAATGATGTCGAGCATCTTGTTCGTAACTGTCGGATCACCAGAACCAGGCTTGAGAATGTTCTTATCTGACGCCATGATCTCCTTCGCCTCGAGCTGAGCCTCTGGAGAAAGCGGGACGTGGACTGCCATCTGGTCACCGTCGAAGTCTGCGTTGAATGCAGTACAGACGAGTGGGTGGACCTGGATCGCGTTGCCTTCGATGAGAACCGGGCGGAATGCCTGAATACCGAGGCGGTGGAGTGTCGGAGCGCGGTTCAAGAGCACGTACTTGCCCCTGATCACGTCTTCGAGAATTGCCCATACCTCTGGTATACCGTCATCAATGAGACGTGAGGCACCACGGATGTTGTATGCGAGCTCGCGCTTCAAGAGTTCACCGATAACAAATGGCTTGAAAAGTTCGAGTGCCATGTGCTTCGGAAGACCACACTGGTCGAGTGCGAGGTCAGGACCGACGACAATCACCGAACGGCCCGAGTAGTCGACACGCTTACCGAGGAGGTTGCCACGGAGAAGTCCGCGCTTACCCTTTAGGTTATCTGCGAGTGATTTGAGTGCGCGCTTTTGAGCCTGTGCACCCTGACCTGCTGTCGAGTTGCCGTGGCGAATCGAGTTGTCGATGAGTGCGTCGACTGCTTCCTGGAGAATACGCTTCTCGTTTCGGAGGATGACGTCAGGCGCATTGATCTCCTTGAGCTTCTGGAGACGGTTATTCCTATTGATCACGCGACGATAGAGATCGTTCACATCTGAAGTTGCGTAGCGTCCACCATCGAGCGGAACCATCGGTCGAAGTGCTGGTGGAATGACAGGGATACGCGTGAGGAACATCCACTCCGGTCGGACATTGGATCGGATCATCGCACGGACCGTCGATAGACGCCTGTTGAGCTTCTCCTTCTCGAGGCTGTTTGCGGTCTCGAGTGCAGCGACGACTTTCTCCTCGAGTTTCCTGAGGTCAATCGACTTGCAGATCTCGTAGATAGCCTCTGCGCCGATACCTGCCTCAAAGAGTGTGCCGTATTTCATCGAGAACTTGTGGTACTCGACCTCATCGAGCACAGCACCGAGCGAGATACTGTCGATCTCGTCTTTTGCTGCCTGATACATCTCCTTGAGAGCGTCTTTGGTCTTCTCGTCCTGAACCGCCTTCACTTTCGCCTTGAACTCTGATTCGAGATCCTTGAGAATCTTTGTTCGCTCCTCATCGAACACCTTGGTGACGATGTAGCCAGCAAAGTAGATGACCTTCTCGAGATCTGCGGTCGTCATACCGAGGATAAGACCGAGCCTTGATGGCATCGATCGAAGGAACCAGATATGTGCAACTGGGCTCGAGAGCTCGATGTGACCCATGCGCTCACGGCGCACGATCGATCGGGTAATCTCGACGCCACATTTCTCACAGACGATACCTTTGTAGCGAATACCGCGGTATTTGCCACAGTAACATTCGTAATCCTTGTCTGGACCGAATATCTTCTCATCGAAGAGACCGTTCTTCTCCGAACGCTGGGTACGATAGTTGATCGTCTCAGGCTTGGTGACCTCGCCGAACGACCATTCCTTGATACGTTCTGGTGACGCGAGGCGAAGCGCTACGGTGTCGAAATCGACGAATTCAGCTGATTTGTTTCGTGGTGTATATGCCATGGTAGTGCTTTATTTGTTCTTAGACGATCGTATGTCCTTGCCATCTTTGCGGAGCTCGACATCGAGCGCGAGACCGCGGAGGCTATTGAGAAGCACGTGGAACGATGCAGGAAGGTTTGGTGCCTTGAGTCGCTCACCCTTCACGATCGAGTCGAAGGTTTGTGAACGTCCCTGAATATCGTCGGACTTCACCGTGAGGATCTCACGGAGTGTGTGGGCCACACCGTGACCGAGGAGCGCCCAGACTTCCATTTCTCCGAAACGCTGACCACCGAACTGTGC
>DIYB01000026.1:15729-16058 GCA_002428865.1 Patescibacteria group bacterium UBA6065
GAACGCATGTGAATCTTGTCCTCGACCATGTGGTGGAGTTTCAAGATATACATGTAGCCGACTGAGATGTCCTGCTGGAACTTCTCGCCAGTCCTACCATCGAAGAGCGGAATCTTGCCGTTCTCCGGAAGACCAGCTTTCTTGAGTTCTTGCTTGATCTCGACATCTGTCGCACCGGTAAACGGAGGGACGATGGCCTGATAATTGAGCGTGTGTGCCGCGAGTCCGAGATGGAGCTCGAGGATCTGACCGAGGTTCATACGTGACGGAACGCCGAGCGGAGTGAGAATAACATCGATCGGAGTACCATCTGCCATGTATGGCATATC
>DIYB01000026.1:16313-16581 GCA_002428865.1 Patescibacteria group bacterium UBA6065
ACCCTTGTTGCCGTGACGACCTGCGAGCTTGTCACCCACAGAAACCGTACGGAGCTGAGCGACCTCGACATGGATCCTCTTGATAATGCCTGACTCGAGCTTGTCACCGCGCTCACGTGAGAACACCTTGACCGAGATGACGCGACCGCGCTTGCCACCCTCCATCCTCTTTGAGGTGTCTTTCACATCACGAGCCTTCTCACCGAAGATTGATCGAAGGAGTCGCTCCTCAGGAGTGAGCTGAGTCTCACCTTTTGGAGTGATCTTT
>DIYB01000026.1:16797-18815 GCA_002428865.1 Patescibacteria group bacterium UBA6065
GTGATCTTGCCGACGAGGATGTCGCCAGGACGAACCTCTGCACCGATACGGATGATTCCATCCTCATCGAGGTTCTTGAGTTTGCCCTCACCGACGTTTGGGATGTCGTGTGTCGTGACCTCGGGACCGAGCTTGGTATCACGGACATTCACGACGAACTCCTCAATGTGGATCGTAGTGAATTTTGAGTTTTTGACGACGCGCTCTGAGATGATGATTGCGTCTTCGTAGTTCGCACCTGACCACGACATGAATGCGACGAGCATGTTCTGTCCGAGTGCGATCTGACCACGGTCTGATGTCGATGCGTCTGCAAGCACCTGACCCTTCTTGACCTTGTCACCCAAAGAAACCACCGGCCTCTGGTGGAACGAGGTGAAGCCGTTTGTCCTCTGGAATGTCACGAGTTCGTATGACGTCTCCTTGCCCTTGCCGTTCTTGAACACAATCCTATTCGCATCGACATGTGCGATCGTGCCGTCCTCAGGAGCGAGAATGATACGACCAGTGTACTCTGCAGCCTTTGCCTCGATGCCAGTAGCAACAAGCGGAGCTTCAGGGACGATACACGGTGTCGCCTGTTTCTGCATGTTCGATCCCATGAGTGCACGGTTTGCGTCATCATGGTTTAGGAATGGGATCATGTTCGTCGCGATCGAGAACGCCTGATTCGTCGCAACGTCGATGAAGTCAACCTCATCTGGACGCGCGACTGACGGTGAACCGTTCTGACGGACTTCGACAGTGTCCCCCTGAATTTTGCCTCCTGCATCATACGGAGTCGCTGCGTGCGCAATCTTGTAGTTCTCCTCTTCAAGCGCGTTTAGATAAACGATCTCTTTCGTCACCTTGCCATTTTTGACCCGAGCGTACGGCGTCTCGATCATGCCGAAATCGTTGAGACGTGCGTATGTCGAGAGACGGAGAATAAGACCGATGTTTGGACCTTCGGGAGTGTGGATCGGGCAGAGACGGCCGTAGTGAGACGGATGGACGTCACGAACCTCGAAACCAGCGCGCTCGCGAGTGAGACCTCCTGGACCGAGTGCTGAGAGCGTACGGAGATGTTCGAGCTCAGAGAGAATGTTTTCCTGCTGCATAAACTGCGAGAGCTGGTTTGTCGTGAAGAACTCCTTGAGACGTGCCTGGAGTGGTCGCGGAGAGACGAACTGCATCGGCTGAGTGATGTCTGGCTCGATGGTCGACATCCTGTCCTGGATGTTGCGCTTCATCTGTGAGAGGCCGACACGGAGCTTCTGCTGCATGAGCTCACCTACATATCGGACACGGCGTGAACCGAGGTGATCGATATCATCAGCGAGCGAATCAGTGTTGTTGTTGAGATGGATGATGTGACTGAGGATGATCGAGATGTCTCCTGAGTCGATAGTCTTTCGCTCGAGTGATTTCTCGTCCATTGGCTTCTCAAAACGCTTGTTGAAGCGGAAACGGCCGACACGAGAGAGATCATAACGATCCTCCTTGAACAATGCGTTGACGAATTCGCGGGCGTTGTCGACAGTCGCGAGATCGCCATCACGGAGCCTCTTGTGGATCTCGATGTATGCCTCATCGACACTCTTGGCAGTATCTTTTGCCAACGTCGCTTTCATCACCTTCTGCGCCGCCTCGTCTTTTGCAAACGGAGCGAGGATCTCGGCATCAGTCTTTGCACCGAGGACACGGAGGAGTGAGGTCACCATGAACTTCCTCTTGCGATCGATACGAGCATAGAGGGTACCATCATTGTCAGTCTCTATCTCGAGCCAGACACCGCGAGCCGGAATCACCTTTGCACCGAAGACGGTCCTGCCTTTGACTTCATCAGAAGTGAAGAAGACGCCGAATGAACGAGCGAGCTGAGGGACGATGACACGCTCAATACCATTGATGATGAACGTACCGTGATCGGTCATGAGCGGGAAATCCGCGAGGAAAATCTCCTGCTCCTTCGACGAATCAAGAAGCTTGTTCTTGAGCTTGATACGAACCTTGAGCGGCGCTTCGTATGAGAGCTT
>DIYB01000026.1:19033-21460 GCA_002428865.1 Patescibacteria group bacterium UBA6065
TTGTCTTGGCATAGTGCTCGCCATACTTTGGCTTTGCGAGCTCAAATCCGACGAACGAGAGTTCGAACTTTTTCTCTGAATAATCCTTGATCGGCGAGAACTCCTTGAAGAGCTCAGCGAGACCCTTCTCAACGAGCCACTTGAATGACTCGGTCTGAGCGAGGACGAGGTCTGGCACCTCAACCATCGGCTCCTTGAACCGGCTGAAATATTTCTGCTGCATTGTCTTTCGGTATGTGTATAAAACCCGTACTCTCCCCTGCGTGTCACCCACAAAACGCAAAAATCGCCCATGGTGAAAGGCGCTTCTCGTTCTTTGTTTGGTCTTATGAGATCTTTCGCAAGAAAAAGGACGTGTGAACCAGGATTCCTAAAGGTTTTTTAGGTCTCCATCCTTGTAAATACTTCGTGTTTCCCCCGTAACACAATCTCGCGTTGAAGTGGGGTTAAGTATAGTGATATGCCCCAGGATGTCAAGCTTTAAATTATGCTGATGTATTGCAACCTTCCTTAATTGTTTTTGTACCCTTAAAACCAGATATATCCGGACAATTATTAGTTGGCGTGTTTTGTGGAGTTTTTATGTATCCACGCTCCATACGAATTTGTTCTATTTTTCCACGATAATAGAAATCCAGTTGCTCAATTTTTAGTTTTAATTTTTCTATTTCCAGATTCACATTATCAGTCAATATATTTATCCGACCGGTGATAATAGACTCTGAATCATCAGAATAATATTCATGGTTTTTTATCTTGTTCACATCTTCAAGGTATTTTGCTCTTAAATAAACAATCTGTTGATTTATAGCGAAAACCTTGTTCTTAAGCTCATTTGTCAGAATATCTATCGGATCTATGTTGGTATTTTCTTCTTGCAACGTTGGTTGGTTTGTTTTATCTGGGGGTATTTGGGCTTGTGTTTTTTCTGCATCAATCTTCAATTGAGCCTCTACTCGCTTTCTTATCTCAAGAATCTCTTTTTGCAACTTGACTTCCAAATCTTCGGTTGGAGCAACAATGTTTGTAGTTGGATCAATCTTCAACTTAACTTCATTCGAAGTTACAGGTTTAGTACTTTGAATAGTAGTTGAACTATTATTCACTCTATCCTCTGATTCTTTTATTTTGTTTTCCGATGTTTGAATTTTTGCATCAGTTTTTTTAAACCAAGACGCAGGATTCCACCAAGCGGCGAAAGTGATTTGTGGTATAGCGAAAGCCAGAAATGCGATGAGAATGATTCGATTCATACCTAAATGGTACGTCGTGGATATAAAAGTGCAAGGTAAAATCCCTGCTATACTCTCGGCATGTACAAAAAGGCGCAAGCGCATTTCAAGAAGGCGGATCCGAAGCTCCACAGAGCATCGCTTCGGTTCGACGTACCCGATCTCGTACCATCCGAAGACATCTTTCGCGACATAGTGTGGACCATCATCGGTCAGCAACTCTCAGGCAAGGCGGCTGATACCATCTTTGACCGATTCGCCTCCCTCTTCCCAGACAAGAAGCTTGATGCGCGCTCAATTTTGAAACTCGAGGATACTGTCATGCGAAGCGTCGGTCTCTCAGGGTCAAAAGCCCGTGCAATACGCACATTCTCAGAACACGTACTCTCCGGCGATCTCGTGCTCGAGAATCTGAAAAAAATAGACGAGGTGTCCGTAATCACAGAATTGACCAAGGTCAAAGGTATCGGTCCATGGACCGCCGAGATGATACTCATGTTTTCACTCGGACGTACTGACGTGTTTTCCGCCGGCGATCTCGGCCTCATGAAAGGCCTCAAGGAGCTCTACGGTCTGCGCCAGCTCCCAGACAAGAAAAAAGTGGAGCGTCTCTCACAAAACTGGTCTCCGTACCGTACCTACGCAGCTCGTATCCTGTGGCGCATTGCTGATGAAAAGAAAAACCGCATTCCGAAGAAGCGGCTTTCAAAGAAATAATCTCGAGGTATCGTCTCTAGAATCGGAACTCAGGACCGGCGAGGGCTACGCCAGTGAGTGTGTATGAAGTAGCGACACCCTTCATCGATCCTTCTACCCTCTCGACAACAATACGGAACGTGCCACGGCTCGGCACACGACTATTGATGATGAACGAGATGGGCTCCGATGCGACGTGGCCTGAGAATCGAGTCGTATGTGACGCGCCAAATGCAGTCGAGACATCCTCTATCCAGCGATTGCCTGAGTAGACTGCGACCGCAAAATCACCTGATCTAAAGGTATCCGACTCGATGCGCCACGTAACTGAGTCTGTATACCAGAGACCGAGCGCTGTCGTTGAGCCATGTGTCGCGACAATCGACATGACCTCGGTACCGCTTTTTACCGAAAGTGGAGCGACGAATCCTTCGGAGGTAAATGCCCGAGCGAGTTTCATCACTGGCACCTCGACTGGACGCGTACTTGTCGACGGAGT
>DIYB01000026.1:21722-43857 GCA_002428865.1 Patescibacteria group bacterium UBA6065
CGGCTTTGATACCGGTGGCGTTGGTACGACCGGTCGTGAGACTGGAGGAGTAGCTGATGGCTTGGCTGATCCCGGCGCGGTTGTTGTCGGAGTGGTCGTCGGACACGGAGCAAACTCACACGAAGGTGCGACACGACCGACATAGGATCCGTCGGGACATTGTCGCGCATCCATGGTGCAAGCAATGTCGATAGGACGTGGCTCAGGCACTTCCTGCGCCTGACGTTTGAATATGCCCCATGAAAATGGGTTCCACCACGCCGCGTGTGCGGTACTCGGAGAGATCGCGACAAGCGCGAACGCGATGAGTGCCACTGAGAGAGTTTTGTACATGAGAGCCGATGCTACGTGAATAACGCTCTCATTATACGTCCTCGACTAGTCCCACGCGAGCGTCATCATGCGCATATTGCGGGTGATGTCGCGGATCATGAGCGTGAGAACGACCAGAGTTGCGACAAGTGATACCTGTACGATGATATCGGTGTGGACAAAGGCGCTCCAGAAAAATGCCATTGATCGAGCGACCTCTCCGATAGATGGCATGTTCCTAAACACATCGACAAATGAGACAAAATACTTGAGCGCGAAGAGCGCGACGGTGAGTACCGCCACCTTGGGCACCACCATGCGAAACGCATAGATGGCGTACACCCTCCTCATGACGTGATCTTTGAGTTCTGCCATAGTGATTTGAATGATTAATTAATACGTAATATCTTTTGCGAGTTCACGGAGCATCTCCTTTGCGCGGTGCACACGAGTCTTGACCGCGCCCTCAGTCACTCCCTCTCGTTCGGCTATCTCGCGGTAATTGATACCCTCAATGACATAGAGTCGAAGCACGCGAGCAAAGGTATCAGGGAGTCGATCGACAAGTGAGAGTATGTATTGTCGATCCTCTGACCCACTCTCCTTGCCTGCGTCATCGGGGATGACTGCCTCGAGCTCCTCGTCAAACACCGTCGTAAACTCACGATCCCGCTTTGCTTTTTTGTACCAGGCATAGCAGGTGTTGATGAGGATACGATACGCCCACGAGGTGAACTGCGCGCCTTCGACCGGTCGAAACTTCTTGCCGTACATATAGATCTTCACAAACGTATCCTGAACGACATCTTGTGCCGCTTCATCGGATCGGACGATCTTTCTCGCCTTTCTGAGGAATGCTACCTCATGTCGATCGACGAGCACCTCGAAGAGAGCTGGGTGCGAAAATGATCGCGCCAGAATCTCCTCATCCTTCATATGCTCATACTCAGCAAATTTCACTCTAGATATGATGTTGGCCACACAGGGCCATAGAGAGGCCATCCCGGTATCCAGTATCGGTCTCATAACCCGACACCTCACCTTTCAGATCCTCTCCGTCCTTTCTATTCTATTATATCTCGACCCTTTCGCCTCTCTACAACCTCTCGTTTAGCCCCGAGGTTTCATTCTGCCTTTTTTCCACTCATCGATCCGCGCGCGATGACCAGAGAGAAGCACCTTCGGTACACGATAGTTCTTGCTCTTGTACGTCACAACCTCTGGGCGAGTATAGACATCGGGAGATGCAATCCGCTCCTCCTCGCGCGAATCATAGTTGCCGAGCACACCCTCAACCTGTCGCGAGATCGAATCCATGACGATCATGGCTGGCAACTCGCCACCAGTGAGTACATACGGACCGACCGAGACCTCATCCATCGTAAACATCCGTCGTACACGAGCATCGATACCCTCGTACCGACCACATACACAGATGATGTGGTCATAGGATTTCGCAATCTTCTTCGCATACGGAGTATCAAACTGTTTTCCGCTCGGGCTAAAAAATATGATTTTCGCCTTCTTCCTACCAGCGGCTTTTTTTGCACGCTCGATTGCACGCGCGACAGGAAGCGCTTGGATGACCATGCCCGGGCCACCACCATACGGTTTCTGGTCGATCCTATTCCACTTGTCGTACGCATAGTCACGTGGGTTGTAGAATACAACTTTTACTTTCTTGTCTTCGATGGCGCGTTTGAGTATAGACTCGCCGAGATACGAGTCGAATGCGCTGGGAAACAATGCAACGACGTGAAATGTCATGTCGTAAGACTACCTGTTTTTCGCCGGGAGGCAACCAGAGGGGTGCTCTAGGCCAGAACCGTGCGCATCTCTTCGCAGGCACTGCCTGACCACGTACAGCAGTACGCGACAATCTCTGCCTCAAGACGTGCAGAGAGTGGTACCATGCCTTTCAACCGACGGACAGTCTCGGTATCACCCTCGCGGAAGCTTGAGAGGATTGCTTGTACGATCGTGTCTTCAAACATATTTCCCGGAATATCAAAGAGGGTGGCAATTTTTCGCGCGGTCTGCGCGTCACCTAATTTGAGGTGATAAATAATCGACTGTTTTGCAATCTCCATGAGCTCGAGACGCGCGATATCGTCAGCTGAATGTTCGAACACCTCCCTACTCGACTCTACAGATGAGAGGTCGCCTGTGCGGAGATTGTGAGCGAGATGTTGGAGGGCAATTGTCATAGGTTGATGTACAAAGCAAAACCGCCTCGATAAGTGAGGCGGAATCGCATTAGAGATTGAGGTCTGCCATCGCCTCGTCCACTGTCTTGGAAGCCTTGGTCACGCGAGGAGCGGCGCCTGCTGGTTCGTTGATCTTGAGATTGACTCGAGAATTATTCTTCATACCGACGATGCGCAAGAGGGTGCGAATAGCTTTTGCGGTATTCCCCTCTTTGCCGATGATTTTACCCATATCAGCCGGATTGACATCGAGTGTGAGTAGTACGCCCATCTCATCGACGGTGCGCACTATCTTGACGTCATTCGGATTGTCCACGAGCGACTTGATAAGAGTATCGAGAAACTGAGCGTCTTTTTCGTTCATGTCGTTTTCGTTACGGACTAACGCAGTATCACGACTGCGTGTCCATTCTACCATGCAACAAAACATCCGCCAGAGGGGCGGATGTCTCGTATCTAGGCCTTTGGAGCCTCTGCTGCACCAGCTGGTGCTCCCGCTGCCTGGGTCTCACCCTCCTTCTTGATCGGGCTCTTTTTCGGGAGCTTGTTGACCTTCTTGCCTGGAATCACTTTCTTGTCGATGAGCCAGTTATGCACAGTGTCTGAGAGTTGTGCGCCAACCGAAATCCAGTACTTGACCCGATCTGCCTTGATCTCCTTCACATCGTTCACAGGATCATACGTGCCGAGGATTTCGAGGAATTTACCGCTCTTGGTCGAGTTCTTTGAGTCCGTGAGTACGACACGGAATGTTGGGACATTGATGCGTCCTACGCGCTGCAATCGAATCATTAACATAGGTCATGATACTAGCAAACGATCAAAAAAACGTCAATTTCGAGCCGATCCCATAAGACAAAAGCAGGTTTTCTGCTATAGTAAGCCGGTCTATGAAAGCCGCAAAAAGTCATAAGGGTGCCGACAAGCCAGAACGCCTCACCGGTATCGTATCGGTCAATTCAAAAGGTGTGGGGTTTCTAGAGAACCCGCTCTTCACCGAGGACATCGAGATACCGTCCGAGTTCCTCCATACCGCCCTCCACAAAGACGAAATCGAGGTGCGTCTTTTGCCAAAACGAGACAAGTTTCGCCAGACCGCAGAGGTCGTCCGTATCATACGTCGAGCAAAAATGCGTTTTGCTGGCACACTCGAAGATACAGAGAAGGGTTTTGCCTTCATCCCCGATGACAAACGTCTCTATAGAGACGTACTCATCCCACGCGACGAAGCAAAAAACGCAACCGGAGGAGACAAGGTATACATCGAGATCACCTCATGGGATGAAAAGGTTGGATACCCAAAAGGTCGTGTACTCGACGTCATCGGACGACACGGCGAACACAACGCCGAGATCAAGGCAATCGTACTCGAACGCGGCATCGCGTACGACTATCCCCCAGCAGTGACACGTGAGGCGGAAGAGATAGGAAAAAAAGAAAAAACGATTCTTCCTGAGGAAATCGCTCGCCGGCGCGATATACGAGATACGACGACATTCACCATCGATCCCGTCGATGCAAAAGATTTTGATGATGCACTCTCCGTACGAGATCTCGGTGCTGGGCGCTACGAGATCGGTATCCACATCGCAGATGTGTCGCACTACGTCCGTGAGGGAACCGCACTCGATCGAGAGGCGCGCGAGCGTGGCTTCTCTGTCTACCTCGTCGATCGCACCATACCAATGCTCCCCGAAGTACTCTCAAACGATCTCTGTTCACTCAACCCACAGGAAGACAAACTCTCGTTCTCTGCTATCTTCGTCATGGATACACACGGGAAAATCCACGATCGATGGTTCGGCAAGACGATCATGCATTCAAACAAGCGATTCACCTATGAGGATGCTCAGGAAGTACTCAACAAAGGAGCTGGTGAATTCCACACCGAACTCACTATCTTAAACTCAATCGCCAAAAAACTCAGAAAAGAAAAGGAAGACAAGGGCGCCATTGATTTCGAACAAGACGAGATCAAATTTGAGCTCGATGAAAAAGGTAAGCCGATCCGTATCATAAAGAAAGTTCGCACAGATACCCACAAACTCGTCGAGGAATTCATGCTCCTCGCCAACCGGGAGGTGGCACAATTCATGGCACGTGCCATGGATCAGAAACGTGGAGCATTTCTCTACCGCATCCACGACGCACCGGTCATGGATCGGATCGAAAATCTCACCATTCTTGTCCGCGCTCTCGGGCACGTCCTCCCCATCACAAAACGCGGTGTTTCGGTCAAAGACCTGAAAGCGCTCTTCACCCGAATCGAGGGAAAAGCTGAGGAATCGCTCATCAAGACAGCGGCCATCCGCTCGATGGCAAAGGCAGTCTATTCAACAAAAAATATCGGGCACTACGGCCTCGCATTTGAATACTACACACACTTCACCTCTCCCATCAGACGCTACGCCGACCTCATCGTCCACCGACTCCTCGAGCGCGAACTCAAAGGCGGCACTATCGCCCCAGGGGAAATCGCCCTCTACCAGAGAATCGCTGATGAGAACTCGGAGAAAGAAGTACGTGCCGCAGAAGCAGAACGCGCATCAATAAAGTACAAGCAAGTCGAGTACATGATGGAACGTGTCGGTAAAATCTACGAAGGCACTATCTCTGGTGTGACCGCATGGGGTATCTATGTCGAAGACAAAGAAACTCGATCAGAAGGCATGGTATCGCTACGCAACATGACCGATGACTACTACACACTCATAGAGAAGGAATACGCTATTGTCGGCGAAAAGACAAAGAAACGCTACGCACTCGGTGACACCGTACGATTCAAAGTCGTCGGAGCTGACCTCGACCGAAAGACACTCGACTACGCGCTCGTATAGATATAAAAAAGCCCCTCATGCGGGGCTCGGTGTGGTGGGCTGATCGTCAGCGACGTAGCAGGGACATCCGTCTTTCACTTGATACCGTATTCCACTGTCAGACAACGCATTCCACCAGGCGCCTCGACCGTTTCTCCTCGGACGAGCGAGCCTCGTGAGAATCGGACCCTCACCCACATCAGGTGAAAGTGCAAAAAAATGCCTCGGCAATACATCTGAAAAAGGAACGAGTTTCATACCTAGATTTGATAATACAACACAAAAACACGTTGTCAAATAAAAAACCGCCGAAGCGGTTAGGAACCCGAAGGGAGTGTGCGATCGGTGATGACAATGCCTTCGGGGGGACACCATTCATAATCACCGGGCTTGCGATCGAACGTATTCGCAGTATTCCAAAGTATCTTAATAATCACAAAATTGGACTTCCTTGATTTGCCGTCCGGAAGCGTTACGGTCACCTCTGCGGCCTTCACTGCCTCACAAGCAAGGATCTGAGAATGAAACTCAAACCGTTCACCTAAATTCACATCCCTGAAGAACATTTCCATTTTCATAAGTAGATAGTTTTCTGTTTTCCACTATACTCACCTGCGCCTATTTTGCAAATAAAAAACCGCCCATACTTAGGCGGCGAGACGAACTCGGTGGCGACGCGGTATGCACGCGAGTATACCATCTGATCCATGGAACCACTTCTCACGAGGAATGAGGAGGGCGTTCACACGGAGAAAACGATTGCGGTCCTTTGAGAGAACACGAACCGGTCGTATTCTGCGTCCAATATGTTCTATACCATGTGCCACAAACACAAACTCCCCACCGAGGGGGATCTGCTTAAATCTGAGTATCATAGTGCTCCTCTGCGTATCCTATCCACAAGACACACAAAGCGCAACGTTATTTCGCGACCGCGACCGCTTCGTTGAATGCAATCGAGAGGAGCTTGGAGTACCCCTCCCGGCCCATGGTGACACCATAGAGGACACCAGCGCGAGACATGGTCTCCCTGTTGTGTGTGATGACAATGAGCTGAGAGACGCGAGCGAGGTTTTCGACCATATCTCCATACTTTTTCGAGTTAGCCTCATCGAGTGCAGCATCGGTCTCATCGAGGATGATAAATGGCGGAGGATTGACCTGCGACATAGCAAAAAGGAGTGCGATCGAAGTGAGTGCGCGCTCACCGCCCGAAAGCATCTCGAGTGAACGAATCTTTTTTCGCGGAAGATTGACCTTGATATCAACGCCGAGATCAGTCTCCTCTTCCTCGTCTGTATCGTCTGGAGACGCCTCGATACCGAGCTCAGCGAGCTCCTCAGATGATACGCGCTTTCGTTTTTTCTCCTCGACCACGACAAGAGATGCATCTCCACCACCAAACATGAGGGCAAAAAATTCCTTGAACTGATGATTGATCTTGCTGATACCATCAGCAAACAATGTCTCGAGCTTCTGCGCGAGATCAGATATGAGTGTCGTGAGCGACTCGGCCGATCTCGAGAGATCAGCAAGTTCTTTTGCTAAAAATTCATCTCGTTCTGATGCCTCCTTCCACTCTTTCATGACCTCATCGGGAGACGGTCCGCCAGAATCCTCGAGTCTCACTTTGATCTTCTCGAGTTGTTTCCTGCGCTCCTCCTGTACCTGTCGATCCTCGGCAGGATACGGTGTTGTGAGAGACTCGTACTGATACACATCACGGCCGATGAGCACCGCGCCCTCTTCTATCTCGCGACGCAGATCTTCTTTCTCAAGTTTGAGTTTATCCTCTCGCACTCGAAGGACTGAGAGTGTGCCACGCAACTCATTCTGTTCTGCAACGATGCGGAATACCGCCTTTTCGGCATCACGAGAACTATCCTTCTCCTTCTCTATAGCCCGCTCAAGTTCTTCGTATTGCTTCATGATGCGAGCGAGCTCCGCCTCTCGTGCCGTGCTCTCCCGTGCTCCCGTCTCGCGCCTCTCGCGTAGCCGAGCAATATCATGTTCGAGCTCAACGACTCGACTCTCTGCGCGAGCATTCCTCGTCGATTCCATAAATGATGCGAGGGACTCTCGGATCTTTGAAGCGACGGCGCGAACACCACCGAGCTCCGCGACCGAACCGAGCTCAGCGCAAAGCTCTTCGATACGAGTGACGAGAGATTTGACTCGCGCGAACTCGATGGACACCACCTCGGCAGATGATGCCGACTTCTCGCGAGCATACATGCGCTCGAGTGATGCGAGTTCACCTTCGATCATACCAATCGCATGGACTGCCTCATCGCGTGCCTCACGCGCAGTCTTGAGTGTCGCCTGAAGAGACATGAGCTCAGTCACTTTTTTATTCTCATGTTGTGCCTCATCGAGCACCTTCTTTGCAGCGACGAGTTCAGCATCGAGACGAGCGAGCTCTGCTTTTGGACGCGCGGTCTGCTGGGCAATCTCTTTTTCCGTCTCTGCTATATAGGCGGTCTCGCGCGAGAGGTACTCGCGATAGAGTGTCGTGAGCTCCTCACGGAGCGCGATAGTACGCTCCACTTTCTCAACCTGCTTTTTCAAAAACTTCAAATGCGGAGCGAGCTCTTTACGCAGAGACTCGACCTTGTCCATATTTTCACGAGTCTTCTCGAGTTTTCGCTCACTCTCTTCGCGCTTGTACTGGTAAATCTTCAAACCAAGCGCATCCTCGATCATTTCTTTACGCTCACGAACATTGGCATTCAAGATGCGGTCCGCCTCACCCTGTGAAATCATATGGTGACCAGAGGAACCGATGTGTGCACCGGCGAGAAGCTCAATCACGTCCTTGAGCCTCACCTGCGTTCCATTGATGAGATATTCTGAGAGTGAGTCACGGTGAATGACGCGTTCAATCGATACCTCATCAAAATCGATATTGAGAAGTCGCTTTGTATTATCGAACACGAGTTTGACTGACGCACGATTCGCACGTGGCGACGACTCACCACCATTGAATATGAGATCCTCGGTCTTTCGACCTCGCATCGATTTCATCGACTGCTCGCCGAGCACAAAACGGAACGCCTCAGCGACGTTTGATTTACCTGAACCATTGGGACCAACAATCGCTGTAATGGGCGCATTGAATGAAATATCCGCCTTCTTGGCGAATGATTTGAAGCCGGAGATCTCAAGCGATTTCAGATACATGGAGAGTCAGCCGTAGTGTATATACCTCAAGTATATCATCACTTAGCGTGTGCTAAGGATTACCGGCAAGTTCTATACGGTGCACACCATACGCGTATATTGATTGGATCTGATCGGCGGTAATCGCTTGTGTATACACACGCACATCATCGATAAATCCCTGAAAATATTCGGCAACATAACTACCAGCCACACCGACAGCAAACTGACCCGTCGTACTCGTGGGACCAGTAACACCAGTCGCAGAATACACTTCTTTACCGTCTGCGTAGAGAGTGAGTCTGCCATTGTTTAGCGTCGCCGCGACGTGTGTCCATACATTTGTCTTTGGAACAAACGTACTGCGATATTGTGTACCGTTATAATACGAAAGAACACCGTCATTGTTTCCAAGATATAACTCGTAACTAGTAGGGTTTGAATTAACTCGTTTTGCCATCACAACCTTGTAATCACCCCCTATCGCTGTCGGTTTTATCCATGCAGAGAGTGTGATAGGACCAGTCACATTGAGGCTCGTCGAGTTCGGTGCGGATACATACTGTGTTGAACCATTGAGACTCACTGACGAACCTCTGTTATACGGAGAGTCAGTCGACCGCGACGCTCCGTTCTGCAGTGTCCCTGTGTTACCGTTCCCAGACAAATCAGTCACTGTTCCAGATGATTCATCAAAATCCCATATGAGGACTGCGTCGGCACCAAATGCTTTGTATGTATGCGCGTTGAATTGTAGACCAGCAGAAATACGAGCTTTTTCTCGAGCAGTATTGAGTGAAGAGAGTACGACGGAGGACAAAAGCGATACGATCGATATGACGACCAGAAGTTCTATGAGAGTAAAGCCTCTTTTCATAGAGTCATTCTACCAATCGCACACAAAACAACAAATATTAGGCCCACCCCTTGGCTTCGATGGCACGCTGAGCAGCATTTTGCTCTGCTTCTTGTTTCGACTTGCCTTCTCCCTCACCTACCTTCTCCTTGCCAATGTAGACACCAACAGTAAATGATTTGTCGTGATCAGGTCCTGAGTCACGGATGAGTTTGTACGACGGTGTGATACCTTCGTGTTGCTGTGCCTTCTCCTGAAACGCGCTCTTTGCATCGACGAGATTACCACGAGCAATCATCTTGTCTGCAAACCTGAGTATGTGCCTATTGATGAAATCTTCGGCTTCATCGTAGCCCTTGTCGAGATAGATGGCACCAATAACCGCCTCGATTGTGTTAGCGAGAATAAACTGGCGAGCCCGACCAACATCTTTTGATTCACCGCGAGAAAGGAGAAGGTAGTCGTTCATATCGAGATTGGAAGCAACCTCAGAGAGAGTCACCGCGTTGACCAACGCTGATCGATACGTCGTGAGTTCGCCCTCCGGTTTGTCCGGATAGCGAACAAAGAGAAAATCCGTCACCACAAGCTCAAGCACAGCGTCACCGAGAAACTCGAGACGTTCGTTGTGCGCAAGCTTTGACGCCTTGTTCTCGTTGATATACGAGCGGTGGGTAAAAGCCTGTTTGAGAAGCGACGGATCATCAAATGTGACCCCCGCCTTCTGTTCAAATGTTTTGAAATCAATATCTGCCATGATCATGTACTCTATACGAAATGGGCCGTGGCGCAAGCCACGGCCACACACCCCTATTTCTTGGGTATCATTGTAATCGCCTTGGTAATCACCGGCAGCATGTCTTCATAAAAATTGAGGTCTGCAATCTCATCAACAGGAAACCACTGTGCCTTATCAAGCCCTCCGGTCTCCTTGAGCGTAAGTGGACCGTACGTTGCCTCAGCGAGAAAATACGTCACCTGCTTCCTCATCTTGCCTTTTTCCGGATGTGTCGCGACATACTCGTTTGATGCCACCTCCTTCTTGATAGTGATATCAATACCAATTTCTTCGCGAATCTTTGCGATAGTGCCCTCTTTGACATCTGCGCCATCAGGGAGTGATCCCTTTGACAAGGTCCAGCGACCAAACACATCGTGCACAAGAGCGAGATACACCCTACCCTCATGTCGCGCGTAGACGATCGCGCCACCGAGTTTTACGATCGGCATCTTTTCGAAAGGAATGTTGAACTTCTCGTCCTTTTTCTTTGAAACTGCGTCTTTACCTGGCTCACCGAGCTCTTTGTATACCGATCCGAGGACACCGTTTACAAACTTGCCACTATTCTCACCACCAAAACCTTTCGCGAGCTCGATCGCCTCGTTGATAGCCACTTTCGCTGGAACTTCAGTGCGATCAGCAAAGAGGAGTTCGTAGAGACCGAGACGAAGGATGTTGCGATCAACTGCTGATATCTTATCTATTGGCCAGTCTGGAGCAGCCTTTGTGATAATCATGTCGAGCTCTGGGCGCTTGGCGAGAACGTTTTTTGCAAGCGTCTCCATGAACGACGAATCAGACACCCCTGGTGCAAACTCTGCTGCATTGCGACGCACTGCGAGGAGGAGAGCCTCTTCGCTCATAGCGCGCATATCGCCCTCAAAGAGGGACTGAAGGACAACTGACCTTGCAAGGTGCCTATTAGCCATAGGATGAACTTATTCTCTCATTCCCGTCTTCGCCCGGCAAGGGAAAACGGAGTGAAAACACAAGTTATCGAGCTGTCGATGCCTCCTTCGCCTTCTTCGTCTTCTTTGCAAGCTTCTTTTCAACGTCGATAACGACGATGCCTTTGTACTTGCCAGTGACGAGAGATGCGCGATGGCGCATATGGACAACACCGTCTTGTTTTGAGATCGCAGGAGCCTTGAGCGCGTGATGTGAGCGCCTGTTGCCTGTGTGCGACCTCGTTGATCTCATTCGTACTACCATAGGCCTAGCACTATATCCGAAATAGTGAAAAAAGGCAATTATTGAGGCCCTTGCTATGTGTGAGATGTGAGAATGGATGAGAGAAACGTCCTTCGATGTAGTGGCGAAGGTCCATGAGACCGGATAGCACGGATATGTGTCGCAGTACCATATCCTTTGTGTTGTCCAAAACCGTACTCAGGATACTGGGAAGATATGTCAACCATGTACCGGTCACGCATCACCTTGGCGAGGATAGAAGCCGCAGAGATGATCGGTTCTTTTTCATCCCCTTTGATGATTGTGCGCTGGTGTATGAACTGTTTCGGTGCTTTGAGTGATCCGTCGAGACGAACCTCGACCACATCTGGTGGAAGCTTGAGCGTATCGAGACATTGGCCTACCGCCTTCTCTATTGCACGTGCAATACCGATCGTATCAATCTCATCCGCCTCGACTGACGCGAGGGCATAATTAAGACCCTGTGTGCGTCCAAGCTCAATGAGCGCAGTGTGCCACTCTTCCCTCTTCTTTTCTGAAAGTTTTTTTGAATCACGTATATCCGCAAGCAAAGAGAAATCAAAATCGACTGGCACCGCACAAGCACAGAGTACAACCGGACCCGCGAGTGGCCCTCGTCCAACCTCGTCTATCCCGACAATGTAAGTGATTACGGACACGGCTGCTTCTTAAGTGGTATATCAATAGAGAAATCATCACCCCCACCTGTGGCACCATTTGGTCCGTACGATAGTATGCTATCTAATCGGCAGTCCGATGGACCGCCCTCCCCCTCGTTTTCATCGACTCCATACGGAGAACCCCAGGGATCCCTGTCAATAGAGGTGAGGCCAGTCACAAGGCCACTAGTATTTGACTAGACAGCATTACGCACTGCAATCCAATTCGTATAACATACACCTGACGTATTCGCGACTGTGCCAGAACATGCACATCGGCTACAGTTTGGAATGGTCGAGCCACTGCCCTGAGATATCTGAAGCAGTGTCTTGTCTGCCTCACCTTGTGCAATGACTGCGGCTTTCGCAAAGAGAACCATATCCTGTCGCGCCTTTGCAATCTGAGCCTTTGTACGGGCACTATTCACCGATGAAAGTACCACACTCGACAAAAGCGCGATGATAGAAATCACCACGAGAAGCTCAATGAGGGTAAAGCCTTGTGTATTCCTAGCATAAGCACCAGTCGTCATGTACCTAGTATATATCGAGATTAGGTGAAGCTGGGAGTATGACGTATACTATTCTCATCAGCATAATTGATCGTGAGGCTCTGTCCTCGACGTTCTGATTATCATGACTCGATTCATCCACCTTCACACTCACTCGCACTACTCTCTTCTTTCGGCGTTGCCAAAAATATCCGATCTTGTAAAAGCTGCCAAGGCAGATGGCGCACCAGCACTCGCGCTCACAGACAACGGCAACCTCTACGGCGCAATCGAGTTTTACAAAGAATGCAAGGGTGCAGGTATCCAACCAATCATCGGTATCGATGCATATGTCGCACCCCGCTCTCGTGGTGATAAACAATCTGGTATCGACTCACGTCGAACGCGCCTCATTCTCCTCGCAAAAAATGAAGTTGGGTACAAAAACCTCATACAACTCGTCACAAAGGGATATCTCGAAGGCTTTTACTACAAGCCTCGCATCGATCGCGAACTCATCATGGCACACAAGGATGGGCTTATCGCCATCGCATCAGCATTCACCGGACCACTCACTCTCGCATTACAAGGCAACGATATAGCAAAAGCAACTGAGGAAGCACTCTGGTACAAAAATGTATTTGGTGATGATTTGTATCTCGAAGTCACCCATCATCCCGACATCGATGGACATGAGACACTCATGCAACGAACTCGAGATATCGCACGTTCGACCGGTATACCACTCGTCGCCGGCGCAAATGTCTACTACATACACCCAGAAGACAAGCAGGCCCAGCAGACTCTCATGCTCGTCAATTCAAATCGCGATCTCTCAGAACTCGGCACCGATGACGATAGTGCCGACTTCTCGTTTATCTCGCAGGCACAAGCTGAGGCGTATTTCAAAGATATGCCTGAGGCAATCGAAAACACCGAGCGTATCGCCAAAAAATGCACGCTCGAACTCGAACTCGGCAAGTGGGTTTTTCCCGACTTCGCACTGCCACCAGGAGAGACACCCGACAGTGCACTAAGAGCGATTGTGTATCAAGGATTTGCACGACGAAAAGTCGCGCAAACTCCTGAGATCGTCAAACGTGTCGAGTACGAGCTCGAGGTCATCAAGAACAAAGGATACTCGCCCTATTTCCTCATAGTGGCAGATCTCCTCGCATACGCTCGGACTCATGGCATCCTCTCAAACATCAGAGGGTCTGTCTCAGGATCAATGATCACCTATCTCGCCGGTATCACCAATATTGATCCTATCGAATATGAAATACCGTTTGAACGATTCCTAAACCCTGATCGTCCATCTGCACCTGATATCGATATGGATTACGCCGACAATCGTCGTGATGAGATGGTTGAGTACGCTCGACACAAATACGGTGCGAGCAAGGTCGCACAGATCGGTACATTCGGTACCATGGCCGCACGTGGATCCGTCCGTGATGTATGTCGCGCACTCGGCTACGACGTCGCGACAGGTGACCGTATTGCAAAGCTCATCCCTATGGGATCACAAGGATTTCCAATGACCATCGATCACGCTCTCGAGATCGTCCCAGATCTTAAAAAGCTCTACACCGAGGATGCAGACACACGTCGTATCATCGATATGGCAAAAAAGATCGAAGGGTGTGCCCGACACATCAGTGTTCATGCCGCAGGTGTCGTCATCGCACCTACAGAACTCACCGATTTCACCCCACTTCAGTACGATACAAAAGGTGAACAGAAAATCATCACACAATACGACATGTACTCAATCGAGGAGGCTGGTCTTCTCAAGTTTGACTTCCTCGGTCTCAAAAACCTCTCAATACTCAAAGACTGCATGCGGTTTGTAAAAAAAATCTACGGCATCGATATCGATATCGACACACTACCCATAGATGACAAAAAAACATTTGAGATGCTCGCCCGAGGTGAGACGAGCGGCCTCTTCCAATTGAACGGTGACGGTATGACAAAATACCTTAAAGATCTGCGTCCGACGACGATTCATGATATCAACGCGATGGTAGCTCTCTATCGACCTGGGCCGATACAGTTCATCCCAGAGTACATCGAGCGTAAACACAATCCATCTCTCATCAGCTACCTCGACCCAGCGCTCGAACCCATCCTCGCAAAAACGTACGGTATCCTCGTGTACCAAGATGACCTCCTCATGATGGCTCACAAGCTGGCTGGCTACTCGTGGGGTGAAGTCGACAAATTCAGAAAAGCAGTCGGCAAAAAAATCCCTGAGGAGATGGCGGCGCAAAAGGAAAAATTCATCAAAGGGTGTGTGGAAAAATCAGGGTGGCCAGAGAAAAAAGCAAAGGAGCTCTGGACATGGATTGAGCCCTTTGCCGCATACGGCTTCAACAAGGCACACTCGGTATCATACGGTCGTGTCGCATATCAAACCGCCTATTTCAAGGCGAACTTCCCCGCTGTCTACATGGCCAACGTACTCACAAGCGAGTCCGGCGATGTCGACAAAGTGGCCGAATCAGTCGCCGAGTGCAAGCGTATGGGTATTCCGGTCCTTCCACCGTCAGTCAACGAGTCGTTCGAAGATTTTGCTGTTGTGCCCAATGAGACACACACACCCGGTGTGGGAGAGAAGATACGTTTCGGACTCAATACGATCAAAAATTTTGGTGAGGGTATCGCGACGACAATCATCGAGGAGCGCAAACGAGGCGGGCGATACCGGTCACTCTCTGATTTCCTCTCACGAGTCAAAGACAAAAATCTCAACAAGAAGTCCCTCGAAGCACTCATAAAAGCGGGTGCGCTCGATGAGTTTGCTGATCGTGGTGCTATGTTCGGCAATCTCGATCGCCTGCTCGAGTTTGCAAAAGAGCAACAGAAATCAGACGGCGCGCAAGACTCGCTCTTTGGTACGATCGCTGGTGCTGAAGAACTTCACCTCTCAACCGTCGCACCGGTAACACAGGAGGAGCGTCTCGTGTGGGAAAAAGAGCTTCTCGGTCTCTATATCTCCGGTCACCCACTCGAAAAGTACAGAGAGAAACTCGAAAAAAGACCCGTTAACATTGCTTCAATAAAAGCAAAGGCGCACAAAGAACGTGAGGAAGGCAAGGCTCCAGCAGAAGATCTCGTCGTCATCGGAGGCATCATCGAAGAAGTGCGAGTCATCATGACAAAGAAAAACGAAGAGATGGCATTTGTTCGCATTGCAGATCTCACAGGCTCGATAGAGGTAGTCGCGTTCCCTCGAACATACACGCGATGGAAAGGTATCCTCGCGCCAGACACCTGTGTCGCAATGAAAGCGAAAGTAAACGACCGAAACGGTGAGACATCGCTCCTCGCAGAGAGTTTCATGAAGTTGCAATAAAAAAGCGTGATATAGTGCTACCCAGAAGACATCTGCACCATGTGTGCTTCATACAAAATCAGGGTACCCTGCTGAAGCTGTCGCAGGAGGTGTTCGCGAGGTGTGGTAGGCGGATCGCGCCGGCATGCGCACTTTTCGCTCTCGACATACGGCGCTCAAAAGCCTCCACGACCACCCTCCCGTGCACAGGAGGGTGGTTTTTATTCGTCTTGTAATGACACTCTGTGGTATACTGACCTCTATCAGAGATTGCTCCGACTACCAATCGGAGGCCAGAGAGACGGCCACACGCCCTAATCTGAGAGACAACAAGGAAAGTTACAAATCTAGGTGGAACCGCGGTGTCCCCGCCCTAGCGAGCCCAGGAATTCGTTCCTGTATTCGCTAGGGCGTTTTTCATCTATACACATCACCATGTCATCATCCATAGAACACATTCGTCATTCATTCGCACACCTACTCGCTGCAGCTGTAGGTGAACTGTATCCCGATGCAAAAAACACAATCGGCCCCGCTATCGACAACGGGTTCTACTATGACTTCGAGTTTAGAGAGGGTAAGGCACCGAGCGACAAGGATCTCAAAGATATTGAGAAGCGCATGCGCAAAATCCTCCCGACATGGAAAGGGTTTGAAAAAATATCAGTGACTGCCGATGAAGCAAAGAGGCGATTCGCAGAGAATCCATACAAGATTGAGCTCATCAATGAAATAGTCTCCAAAGGTGAGGAAGTGACTCTCTATCAGTCTGGTGATTTTATCGATCTATGCCGTGGTGGACACGCGGAAATACGCGATATGAAATCAGATGCATTCAAACTCTCTCGTGTTGCAGGCGCATACTGGCGTGGCGATGAGAAAAAAACAATGCTCACCCGCATCTACGGTCTCGCGTTTGCTTCCAAGGAAGAACTCGAGTCCTACGAAGCAATGATCGCTGAAGCGAAGAAACGTGATCACAAGATACTCGGCCCTGAACTTGATCTTTTCACCTTCTCAGATCTCGTTGGTCCTGGACTCCCCCTCTGGACACCTCGTGGTACCACGGTACGAAACCTCCTCGATGAGTTCGTCTGGTCACTTCGCTCAATGCGTGGGTATGAACGAGTCGAGATACCACACATCACAAAGAAAGACCTCTACGTGACCTCGGGTCATTGGGAAAAATATCAAAACGATCTCTTCAAAATCACCACTCGTGAAGGGCACGAGTTTGCAATGAAGCCGATGAACTGTCCTCACCACACCCAGATATTTGCTCGCAAGCCATGGAGTTACAGAGAGCTCCCTCAACGATACGCGAATACAACCACCTGCTATCGTGACGAACAGTCAGGCGAGCTTTCCGGCCTCTCACGAGTTCGTGCGTTTGCACAGGATGATGCACACGTCTTCTGCCGTATGTCGCAGGTCAAGGACGAGTTCCTCAAAATCTGGGATATTGTCCACGAGTTTTATCCAGCGTTTGGCTTTGATCTCAAAGTTCGCCTCTCTCGCCACGATCCCGATCACCCAGAAAAATATCTTGGCGACACGGCGCTCTGGGCTTTCTCTGAAAAACTGCTCGCTGACATCATCGCCGAGAAAAAAGTGGATGCGATCGATGGTAAAGGCGAGGCTGCATTCTACGGTCCAAAACTCGACTTTATGACAAAAGATGCGCTCGGTCGTGAGTGGCAGGTCGCAACCATTCAACTCGACCTCAATATGCCAAAGAGGTTCGGACTCGAGTGCACCAACGAAAAAGGCGAGCGTGAAGGCGTCGTGATGATCCACGCAGCGATCATGGGGTCTATCGAGCGATTCCTCTCGATACTCATCGAGCACACCGCTGGCAACCTCCCCTTCTGGCTCTCACCGACACAGGTCAAAGTTGTTCCCGTACGTGAACACCACGAAGACAAAGCCCGTGAGGTGGCAAAGGCACTTGAAACGCGTGGTCTCCGTGTCGATCTCGATCTCTCTGCGCAGGGTTTTGGAAAGAAGGTTCGTGAAGCGAAGACGCTCAAGATCCCGTACACGATCATCATCGGTGACAAAGACATCGAGGCACAGGCGGTAACACTCGAGTCGCGTGATCATGGTCAGGTAGGCCAACTCACCCTCGACAGCGTCCTCACCCGACTTTCTCAAGAAAACACACGACGAGCATAGATTGTT
This sequence comes from Patescibacteria group bacterium UBA6065, assembly GCA_002428865.1. GTDB lineage: Bacteria > Patescibacteriota > Minisyncoccia > Phycocordibacterales > UBA6065 > UBA6065. The sequence goes on from DIYB01000026.1 coordinate 39,737, forward strand.
TTGTCACAGAGAGAGTATAAAAAAGCCGCTCCGGAAGGAGCGGCTTGTGTGTGCGGGGAAAACCTCAGGCCGGCGAGACGACCCAGGGCGGCATCGTACTCACGAAACCGTCGAGGATGCGCTCGGGACCATACTGCTTGCACGCGGCACGGAACCTGGCCGAGAGCGTCGAGAGGCGTCGCATGAGCGCCTTCGCCTTGGACATGAAGTTCGCGAAGCGACGCTTGAGACCCGAGTGCTCGATTGCGGTGATGGCATCATGGATCCTGACATCTCCACGGCACTTCTTGAGGCTCAAGAAGCGACGATAGATCATGTAGGCACGCTNGACCGCGACCCTGCCGAGTTCCCGAACCGTGCGTTGGGCCTGGGGACTCATGAACGCCGGGATCTGCAAGAGATCGTAGACCGAGAAGATGCGTCCCGTTTTCCTGCCCTTGCCCGACTCCGGACTCATGCAGTAGATCATGAACGCTGCCTGATCGATCTCCGCGAAGTGTTTGGTGGTAACTTCGGACCGAGGAACAAGGTTTGCGAGGCAAACCTTGGCTGTTTTTCTTCCCCTTGAAGGCTGGGAAGAGAGCCCATTGCTGTGTGATTTCATAGGGTACAGACCCAATACGAAATGGTACTCCGAAACCCCACAACGTCAAGGCTAGCGTGTATATAAAAACTCGCGCCATGTTATGGCGCGAGGAATTATTCAGGATCACCTTGGTGATCATCGGGCGGAGTAGGAATGGTGATCGTTACATTCCGTGCTCCGTCAAAGAACTCAATGGTCCGAAAATGCGGACCAAGCATCGCTTGTGCAGTGAGCAAAAGCTGCGGAGGGACTGCCCCAGTGATCACGAGCCTGTCACGCTCTCCTTTGGGAATAGTTTTGAGCACCTCCAGCAGATTCGTCGCCACAATCACAACAGCACTGTCAAGTGGTGTGTCCAGACGATACCGATCACCGACCGGTGTCATCTTGAGTCCGTTGAAAACCCGCTGAGACGGATCGAGACGAAGATCAAGTGTGTACATATATACTCAGTCTCCCTGTGATGTGAAGAGATGAAACGAGGGGGCTCTAATGAGAGCGCCCCTCGATGGTTGTCCGAGACTCAGTTACGAACCGAATCCCAGAAGGCCTGGACGGCCGCGATATCGCCGAACACCAGCAACTCGCCGTTATAGACGAAAGAGATCATGTGGATCTTCTCCGTTGCTCCCATTTTTTCACTGGTTGGGACCCATACTGACTGGTATGGAGTTCTCCAGCTGACCATTACTTAGGCTGTCAGCGCCGGTTAGAAATTCAAGGTACTACCTATCATTTCTGATTCTTATTATAACAAATCACGTGCTTTTGTCAAGCACTGTGTATTATGGCTCTACAAGGCCATATAAAAACCCTCCGAAGTGGAGGGTTTGGTCTTAGGACGAGGTGTGGAGCGCTTCAGAGCGACCGATACGAATGAGATCGGACTCCGGTAGCGCAACCGAAACGAGGATCTTCGTGAGAGTGCCGAGGTGCCGTGCGGTCTTCCTGGGCATGCTGAGGATTCTCACATACAAGCGAGCGAAACGCTTGGTTCGAGCAGAGGGGGCGTATGCTTCGATTGGGTGGGACATGGGGGACGTGGGGTTCTGGAACACAGCTTACTCCTCCCCCACTCTTTGTAAAGGGAAAACCCCGACGATTTGTTTCGTCGAGATTTTGAGAGAGACTTAGACGTCGATGGTTGCCTTGTGGGCGTTTGACTGTATGAACGACTTCCTACTCGGCACATCGGTACCCATGAGCATGTCGAATATCTTGTCCGCCTCCTGAGCGTCGTTGATCGTCACTTGTTTCAATATGCGACGAGCTGGATCCATGGTGGTCTCCCAGAGCTCTTCTGCGTTCATTTCACCCAAACCTTTGTATCGCTGGACATGGAGACGAACGGTTTTTGCTTTCTGTGTCGCTTTGCCCTTCGGCGCCTCCTCAGACTCAACTTCTTCCCCGACATCTTCTACCTCACCCCCTTCATCTATCGGGGTGTCAGTACCAATCGTCTTCTGCTTCTCTTCTTCAGAGTAGAAATACAATATTTCTTTACCTCTCTTCACCTTATACAGTGGTGGCTGAGCGATGTAGATGTATCCGCCCTCGATAAGTGGTTTGAAGTAGCGATAGAGGAGCGTGAGGATGAGTGTGCGGATGTGTGCACCGTCAACATCGGCATCGGTTGCGATGATGACTTTGTGGTAGCGGAGTTTTGATAAGTCAAATGTCTCACCGATAGCGGTACCCATCGCGACGACGAGGTTTTTGATCTGTTCAGATGCGAGCATGCGATCGAGACGTGCGCGTTCGATGTTGAGGATCTTGCCACGCAGAGGTAGGACTGCTTGAGTACGTCGGTCACGACCGGTCTTTGCAGTACCACCTGCAGAGTCACCCTCTACGATAAATATTTCTGACTCTGATGCATCTGACGTCTCACAATCAGCAAGCTTGCCAGGAAGCGTCATGCCCTCGAGCGCTCCTTTTCTCAAAATCGAATCTTTTGCTGCCTTCGCCGCCTTTCTCGCTTTCATGGCGAGTGTCGCTTTTGCGATCATGGCACGAGCGTCATCGGGATTCTCTTCGAGAAATGCCGCAAACGCTTCACCAAATACAGTATTGACTGCTGACTGAGCCTCGACTGAACCGAGCTTTGCCTTTGTCTGACCTTCAAACTGAATCTCACGGAGCTTCACCGAGACAACTGCAGTGAGACCTTCGAGCACATCGTCACCAGTGAATGAATCACCCTCTTTGCCACCACCTTTTTTGGCATAGGTGTTGAGAATCCTCGTGAGCGCGGTTTTGAAGCCGGTGATGTGTGTACCACCCTCGCTGTTGTAGATGTTGTTTGCAAACGGGAGGATACGCGCCGAGATATCATCGACGTACTGAAGAGCGACTTCTACCGACTCAACACCATCAGCTTTCTTCTCAACATAGAAAATATTCTTGTGGACCGGCTTCTGGAGCTGGTTCGTAAAACGGATGAGTGAGACAAGACCGCCCTCAAAATAGAAGGTCTGAGACGGTGCCTCAATGTTCATCTCGCGGAAATACATCACCTCGTCGAGATCGAGCTCCCCAGGGTACGAACGAGCATCAATGACACTGATGCGGAGCCCTTTGACGAGGTATGCCTGCTGACGCATGTGCGAGACGATGCGATCAAACGAAAAAGTCTGAGGACCAAATATGTCAGTATCAGGAGTGAATGTGACGATCGTGCCGTGCGCTTTGGTCGAACCAACCTTCTTTACCGCCGCCTTGCGCTTGCCACGTGAGTACTCCTGCATATAGATACCGCCGTCCTTGTGCACCTCAACTTTACAGTATGAAGAAAGAGCGTTTACCACTGACGCACCGACGCCGTGGAGACCTCCAGAGACCTTATATCCGCTACCCTCGCCACCGAACTTGCCACCGGCATGCAAGACGGTCATGATCGTTTCAAGTGCAGAGACTTTGGTTTGCTTGTGAACATCGACAGGAATACCACGGCCATTGTCGACGACACGCACGGTCTCACCAGGCAAAAGCGCGATTTCAATATCGTCAGCAAAACCTCCCATCGCCTCATCACGAGAGTTGTCGAAAATCTCAGTCACCAAGTGATGAAAACCATCAGGACCCGTCGTACCGATATACATACCCGGGCGCTTTCGCACCGGTTCGAGACCTTCGAGGACTGTGATGGATTCTGCGCCGTAATTCGACGATTTCTTTGGCTCCTTTTCCTTTGCCATTTTCGGGAAAAAATTAAGAAACAAAGCCGTGCTTTGTTGTTCATAGTATATCAAAAAGTAGTCTTTTTGGGGCTATTGACAGCCCCGCTATATATCGTACTATCTACCCGAAATGCGCTCTTCTCACCCTCCCCATACCCTCCCTCAGTCGGTGGCCGTAACAGACCACTTCTTCGGTATCTGCGCCGTAGCCATCGCGGGATCCCTCGTGATCGGCGTTGGTCAATTCATGACCGGCTGGCTCCTCACCACGATCATTGCAGCGTTCATCGCACACATGATCGAAACCCACGCGACGAGCGACCGTCTCCTCCATCTCTTTGCGCTTCCGGCCCTTG
>DIYB01000026.1:44069-44470 GCA_002428865.1 Patescibacteria group bacterium UBA6065
CTTTGCGCTTCCGGCGCTTGTGGTCGGCAGTGTGATCGGTGGATACTGGGCACGCAAAAACGGCATCGCCATGCCGAATAGTGGAACACTCTCGTTCTACCTCGGATTCGTGAGCATGTGTGTCGCTGCGGGATACTGCATCGGCGGTTTCTTCGGAGAACGATCATATCTGCGAACTCATCGCAGATGGTGACTCTCCAATCGGTACTTCGGTACCGATTTTTTTATATCCGAAATACAAGGTTTAGCGCACCTCCCATCCTCGGGCGCGGACTGCATCGTATACCTTGAGCATCCAGCCATTCACCTCATCGTCTGAGAGCGTACGGTTATATGCTTGAAATATCATACGGAACGCAAAGGACGCTCGACCCTCTTTTTCTTTTTGGAATCGGTCAAAG
>DIYB01000003.1:0-194 GCA_002428865.1 Patescibacteria group bacterium UBA6065
GTTGTACGTCCGCTTTCAAAGGCTGAGCTTGATGCAAAGATTGCCCAGAATGATTTCGAGGGTTCTCTCTATCGTGAGCTCTGGCAGATGGTGAGCACACACGGCGAGCTACTCAAAGACGCAAAACCAAAAGTATCGAAAAACTCAGCAGGGTATTATCTCTGGAATGTATGGAACGGAACGACGTTTGACCT
>DIYB01000003.1:364-7192 GCA_002428865.1 Patescibacteria group bacterium UBA6065
CGAAAAACTCAGCGGGGTATTATCTCTGGAATGTTTGGAACGGAACGACGTTTGACCTCACACGCCTTATCGTCGGATCACAAGGAACACTCGGCATTGTCACTGAGGCGACACTACGACTGGTGAAAGAAGAGCCGGTATCACGACTCTTTGTTGTCTTTTTGCCGGAACTGTCGCGTCTCGGTGACATAGTCAACACACTCCTCCCACTTCGCCCGGAGACACTTGAGTCGTATGATGACAGCACGATGCAGTTGGCGGTCCGATTCCTCCCGTCAATGATACGCAGTATGAAGCCGTGGAACTTCCTCATGCTTGCACTTCGCTTCATACCTGAGGCGCTCATGGTCGTGCGTGGTGGTATGCCAAAACTCGTACTTCTCGTTGAGTTTGCAGGCACCGATGTGGCAGAGGTTGAGAGGAAAGTAGTGGAGGCAGAGTCACTCATGAAATCCTACGGATATCGTACACGCCGTGCGACACCTGGTTTTGATACGGAGAAATACTGGACGGTACGTCGTGAGAGTTTCAACCTCCTGAGAAAGCACGTGACAGGGAAGCGGACAGCTCCATTTGTTGATGATGTCATTGTTCCACCAGAACGGATGCCAGAATTTTTGCCACAGATGCGTGCGATTCTCGACGAGTACAAACTCCTCTATACCATTGCTGGGCATGCAGGCAATGGAAATTTTCACATCATTCCACTCATGGATATGCATGATGAGCGCAATGTTAAAGCTATCGATGAGGTTTCGGACAAGGTGTATGACCTCGTCATCAAGATGGGGGGATCGATCACTGCTGAGCACAATGATGGCATCATCAGGACACCGTATCTACCAAAGATGTTTTCACCAGAGGTCGTGTCTCTCTTTGAGGCGACGAAACGCTTATTTGATCCACTGGTCATTCTCAATCCAGGTAAGAAGGTGGGTGGCACCAAAGAGTACATGATCCGACATCTTGCGCGCGAGTAAGGCGTGGTACCATAGAGGGTAATCAGCTAATGGAATACATATGGGAGTAGAATTTGAAGAAAATCATTTCGGTCAGAGAGATTTTTCGGCACCAACGCCCAAAATTGCTGCCTGGATCATCAGAAAGGGATGGGCAAAAGATGTTGCAGGTGCAAACCTGATCCAAATTATTGCCTCGATTATTTTCTTTGCACTCGCAGCTTACTTCGCCTTCTTTTAGAAAAAGTGCCGAGCAGGTGTCTTTTCGAGTATATGGCTATATCACATAGCCCTATCTTGCGTTTTTTCAGGCGATAGATATACTAGGAAACCTATGGCAATCACACTCAAAGTAGAGAAAAGGGACGCGCGCACGTCAGTTGACGCACTCCGCGAGGCTGGCAAATTTCCTGCGGTCTTCTACGGAAAGAAGGAGGAGTCGACACCTATCGTCATCTCGTACGCTGATTTCGTAAAGGCGTGGAAAGAGGCGGGCGAGTCGACTGTCATCACACTCTCTGGTCCTGGCATCGATGTTGAATCACTTATTCAGGATGTTGATCTTCATCCTGTAACTGGGCGTGCAATCCACGCTGATTTCTACGTGTTTGAGAAGGGTAAGAAGATTGAGGTGTCAGTACCTCTCGAGTTCGTTGGCGTCGCGCCAGCAGTCAAGGATCTCGGCGGTATGCTCGTCAAAGTGCTCCATGAGCTCGAGATCAAGGCGTTGCCAAAGGATCTCCCGCACCGGATCGCTGTCGATATTTCCTCACTTGTTGATTTCAAGTCAGTGATTCACGCTCGTGATATTGCACTCCCAACTGGAGTTGAGCTCGCTATATCAGGCGACGATATTGTCGCGTCGGTCTATGAACCGAAGGAAGAAGTCGAACAGGTATCTGCACCAGTTGATCTCTCATCAATTGAGGTTGAGAAGAAGGGTAAGGAGGCAAAGGAAGGTGAAGCGGCTGATGGTGATGCTCCAAAAGAGGAAAAGAAATAACTCAAAGCGCTCGACAGAGCGCTTTTTGTTTCCCATCCTCTCGTCTCTGCTATACTGTGTCCGATGACATACAGAGTGTTGGTTACCATTGTCGGCATCTCCCTGTCCTTGTTCATAGGTCAGGGTAGTGTTTTTGCGCAGTCGGCGCTTGCTGATGCTGCTGCGTATCAGGCGAGACTCCAATCTGACTACGATCAGGCGGTCAAAGAGCGTGAAGCGCTCATGACTGAACGCAAAAAGATCACGGATCAGCGAGATCTCATTCGCCAAGATATTGCGATTATCAACGCGCAGATACGCGAAGCACAGGCAAAAATAGCTGTTCGCACAGCCACGATCAATAGTCTTTCAAAAGATATCGATCAAAAAGCAGAATCGATTGAGGAGCTTTCGCTCAAACTTGAACGAAGCGCAGCATCACTTGCGGAATTGGTACGTAAAACATCTGAAAATGACGAGGTGTCCCTCGCACATATTTTGCTGGGAAAAAATTCGTTTTCAGAATTTTTTATTGAAGTCGACTCGTTTCAAACTCTGAAGGGTGCTCTCAATGCGTCTATTGATGATGTGCGGACCTATCGGGAAAAAACTGAGGAAGAAAAGGCGGTTCTCGAAGATCGCAAGGATCGTGAGCTTGATGCGCGTCAAACAGTTGAAGCAGAGAAACGTGAGATAGAACGAAAAAAAGCTGAGCGCGACCAATTGCTCTCGGTACTCAATAAGCAGGCAGATGCCTATCAGCGGTTGATTGCAGACAAGGAGAGGCGTATTACCCAAATTAAATCAGCACTTTTCCAACTTTCTGGAGGTGAGGGTATTCCGTTTGCGGAGGCATATCAATACGCGGTTGAAGCTGAGCGTGCGACCGGTGTGCGACCAGCATTTCTCCTCGCCATTCTCCAGCAGGAATCAGATACAGGAAAAAATGTCGGCAATTGTTACCTCAAATCAGACAATGGGTCCGGTGTCTCTGCGAGGACAGGTAATCACATTCGCAACGTCATGAAACCAGATCGCGATGTGGCCCCTTTTAAGGCGATTGCAGCCAAACTCGGTTTTGACCCGTATTCCATGCGAGTCTCCTGTCCTCTGTCGTATGGATTTGGAGGCGCGATGGGTCCGGCACAGTTTATCCCATCGACATGGCGACTCTTTGAGTCGAGGATTGAGAGGGCGCTCGATGTCTCGGTTGCTAACCCATGGAATCCAGAGCATGCCTTTGTTGCATCATCACTCTATCTCTCTGATCTTGGTGCAAAATCTCAGACATACAGCGCCGAATGGAATGCCGCATGTCGTTATTATTCAGGGGCGCGATGCGGTGTGCGTAAGGGATCGACAACATACGGCAATTCGGTTATGAAAAAAGCTCAAAATATACAGGAGTGCATGATCGATCCGATACAAGGCAAATCAAATGGTTGTTAAGTTGCTTTTTACCCGTGCTTCGGATATAGTTCTGTCTCTATGAAGAAGGAAATACATCCAAAGGGCTATCGACCAGTCATTTTCCACGACAACTCAAATGGCACGAGGTATCTTATCTCGTCGGTTGTTGCGACCAAGGAGACTGATACATGGGAGGACGGCAAACAGTATCCGCTCTACCGCGTCGAGATCTCAAGCACGTCACACCCGTTCTATACTGGCCAAGAGTCGGTTATGGATACTGCGGGTCGTATCGATAAGTTCAAGGCTCGTCAGGCAAAGAAGAAGGCGTAATGACGGCCGTTCAAGAGAGAAGCGTAGTCCATGTGCGGGCTATGCTTTTCTCTTTTGTGTAAAGACTGTAGGCTATAGGTGATACACCAGTATGGATCTCGCAAAATATAAGAAAAATCACAAGACGTCGTATCTCGCTGATATGTACGAGAAACTCGATCGGGAAGAGTTGGATCTTAAAGCGCTTATAGACGCTGATCCTTCGATGCGTGAGCTTGGGACAGCTGATCTCGAAAACATTGTGTTACAGAAACGCGATATTGAACGACAGATAGAGGCGATCGAGGCCGCCGAAAAAGAAGAGGAGGAATTCCCAAATGAGCTCATCATGGAGATACGTGCAGGTGCGGGTGGTGATGAGGCGGCACTTTTTGCTGAGGAGCTTGCCTCGATGTATCGGCGATATGCTGAAGATGAGGGCTGGCAAGTCATTATGCTCGATGAGTCACGTGCGGATGTCGGTGGATACAAGGAGGTGTCCATGGAGATTCATGGCAAAGACGTGTGTCGAAAACTTCGGTATGAGACCGGCGTTCACCGAGTCCAACGTGTTCCTGCGACAGAAAAAATGGGTCGAGTCCATACATCGACTGTCTCGATGGCTATCTTGCCGATCCGCAAGAAAACATCAGTCGAGATCAATCCAGCTGATATTGAGATGGAGTTTTCTCGCGCTGGTGGCAAAGGTGGCCAAAACGTCAACAAGGTTGAGACGGCCGTGCGACTGTTCCATAAACCCACTGGTCTCGCGGTCCGAGTGACTGCAGAGCGTAGTCAGGTCAAGAACCGTGAAAAGGCGATGATGATGCTCACCGCGATGCTCCAACAGAAAAAGGACGAAGAAGAGGCAGCAAAATTTGCTGCGAATAAGAAGGGTCAGCTCGGTACCGGTAACCGATCTGAAAAGATACGAACATACAATTTCCCTCAAGACCGTATCACTGATCATCGTATCAGGCAGAATTGGCATCATATCGAGACTGTACTCTCTGGCGAGAGGCTTGGCGACATCATTGACGCCTTAGCAAACTTCAAAGGTGAGGTCACTGAAGGGGAGGAGGACGGTGATGAATAAGGGGTTTCTTGCCTTTTCAGGAGCCCTTTGGTAGACTCTTGGTCTCTCTACTTAGTATGACAAAAGACACGAATTCAGTGATAGACGCACTCTTTTCAGTCGGAGCACACTTCGGCCTCGTAAAGTCGCGCCGACACCCTTCAGCAAAACCGTTTATTTTCGGTGCAAAGAACAATGTCGAGATTTTTGATCTCGAGAAGACCGCGGTCGCAATCGATCGCGCAAAAGCTTTCCTCGCATCAGTTGCCGCATCGGGCAAACAGTCGCTCTGGGTATCTGGTAAGAGCGAGGCAAAGGCTGCTATCGAGAAGGCTGCCTCGAGGATTGGTCAACCAATGGTCGCTGGTCGCTGGATCGGTGGAACCCTCACCAACTGGAAGGAAATCCAGAAGCGCATTTCAAAATACGAGTCACGTCTTGCAGAAAAGCAGAAGGGTGAGCTCGCAAAATACACAAAGAAGGAGCGCCTTCTCATCGATCGCGAGATTTCAAATCTCCAGGAGCTTTTTGGTGGTATCGTTTCGATGAAAGAGAAGCCGGGCGTACTCGTCGTGGTTGATCCGAAGAAGGAGTCGATCGCAGTTGAAGAGGCTCGCCAGACCGGCGTACCAGTCGTTGCTATCGCATCGTCTGATTGCGATCTCTCGCTCGTTGACTATGTGATCCCTGCAAACGACGCATCTCTCGCGTCCGTCTCTCTCATTCTCGAAGAGCTCGCTACTGCGTATGCGAGTGGCAAAGTCACTCGTCCTGCTCCAGTAGCGTAATCTTTCTGTTATACTGAGGATCTGTCAGGATTAGAGCAACGGCGTCTCTGGCGGTATTTGTTACTCACCTAATTAGAACGTGTTTATGGTTACTACTGACCTCGTAAAGGAACTTCGTGATGAGACCGGTGTGTCGGTCATGCAGTGCAAAAAAGCGCTCGAAGAAGCGGGGGGCGACAAAGCAAAAGCACTCGTCATCCTCAAGAAAAAGGGTGCAGAGGCTGCCTCAAAGAAGGGTGATCGTACACTCAATGCTGGCACGATCCAGTCCTACATCCACTCGACAGGTACTGTCGGTGTGATGGTTGAGCTCGCCTGTGAGACTGATTTCGTCGCAAAGAACGAAGAGTTCAAGGTTCTTGCGCGCGACATTGCTATGCACATCGCTGCTCAGAAGCCAGAGTTCCTCAAAGAGTCAGATATTACCGCTGAGGCAAAGCAGGTAGCACTATCTGTGTTTGAGAAGGATGTCGAAGGTAAGCCTGCTGAAATGAAAGCGAAGATACTCGAGGGTAAACTTGCTTCATACTTCGCTGATCGCGTCCTTATGAACCAGCCGTTCATCAAGAATCCAGATCTCACCATCGCTGGTCTCGTATCAGAAGCTGTTCAGAAGTTTGGTGAGAAGACTGAGATCATCCGATTCGTCCGTTACGGGGTTCTCGAAAAATAATACGTATGTTGCTCGAGATAGTACTCATCTCGATATCACTTGCGGTTGTGACCGCACTCTTTGTCCACAAGCACGTGGAGTCTGCTGCGGGTGCCCATCCGAAGATCGTGACGGTTCGCGAGAAGGCTGATACCCATGTGAAGCAGGCGATCATTCATGCAGAGAAGGCTGCTTCGAGCATCACATTCCGCAATATTGTCATTGTTCTCAATGGGATTGTTGTATGGGTTGCACGTATGTTTCTCTTCCTCTCATCAGCGACACATCGAGCATTCCACCGTCTCGTTGAGCATGGTTCGAGGCGACAGGAGAATCTCAAGCGTCGTGGCGCTGCTTCTTTCTATCTCAAACAGATCACTGAGAAGAAAGATGATAGTGACAAGACGCACCTGACATCGTAATCTGTACCAGTAACGCCACCTTAGCTCAGCCGGTAGAGCAGCGCTTTTGTAAAGCGAAGGTCCCCAGTTCGATCCTGGGAGGTGGCTCACGAGTAATGCTACGTGAGACCCTAGTGGCACACTGCTGTGCCACGTCCCAGGGTCGAAAAGGTTCTCCCGTATTCACCGGAGGTGAATGGGAAACCTGTACTGCTCCTGTAAGGAGCGATCCTGGGAGGTGGCTCACGA
>DIYB01000003.1:7441-10021 GCA_002428865.1 Patescibacteria group bacterium UBA6065
GGTGTCCCAGATACAATCTCGCCTCGAGGGGCGATTTTTGTTATATTTGAAATCTCTATGGCACCAGACGTACGTCCTACGGGACACCTGCATCCGATCACATCCGTCATTCGTGAGATTTGTCTTATCATGGATGGTATTGGTTTTTCTGTGGTCCAGGGTCCAGAACTTGAAGAAGAACGTTATAACTTTGACATGCTCAATGTGCCCAAGGATCATCCTGCGCGAGACATGCAGGATACATTTTGGATAAAAACAAAAAAAGGTGAGGACCGAAAGGTGCTTCGTACCCACACATCACCTGTTCAGATCCATTTTATGGAAAAAATGGTGCGAGAGGGTATGCGCCCATTCAAAATCATTGTGCCAGGCAAGGTGTACCGCAATGAAGCGACCGATGCCACTCATGAGGCGCAGTTTTACCAGATCGAGGGACTCTACGTGAATACACAGGTCTCTCTCGCTGAGCTCAAGGGGACACTCGAATATCTTTTGCGAGGGCTTTTTGGTGATGATGTCGAGATACGTTTTCGGCCGAGCTTTTTCCCGTTTACCGAGCCGTCAGTCGAAGTTGATATGCGCTGGAAGGGTAAGTGGCTCGAGATGGGTGGTGCGGGCCTCGTCAATCCCAAAGTACTCCTCGCAGCAGGGCTTGATCCAGCGAAGTGGCAGGGGTTTGCGTTTGGATTTGGAGTCGATCGCGTTGCAATGCTCAAGTATGGTTATGACGATGTGCGACTCGGTTATACGGGTGATTTGCGGTTCATCAATCAATTCTGAGTATGAAGGTTTCGCGTAATTGGCTACAAACATATTTCGATACACCACTTCCGGAAGCAGACGTGCTTGAACGTCTTTTTACATTTCATGCGTTTGAAGTCGAGGGTGTCGAGTCGGTTCATGGGGACAGTGTTCTCGATGTGAAGGTGTTGCCCGATCGAGCTCACTACGCGCTCTCACATAAGGGTATTGCTAAAGAGGTGTCAGCTCTGACTGGCGCGCCACTCAAGGCTCATCGAATTCCTCCTGGACCACAGGCGACTTTGACACATAGTCCATCTGTGAGTATTGAGGCACCGACATTTTGTCGGCGCTACATGGCTCGATATGCTGAGATACCACAGGTCGCTGACTCGAATCCTCATGCGCGCGTGATGCTCTCAGCGATAGGCCAACGGGCGATTAATGCAGTTGTCGATGCGACAAACATCACCATGTTTGATTGCGGTCAACCACTCCATATTTTCGATGCGGACAAAGTGCGTGGAGGGATGGTAGTTCGACATGCCCGAAAAGGTGAAAAAATTACACTTCTCGATTCTGTGGCAGGGCAGGATAGGGTGGTGGAGCTTCTCGAAACTGATCACGTGATAGCTGACGACAATGGTCCGATAGCGATCGCGGGCGTGAAGGGTGGCAAGGATTCCGGTGTAACGAGTACAACACAACGTATCATTATCGAATCTGCAAATTTTGAGCCATCGGCAGTACGTCGGACGGCGACGAGACTCAATCTGAGAAGTGAATCATCCAAGCGCTATGAGAACGAAATCACTCCAGAGATGACTGTCGAAGGGATGGATAGTGTCTCTGGTCTTATCGCACACAACATCGAAGGTACGGCGTTTGGTCCGGTCGTTGATGTCTATCCGACCAAGGTATCAAAAACGGTGATCGGATTTGATCCAGCGGTACTCATATCACGTCTCGGTGTATCTGTACCTGGAGGTGAGGCGATCGCAATCCTCACACGTCTTGGCATTGAGGTGAAAGAGGACGGCGTTCTCTGGAATCTGACGGTGCCATACGAGCGTCTTGACCTCACCTCATCGATCGACATTGTCGAGGAGGTGGGGCGTATCTATGGATATGACAAGGTGCCGTCGGTTCTTCCGCCAGCACTCGCAGACCGTGTTGTAATGGACAAGGAGTTTTATTGGACCGAGAGAATAAAAAGCATCCTTTTTGAACAGGGTTTTTCTGAGATACAGATGTATTCTTTGGTTTCGAAGGGCGATGTTGAGATTACGTATCCACTGACAAATGATAAAAAAGCTCTAAGAAAAACTTTGTTGACACCTGAGCTTCGAGATACTGTTGCTCGTAATCTTTTGAACGCAGATTTTTTAGGTATTGAAGTTATAAAAATATTTGAAATAGGCAGGGTTTTTTCACAGGATGGAGAAACAACAAAACTATTTCTTGGACATATACCGGTTAGAAAGAAAAAGGGTGTTACTGCCACAAACCTCCTCACTGTAACCCTCGATATTCTTGGTAGGGAGCTTGGTATTAAAATCGAAGCAAATATTCCAGATGATTCAGGTAATTTAGCTGAAGTTGATATTAACTCTCTTATCTCAAAGCTTCCTGAGCCAGGGTCGCTCGCTGATGCAGGTTTCAAGATACTCACGGGCAAGAAATATACTCCATACTCTCGCTACCCATTTATTACCCGTGATATTGCGCTTTTTGTGCCATCTGCAACGACGGAGAACGAGGTTCGTTCTGTGATCGAGCAATCTCTCTCTGAAATCGCCGGCGACTTACTTGTCAAAGGACCTGATTGCTTTGACCGAT
>DIYB01000018.1:0-3046 GCA_002428865.1 Patescibacteria group bacterium UBA6065
CTTCACCCTGAGCCGCCTGTCATTTCCACCATACGTCGCAGAGTGTCGTGGTAGACTCTCTAATATGTTTCGGTCGATTAAGCGAATGCTAAAGAAGAGGGGTGGGTCGAGGCAGGAGATATATCCTGATGAAATTTTTCTTGATTCACAGAATCTGCCCGAATTTGATATCCACCAATTTGAGGGGCGTATAGAAAAACCGATTTCACTTGCGACCATCGTATCAATCTCTGTTATTTTTTCTTTGCTCCTTGTTGTACTCGTTGGTCGTGCGTGGGTGCTACAGGCGGCTCAGGGTGAAGAATACGCACGAAAGAGCGAGGCGAATAGGCTTCGTCAGACTGTCTTATTCGCTGATCGCGGAGCGATTCTCGATCGGCGCGGAGAAAAACTCGCTTGGAATGCCCCAGTAGATACTGAGGGTGACTTTTCGACACGTGTATACACAAGGGAGTCTGGACTCTCTCACGTTCTTGGATATGTGAAATATCCAGCAAAGGATAAGCACGGCGTTTATTACCGAACTCATTTTGAGGCAATTGAAGGTGCTGAAAAAGAGTTTGATGAACTCCTCTCAGGTGAACATGGTCTCAAGATTACAGAAACAGACGCTCTTGGTTCAGTTGTTTCTGAATCAACGGTGAGGCAGGCTCGACAGGGTGCAAACGTCACTCTGTCGATAGACGCACGTGTGTCCCACCGTCTCTATCAGTCGATCAAGGCTCTTGCTGAAAGAGTTGGTTTTGTCGGTGGGACTGGTGCACTCATGGATGTACATACCGGTGAAATCATTGCTCTCACGAGCTATCCTGAATATGACAGTGCTGTCATGGCTCTTGGGGCTGACTCAAAAAAGATCAGTGGCTATTTTTCTGATTCCCGCAAACCTTTTCTTGATCGATTTGTGACAGGTCTTTACACACCAGGCTCTATTGTCAAACCATATGTCGCACTCGCAGCACTCGAAGAAGATGTCATTGATCCCAAGACGCAGATTCTCTCAACAGGCTCTATCAGCGTGCCTAATCCTTATGATCCGACAAAGAAAACAGTTTTTAATGATTGGAAGGCGCATGGACTTGTTGATATGCGTCGCGCAATAGCGGTGTCTTCAAACGTGTATTTTTATGCTGTGGGTGGTGGATTTCAGGATCAGGATGGCGTTGGTATTGATCGAATCGAAAAATATCTATCTATGTTTGGTATGGCAAAAAGTCCTCAATCCGGTTTTTTTGCAGGACCCGCAGGTACGATACCATCACCGAGATGGAAAGATCGTGTATTTCCTGGTGACCCGTGGAGAGTTGGGGATACGTATTACACTGCTATCGGCCAATATGGTTTTCAGGTGACACCGTTGCAGATGCTCCGTGCGGTCGCAGCGCTTTCAAATGGCGGTACACTCATGACGCCGTCGATACTTTCCCTGGCATCTTCGACAGAGGCGTCAACACTTCCTGCCGATATATTACCGATCCAAGAGGGTAATCTCACGATTGTGCGCGAAGGCATGCGTCTTGCCGCAACTGCGGGATCTGCGAGTGGTCTTAACGTGCCGTATGTATCTGTTGCTGCAAAAACCGGTACTGCTGAGCTCGGTATTTCAAAACAGTTCGTTAATTCGTGGGTGATGGGATTTTTCCCGTATGAATCTCCCCAGTACGCCTTCGTAGTCCTTATGGAACGAGGTCCTCGTACCAACCTTTATGGTGCTACCTATGTGATGCGCGAACTTTTAGACTGGATGAGGGAGTATACGCCCGAGTATCTCGATCGAGGGGTTGAGATGTAGTGGTTCGTCGTCTTTCGTGATATGATGGTGGCCTAGAGTAACATAACGCTAACGAATCGTACTATGACGGATAATACCAAGTACCTTACTCCTGAGAAATTCAAGGAGCTTGAACGAGAGCTTTCTGATCTCAAAACCACTAAACGGAAGGAGGTGGCAAATAACCTCGAATACGCTCGATCGCTCGGTGATCTCTCTGAGAATGCCGAATATCAAGAGGCACGTGAAATGCAGGCTGCTGTCGAGGATCGCATCGCAATTATCGAGAATACACTGAAGACTGCTGAGATTGTCTCTGATCACAGGAGCGACATCGTCTCTATGGGTTCGACTGTCACTGTGTCGCGCGAGGGTGGTAGTGGCACACAGATATTCAAGATTGTTGGATCAGAAGAGGTCAATACTACTGAAGGCAAGATTTCAAACCATTCTCCAATTGGTAGCGTGCTTGTCGGTAAAAAGAAGGGTGATTCAGTAACCGTTACGACCCCCAAGGGGAAGGTGGTCTACAAGATAGTGTCTGTAGCGTAAGGTATCTCTACAGACCCTGTAATGAACAAAGACCGGTGGCGATAGCCGGTCTTTTCTTGTATTCTTAGTATCGTTACATCAATCACCATGGCATCACTCGATGAAATAAAACAGGCAAGACTCGCAAAGCTCGATATTCTCAAGAAAGCAGGTATGGAGCCGTATCCAGCAAAGGTTCTGCGGGATATGTGTCTTTTCGATGCTAAGTCAAAATTTGACGACTATTCTGCCGCACACACACCTATATCTCTCGCAGGTCGGATCATGGCTATCCGTGGTCAGGGTGCAATACTGTTTGTGGTACTCGATGATGGCAAGGATCGATTGCAAACCGTATTCAAGAAAGACTCTCTCGATGAGCGGCTGTTTACACTATTTGTTGATGCTGTAGATATCGGAGATTTTATCAGTGTGACGGGCACATTCTTTACGACACAGAGAGGAGAGCGGAGCCTTCTCGTTTCTTCATGGATGATGGCTTCGAAGTCGTTATTGCCATTACCAGAAAAATGGCACGGTATTACGGATGAAGATGAGAGGTATCGCAAGCGCTACCTCGATATGGTTATGACGCCTGAGCTTCGTAACCTCTTTAGAAAACGAGCACAGTTTTGGGATACGATGAGGACGTTTCTTAAAAAAGAAGGTTTTCTGGAAGTTGAAACCCCAACACTTGAGGTCACAACTGGTGGAGCAGAGGCGCGACCATTCAAAACTCATCAC
>DIYB01000018.1:3249-6576 GCA_002428865.1 Patescibacteria group bacterium UBA6065
TTCAAAACTCATCACAATGATTTTGATATCGATGTGTTTTTGCGCATATCAGTAGGTGAACTTTGGCAAAAGAGACTTATTGCTGGAGGTTTTCAAAAAATATTTGAAATAGGTAAAGCGTACCGAAATGAAGGTACGAGCCCAGAGCATCTTCAGGAGTTTACGAATATGGAGTTCTACTGGGCATACGCACACTACCGAGATGGTATGAAGCTCGTCCAGAAGCTATACAGAACACTTGCTCAGGAAGTTTTTGGTACAACACAATTCACCACACGTGGACATGCATTTGATCTTGCTCACGAGTGGAAGGAGATTCGTTATACAGATGAAATCAAGAGGCAGACTGGCATAGATATAGAGAAGGCTACTGATGACGAAATAAAGAAAACGCTCGATAAACTCAGAGTGAAATATGAGGGAGATAATCGTGAGCGACTTACCGATACACTCTGGAAATTCTGTCGCAAGAATATTTCTGGTCCAGCATTTCTTATTCACCATCCAAAAATTGTTTCAGCGCTTGCGAAGGAATCGGGTGAGTATCCTGGATCCGTTGAAAGGTTTCAGGTGATTCTCTCAGGAAGTGAGATTGGCAATGGATATTCCGAGCTCAATGATCCCGTAGATCAGCGTGCACGCTTTGAACTTCAGCAGAAGTTAATTGATTCAGGAGATGAGGAGGCGATGATGCCTGATTGGGAGTTTGTCGAAATGCTTGAGCACGGCATGCCACCAACCTGTGGGTTTGGTTGTGGTGACAGGCTCTTCGCTTTTCTTGTCGATAAACCACTACGTGAGACAGTCATGTTTCCTCTCATGAGACCAAAAGTGGAGCAAACAAAGGAGGACAAAGAAGAAACGCCACAAAAAAGATCAAAGAAATAGGGTGCACCTCATATCACGCCCCGTTCGCTAACGCGAACGGGGCGTTCTCTATATGGCAAAAGGGGAATGTGGATAACCGTGTATCCGAGTGGGATGAAGTGTTATACAATATCTAGCAAGTGGGAAAAAGTGGAAAAATTATCTTTCACCATAAAACTCCCACCGCACTCATGCGAATACAAAAGGTTTCGTATGTCGTCACCATCGGTACTGCTCGACACGTCATCACTATGACGAGAATCGCTGGTCTCAAACTCCGCGAACTTGTTCCAGTGAAGGTGAAGCGGTCAGTACGTAGGTAATCCGCGTCATGCTCATCGGAGAGTACACACACGCAATAGACGAGAAAAACCGCATCTCACTGCCGGCAAAGTTCAGGCAGAAGATGGGGAAGAAGGTTGTGGTCACTCCTGGCCTCGATCACTGTCTTTTCGTGTTCACTCCATCGGAGTGGGAACGTATATCCGAGCGCCTCGCATCCGGATCGATCGGTCAGGCTGACCAGCGATCGTTCTCACGATTTATGTTCGGAGGGGCGGTTGAGGCTGATGTGGATTCTATCGGTCGTATTCTTGTGCCTGATTTCCTTCGAGACTGGGCACGTCTCCGGACTCGTGTGTCTGTCGTCGGTGTCCAGTCACGCGTTGAGATCTGGAATGAAAAGTCGTGGACCGAATATAAAAAGGGTGTTGAAGGTCAAACCGGAGCTTTGGCAGAAAAGCTTGGTCAGATCGGAATCCTCTAGGTTCATGCATGAGAGCGTTCTTTTACAGGAAACAATACATGGGCTCGCTATAGAGCGAGGGGATGTCATCATCGATGGCACACTCGGTCGCGGTGGACACGCATACAAAGCACTCAGTGTCGCATCGGATACTTTTCTCATCGGCATTGATGAAGACGAAGAGGCGATTGAGTCGTCTCGGATACTTCTCGATCAGATGTTCTCGGGACGTTTCCAACTCTTTCGTGGGAATTTCCGTGATATGGACATATTTCTCGAAAAAGCTGGTAAGAAAGTAGCCAACAAGATCATGCTCGATCTCGGCGTTTCCTCTCCTCAGATTGACTCATCAGGACGCGGCTTTTCTTTCAAAGGGAATGAGCCACTCCTCATGACTATGCGGAGAGACATCGGGACAGATAAATTGACTGCACGAGATATCGTCAACGATTGGGCTGAAGAAGACATTGCAAACGTGATATTTGCATACGGTGAGGAACGATATGCGCGCAGGATCGCAAAAGCAATTGTTGGTGCCCGATCAGTACATTCGATTGAGACGACCGAAGAGCTTGCGTCAATCGTCCGTGCATCGGTCCCTGCTTCGTACGCACACGGGCGTCTCCATCCCGCAACGAGAACATTTCAAGCTCTCCGTATCGCCGTCAACGATGAACTCTCCTCACTACGTCTTGGATTGGAAAAGGCGTTGCGAGCCCTCTCTCCAAGTGGAAGGATCGCGGTTATTTCCTTTCACAGTCTCGAAGATCGAATCGTAAAAGAAGCATTTCGGTCATGGCAAAAAGATGGGCTCGGAGATTCAGCGACAAAAAAACCGCTCGTGCCAAGCGAGGAAGAAATAAAGCGAAATCCCCGTTCACGAAGTGCAAAATTAAGGATTTTTATTAAAAAAGCATAAACATATAACATGACAGAGTACGTACGAGAACGCATAGAGAAGATAGAAACACCTATGATCACATGGGCATTGCTTGGCGTTTTCGGATGCCTTCTTGTTTCGTATGCGTATTTCATCAATGCGACCATTGCAAATGCGATTTCACGTACACATCTCGAGAAAGAAGTATCAATGATCACATCATCGCTCGGAGAAAAAGAGGCAGAGTATCTGGGTCTGAAAAAAAATATTTCTCTAGCATACGCTCAGTCTCTCGGTTTTGTAGAGGCACCACGAGAGCGAACAACGTTCGTATCATTTTCACGCGGATTTACGATTAATCGTTAGCACGCGACAAGGAGGCTTATGAAGCATATGAGAATTGATCGACTCAAAGTGATCAGTTTCTGTGTGCTTCTTTTTGCTATGGTGATTGTGGGGCGTCTCTATGTGATCCAGGTGATGCGTGGATCAGTGTACGCAGAACAAGCAGATCGACAGTATGTAAAGCGTGGTGAGACAATTTTTGATCGAGGATCGATCCTCATGACGAGCAAAGATGGCACTCTTGTATCGGCCGCAACTCTTCGTTCTGGGTACACGATTGCTCTCAATCCAAAACAAGTTGATCACCCTGAAGACGTGGTTAATGCTCTTCAGGGCATTCTCGATCTCGATGAGAACGCACTTTTGCGCAAACTTGCAAAGACGACAGATCCGTATGAAGAGATTGCACGACGTATTGACGAGAAAACTGCTCGACGCATCGAAAATCTTTCTCTGTCAGGAGTCAATCTCTATAAGGAGCGTTGGCGCT
>DIYB01000018.1:6777-8489 GCA_002428865.1 Patescibacteria group bacterium UBA6065
CTATAAGGAGCGTTGGCGCTATTATCCAACCGAATCGACCGCCGCACACGTGCTTGGTTTTGTTGGGTATGATTCGGAGAACCGTTTCGGTGGACGTTATGGACTTGAACGCTACTATGATGACGTTTTATCACGAGACACAAATACTCCATACGCAAATTTTTTTGTAGAAATGTTTTCTGATCTCAGTCGCCTTTTTGAAGGTGAGCGAGCAGATGGTGATATCGTCACAACAATCGAGCCCACTGTGCAGTCAGAACTTGAACGAGCGCTTGTATCAGTCGAAAAGAAATGGCGTTCAGATACTACTGCCGGTATCATCATGGATCCTCGTACTGGGGAAATATATGCCATGGCTGCCACACCTTCTTTTGACCCTAATCAGATTGCGGCAGCAAAGGACGCTTCTGTGTTCTCAAACCCTCTCATCGAGCGAGTATATGAGATGGGATCAATCATAAAACCACTTGCGATGGCCGCGGCGCTTGATGCCGAAGTGATTACACCAAAAACAACGTACGATGATACTGGATATGTGATCGTGAACACGGCTCGTATTTCGAATTTCGATGGTAGGGCGAGGGGGGTGGTGTCGATGCAACGAGTTCTTGGTGAGTCATTGAACGTGGGAATGGCCTTTGTGACACGGAAGCTTGGAAATGATTCCCTGACATCTTATTTCAAGGCGTTTGGACTTGGAGAAGAGACGGGTATTGATGTGCCTGGTGAAATACCTGGACTTATATCAAACCTTGGTAGCCCGCGTGATGTTGAACATGTCACCGCATCATTTGGACAAGGTATTGCGATCACACCTATCTCAACGGTTCGTGCTCTCTCTGCGCTCGGTAATGGCGGTATTTTACCGAATCCTCACATCGTGCGACGGATCGACTATGTATCCGGTGTCTCAAAGACACCCTCGTATAAGAGCGAGAATAGAGTATTGTCGACCGCGACCTCTGAAACGATTAGTCGTATGCTCGTGGAGGTCGTGGATACATCGCTTCTTGGTGGGACGGTGAAGTTGCCGCATTATTCAATCGCAGCAAAGACCGGTACTGCGCAGATTCCTAGTCCGGATGGCGGTTACTACAAAGACCGTTACCTTCACTCATTCTTTGGTTATTTCCCAGCATTTGAGCCTCGTTTTATTGTCTTTCTTTTTACGGTGTATCCCAAGGGTGCGGAATATGCATCTCACACGCTCACGTATCCATTCATGGACCTAGCAAAATTTTTGATTCATTACTATGATATAGCGCCTGACAGGTGATACCATTAATTTACTGTTATGAAGTCGATACTCAAATATGTTTTGACCAAGATGCTTGCATATGAGGCGCAGCTCGTGCTTCGAAAATACAAGCCACGCGTAATCGCAGTCACTGGTAATGTCGGTAAAACGTCAACCAAGGATGCGATCTATGCGGTCATATCGACCAGGTACAACGCTCGGAGAAGTGAAAAAAGCTACAACTCAGAGATCGGTGTACCACTTACCATTCTCGGTTGTCCGAATGGTTGGTCATCACCTACGGTATGGTTATACAACTTATTGCGGGGTGCTCGTCTCATAGTCACCCGTCGGCCATATCCCGAGTATCTTGTTCTCGAAGTCGGTGCAGATCATCCGGGAGATATACGATCTATCACTCGATGGCTCCGTCCCGCGGTCACCGTGCTCACACGCATGTCTGATGTGCCGGTTC
>DIYB01000018.1:8719-8903 GCA_002428865.1 Patescibacteria group bacterium UBA6065
CTTCATGTCGAATTTTTTGATAGTCCAGAGGCGGTTTTGCGCGAGAAAATGTATCTCGCTGAAGCGGTGGTGCCCAATGGTACGATTGTGGTAAATGCTGACGACCCATCATTTATGCGTGAGGTGCGTGCACTCAATAAGCGCACGGTGACTTTTGGTACACATCGTGATGCAGTGGTGATGG
>DIYB01000018.1:9112-9292 GCA_002428865.1 Patescibacteria group bacterium UBA6065
TGATGCAGTGGTGAGTATCGGTGATACGATCGTGTCATACGGAGATGGTGCGCATCGAGCGCCGATAGGTCAAACCGTGGAGCTGACAGTTGATGGTCGGTCGTCTCGTCTTTCTATGCAAGGATTTCTTGGGTCACACCTCTCATATCCATTTGCAGCGGCCGCTGCGGTGGCATATTC
>DIYB01000020.1:0-1194 GCA_002428865.1 Patescibacteria group bacterium UBA6065
GTTCAATAGGGAAGCAGTGTTTGATGTCGATGATGTTGCCACTCGAGTAGCTGAGCGACCATCTGCGGTTAAACCAGTTATTGCCGAACTTGCTCACATCGGACTCGTGAGGAAGCGCATGCTTATCAAATCAGTGATGAAGAAAGTGCGTGGTAAGCCGGTTGAGAAACGCGTCAAGGCTATCGGATGGGGACTCGACCTCTCATTCAAGTATCGCGCACCTCTTGAGAAGCTTTTGATTGAGATTGGACCACTGGAGGAAGGGGTACTCCTCAAACGACTTTCACGGGCGGGCAAACTCAAATTTGTTGCCACATCTGGTATCTTTGTTCAAAATTGGGAGTCACGACTCGACCTCATTATTGTCGGGGATGGATTGCAACTCTCTATCGTTGAACGTGCGATACGATCGCTTGAGACTGAAATCGGTCGAGAGATCCGTTATTCGGCTTTTGATACCAAGGATTTTTCGTATCGATTGTCGATGCATGACAAGCTCATACGGGATATTCTCGATTATCCGCACCATGTGCTCGTGGATAAGCTGGGTATTTCGTCATAAAACCAAGCAACAGAGCCATTCTGTGGTGGGGGTATTATCCCCAATGGCTCACTTGAGCCATTTTTTCGTTGTATAATGTAAATGTACAACAAAGGTCGTCACGATTTTCGTACATTCTATTATTAGGAACTGTTAGGTACGCGCCTCTCTGGGGCGCATTCACACAAAACACACAATGGTATTGCAAACGTGGGGTGGCACGATCACCAGCGCATTTGAGGGTATTTGGGGAGGCTTTATTGCCTTTGTCCCTAACCTCGTCGCTGCGATCGTCATCTTCATTATCGGTTGGATTGTCGCGGCTATCATCGGGCGCGTTGTCGCTCAGGTTATTCGCGCGATCAAGGTAGATATGGCTCTCGAGCGTGCTGGTTTCGGCAACGTGATGAAGAGGGCAGGCTTCGAGCTCAATGCAGGCGGTTTTCTCGGCGGACTCGTCAAGTGGTTCGTCATCGTCGCGTTTCTCGTCGCTTCGTTTGACGTTCTCGGCCTTTCACAGGTCAACGTCTTCCTCCAGAACGTAGTACTCCTCTATCTCCCTCAGGTGATAGTCGCAGTGCTCATCCTCCTTGTCGCTGTCGTTATCGCAGACGCGATGCAGAAGGTTGTTGTTGGATCGGCTCCCGCCGCAG
>DIYB01000020.1:1398-2975 GCA_002428865.1 Patescibacteria group bacterium UBA6065
CTGTTGGATCGGCTCGCGCAGCACAGATCCGCTCAGCAAACTTCCTCGGTGCAGTGACGAAGTGGTCAATCTGGATTTTCGCCCTCCTCACCGCACTTGTTCAGCTCGGTATTGCAGTCGGCTTCATCCAGACACTCTTCACGGGTGTTATCGTCGCTCTTGCGCTTGGTTTCGGCCTCGCATTTGGCCTCGGTGGTCAGGATGCTGCTGCTCAGTACATTGCAAAACTCCGCCAGGAGATTGCAGACAGGCACAACGGTTAGTTTGGTTGCGACAAGGTCGCTCTACAAAACCCGCCACATGGCGGGTTTTGTGATGTTATATACTTAGTCTCTATTAGTATCATCGGTATCTATACATAGTACATATATGAAGCAAGGGAAAGACATAGCGTATCTAGTAGCAAGGGTCGTGATCGGCGGAGTGTTTGTTTTTGCTGGGTGGGCGAAGGCATCGGAGATGGCGTCAACGGTAAGTTTTTTCTCTCAGATGGGGTTGCCGGCATTTGTCGCATATCTTGTCTCGTACGGTGAAATTGTTGGTGGTGTTCTCGTCATGCTCGGTCTCTGGGCTGAGCTCGCATCAATTGGCCTCGCGATTATAATGCTCGGAGCACTATGGTTTACTCGCGCGCTCGGTGCACAGGGTATGATGATGCCGGTCGCAATGATTGGTGGTCTCGCGGCGATATTCTCGGTCGGTGCTGGTCGTTGGGCAGTGACACTGCCAAAGAGGGCAGTCACCTCTTAGTAGTAGTTGAGATGGTGGGGAACCGTGCAGGATCTCAATCTTGCGCGGTTTTTGTATTGTCTTTTATATAACTGGATTAAACCAATACAATGACATCATTTTCGAACATATTATTTCGCATACTATACCAGTATTTGTCAATATTTTGATGGCTCTATTGAGCCGTCGTTCCAGACGACTCTCTCTAATCATGCATAATCATCAAAAAACCCTTGACTTCGTTTTGCCCATGCGTATACTTCTAAACGTTCTGAATATGTTTACTACCCTCACTTTACAGCGGACTAGATAGAGCCTTCATCGGCCCTGTTTGAGTACCGCTCCCTAAACGAGCGGTTTTTCTTTTCAGAACATGCTGCTTTGACAACAGAATCCCGTCCGCAGATATATGAGCCGGTCGGCTCGTCTAGATCGTGCGAGACGGTTCTCCTCCGGTGTTAGATCACAGGAGGAGAAGAACCATCATGTACCAAACATGATGGGCAACAGGTAAAGAAGTTGTATCCGAGAGCGAGAGCTCTCGGGCACAGAGCAATGAAGTTAAGTGGTTTTTAAATTTCCTAATAGGAAATTTAAGAGCATATGGTGGATGCCTAGGCTTCTAGGAAGCGATGAAGGACGCAGGGTAGCTGCGAAAAGTCTCGGGGAGGTGCTGACCAACCTTTGATCCGAGAATCTCCGAATGAGGAAACTCCGCTCGTAGCGATACGAGTGATATCGGCGCAAGCCGGTAAGCGCACCTGGGGAAGTAAAACATTTCAGTACCCAGAGGAATAGAAAACAATGCTGACGCAAGTCAGCGACATTTCGTCAGTAGCGGCGAGCGA
>DIYB01000020.1:3213-3375 GCA_002428865.1 Patescibacteria group bacterium UBA6065
CTCGGTCTAAATCGTGGGGTATGTAGCAATACGTACAACGCGATTTAGACCGGGGGTTGTAAGGTGGAGATGTCGTTATTTATAGCGAGAAGAGTTACAAAACGTACGAGTAGTTGAATCTGCTGGAAAGCAGAACCCCAGAGGGTGATAGTCCCGTATACG
>DIYB01000004.1:0-122 GCA_002428865.1 Patescibacteria group bacterium UBA6065
TCATGTTCAGCGACCTCTCCAGCAAACGCATGTGGCCAGACCAACACGAACTACGGCACCATCCAGTGTAACGGCTCATGTTCAGCGTCGACGCCATCAACACCATCTAACCCTGCAAACTA
>DIYB01000004.1:450-12836 GCA_002428865.1 Patescibacteria group bacterium UBA6065
GGGTACTATCCAGTGTAACGGCTTGTGCTCGGCATCGACGCCGTCTGACGCAAGCTGCCCAGTCTACGGTTGTACTGATCCTGGAGCATCAAACTACAATGCAAGCGCGACCATAAATGACGGGTCGTGTACGTATCCTGTTGCTACATGTCCGGCTCGTTTGGGCTGGTCGGCATGTCCCGTTTGGATTCCTCAAAGTCCGGTGGGATCATCACTGATCTACGAGTCTCAAGAGTGTATTGATGCCGGAGGTTACGCGGGCATGATTGCTGACTGCGAGGGTCCTAATGCGTGGCATCTTCAATCACTATAGAATTTTATAATATATTTTTCTGATATATAATTTGTTGATAAAGGAGACAAATTTAAGAAATTAATCGCACTAATATCAGAATTTTTAAGCCAGTTCTGATATATAGGTTGTTGTGTCAGTGTGTGTATTATTGACCTCAATGTGCTTGATCTATAGGTGGTGTAAATTTGGGATAAATCATAAAAATTAAACATGAAAAATATCATTATCGCCTTTGTTGTCGTGGGTATAATCTTGGTTGCAGCGTCATATATGCGTACCGAGTCCGAATCAGGCACTGAGAATCAGGTTGAGAATGTGGTTCGGGATACAGTGTCAGATGTCGCGCCACCTGTTCCTACCGCAAGTTCGACTCAGGCAGAGAGGATTGAGTATGTACGATATATGACGAGTGTTGCTGTTGTCGGCACTGAACTTGATGTATCAGACTGTTCAACGGTCAAACCATCGGTACTTGAGATTCCTATCGACGACACGCTGTCGCTCGTTAATTCGTCTAATGAAGCCGTTTTCATACAGATCCCAGCATTTGGTGGAACGTCTGTCCCCCCAAAAGGTCAGGCGACTATTCGTGTGGATGTAGTACCGTCTCCTGGTCTGTGGCCTGTTACGTGTGATACCACAGAGAGGGCGGCGCTTCTGCACGTTCGCTAGGGTATGACAGCGTGATCCGATTCGGATGCTACGTCAGGGTGCGTGAGTGCTGGTATAATAAGCTCATCTATGTTCATCGAGGAAAAGGAACTCAAGAAGTTTATTGCTGACTCAGGGCTCGTGTCCAAAAAGGATCTTGCTGACGCTGAGAAGCGAGCTCATGAGAAAAATCAGACTCTCGGTGATACCCTCGTCTCTCTAGGGAAAATAAGTGCTGATGATTTGCGCAAGATGCAGGCATATGTGCTCGGTATCCCATTCGTGGATCTCAAGGGGCAGAAGATTGATTTTGACGTCCTCTCACTTATTCCTGAGCCAATTGCTCGTAATCACAACATAGTCGCATTCAAGAAAACCCCTGACACGCTTGAGGTTGCGATGCTCGATACAGACGATCTCTCTGCAGTTGATTTCGTGAGAAAAAAGGTTGGTCTACGGATCCTTCCGCGCCTCACTGATAGCGACTCGATCAAATCAGTGCTCCTGCAGTACCAAAAGAGTCTCAAGGCAGAGTTCGGTGACCTTATCAAACAGGAGACTTCTACACTTCGCGCACTCTCTGAGGAAGTAGCCGAGGGGACTGCGAGCGACGATCTCAAAAAGATGGCCGAAGATCTACCGGTGGTGAGGATCGTTGACACTCTTCTTAAACACGCAATACTCCAAAACGCATCAGATATTCACGTTGAGCCCTTGGAGAAGGAACTCCTTGTTCGATATAGAATTGACGGCTTGCTCCATGACGCAATGGTTTTGCCAAAAAACGCTGAACCATCAATCACCGCACGCATCAAGGTGTTGTCCAACCTCAAACTCGACGAGAAGCGATTGCCACAAGATGGTCGGTTCAAGGTCGAGATGAATGGTGAAAAAGTGTCGCTTCGTGTCTCCATACTACCGACATTCTATGGAGAAAAAACAGTTATGCGTCTTCTTCGAGAGGGGGGTGGCAATTTCACACTCGATCACCTCGGTTTCCATGGTGAAAATCTCGAACGCATTCATACCGCCACAAAACTCTCTACGGGTATGATACTCGCCACTGGTCCGACTGGATCAGGTAAATCAACAACGCTCTATACCATTCTCGACATTTTGAATACCCCAGATGTGAACATTTCAACCGTTGAGGATCCAGTCGAGTATCAAATGCCGAGGGTTAATCAAACCCAAGTTCGTCCTGATATCGGCTTCACCTTTGCTGCAGGGCTTCGTAGTCTTGTGCGACAAGACCCCGATATTATTATGGTCGGTGAAATTCGTGACAATGAGACAGCGAGTTTGGCGGTGAACGCTGCTCTCACTGGTCACCTCGTGCTCTCGACGTTGCATACCAATAGCTCTGCGGGCTCGATACCACGACTCCTCGATATGAAGATCGAGCCATTTCTCCTTGCATCAACACTTGCGATTGTGATTGGTCAGCGTCTTGTTCGTCGTCTCGATGATAAACGCGAACGACGCCCGCTTACTTCGGCTGAGCTCTCTGCACTGGGTAAGGTTGTCGACCTCGATCGAATGCTCACCCTTTTGCGGAGTGAAAAAGTGATTGGGCCAAATGAGAAATGGGACGCGGTCATGTTTGGTGTACCAAAACCGACCGGTGACAGCGATGGATACAAGAGTCGTATTGGTATTCACGAGGTACTGAGGATGTCTCCAGCCGTTAAAGATCTCGTTATGCGAGGAGCAACATCTGATGAGATTGAGGCTCAAGCAAAGAAAGAGGGGATGATCACGATGCTTGAAGACGGTATTTTCAAGGCTGCACAAGGGTATACGACAATTGAGGAAGTACTTCGTGTCATCAGTGAGTAGGATTTGTATAGCGGTGTTTGGTGTAAGGGATAAAAATGGCTCAATTGAGGTGTCCCAGAACACTATTCTATGGGGTTTTATATGTTGACAGGTTCTTACGTAAGGTGTATAATAATACTAGGATAGCATATTGAAATCTTGCGAATTACGGCGTTCTTTGAGTCCATCCGACGAGGTGGATTGAAGGAACGCCGTAACAACCAAACCCGAAAGGGACGATGTTCACCAAACTTGGATAAGTCAACAATCGCATGTCGCGAGACTTGATAAGTCCAAAACAAAAAGGATACGTTAGCATCATGTCTAATCCGTCCAATATCAGTATCGGACTCATGCACGAAGTCACTAAGACCGCCTGCAAAGCTGGTTTTGAAACGAGTGATTTTACTGTGATGGCCCAGAACGAAGCCAAGCTCCGCAAAATCCTCGGATACTTGCGTGGCGAAGCCGAAATCGTCCTCAAAGTGACCGATAAGGTCGCTACGACCATCATCCAAAAGACCACCGATCTGCTCAAGCTCGTGAAGGAAGTCGCACTTCCTGCGACGGGCGAGAAGAGGGTCGGGGAATGCTTCATCGGTCCGCGGTATTATTACCGCGACAACGACCTCGACAATTGGCTTCCTAAGGTCCAGTCGGCGAGGACGGAAAGCAAATCGAGCGTCTGGCAACTCAAAAAAGAGCTGACCTTCAAGGAGATCGCGCAGGCAATCCTCGGGGTGGACGAGGCCAGTATCAATGACCTCGCCAAAGGCCTCGTTGCTGGTGGTCATACGGTCGCCCTTTCCCAAATCGAAGCACTCATTGAGTGCACTGAGGATGGAAAGGATGTCGGTCTCCGCACCGATGGTTGGGGCAACTTCTTTTTTGTCGAAGACAAAGATGGAGGAGTTTCCGTTGTGCGCGTGTATCGGCGCGGCAGGCAGTGGAGCGTCTACGTCTCTCGTCTCGACTGCGACGTTCGCTGGGATGTCGAGACTCGGTTCTTCTCTCGCAAGTGACACTTGGATCCTCAGGTCCTCTGTCACTTCTTCATACCCTAGTTTCCATAAGGAAACTAGGGTATTGTTTTTATGAATATAGCTGACATTCACGGCGAGAGCTTTGGATGGCTTGTTCCGGTCAGGACCTACTGCCCGAAAAAAATGAAAAAGTTGGTGTCGCATGCTATCGCATTTTGATGCGGAATACAATTCAACCCCGAGAGCGACCTACATTTCTTTGGAAATTGGGAGCGACTCCCTCGTGTCATATTCAAAGGGTGGTGGTACGGAAGGTGTGTGGCACAGAGTAAGTTTCCGTTGTGCGCGTGAATCGGAACGACAGGCAGTGGAACGTCAACGTCAATCGTCTCGACAACGACAATCGCTGGAATGTCGAGAATCGGTTCTTCTCTCGAAACTATTTCATTTTCTCTCGCTATGGATTCATCCCTTGCGAGAGTTTTTGTTCCCCAAGAACTTTTTCCAGCTTGATACCTCTCTGCCTATTTGGTCAAGTTCTTTACTGATAGGTATATAAATCTTTTCTTTCAAGTGTTTGTTTTCCCATGATATCTGCATAAAGAATTTTAAAACGTCGAGTCGTATTACACACTTTGTTATAAGTTCAATCTTTTCTCGTTGCTGTGAGAAAGTCGCAAGGAATTGGATTTCGAGTATTTCTAAGAAAAGATTTTCTATTTTACCACCGAGACCGAAACGAAATGGCTTAGGAAAGCTATCTGAAACATGTTGCCATGTTTTATATACATTTTTTGTTCGTACGAGCACTGGCACATTCGGTCGGGGGGGGGTAACCTCAGAGGTATGAGCCGTATTCAATGTATTCATACCTACGAGGATATCATTTCCGTCGAAAATCTGCTTTTGGCATGGCGGGAGTTTGAACGTGGTAAGAGAAAGAAAAAGGATGTGCAGGATTTTTCCTTGCACCTCATGGACAATATCATCTCCCTCCACGAGGATTTGAAATCAAAGCGATATGCTCATGGCCCATACGAGGCTTTCAACATCAACGACCCTAAGCCTCGCAATATACACAAGGCTTCAGTGCGCGACAGACTGGTACATCATGCGATATGCAGAATACTCTACCCATTCTTTGACCGGACATTCATATCAGATTCGTATTCATGCAGGATAGGAAAGGGGACACATAGAGCAATCAAGAGATTCATATCCTTTGATCACAAGGTATCAAAGAATAATACTCGTACCTGCTGGGTACTCAAATGTGATATACGCAAATTCTTTGCTTCGATAGATCATAAAATCTTGTTTCGCATACTCGAGAAATATATCCCTGACCAAGACATCCTCTGGCTTCTCCGTCACATCATTTCCAGTTTCCATTCCAACTTCCATACATCAATTCCTCCGACCGTACGAATTGATGTATGTACGCCTCATTCAAATATGGGAGTCGCAGGTCTTCCGCTCGGCAACCTCACCTCTCAGCTCCTCGTCAATATCTACATGAATGAATTCGACCAGTGGGTGAAGCGCACGTTGAAAGCGAAGCACTATATCCGCTATGCTGATGATTTTGTCATTCTATCCAACAACAGAGTGTGGATCGTATCACTTATACAGCAGATATCCAATTTCCTCGCACAATATCTCAAGCTCTCCCTCCATCCTGACAAGGTGTATATCAAAACCCTTGCCTCGGGAATAGACTTTCTTGGTTGGGTACATTTCCCACATCATCGAGTACTCCGTACGGCGACAAAGAGGAAGATGATGAGGAAACTGAAGGAGAATTCGAGTGAGGCTACGAGGGCTTCGTATCGAGGACTTTTGAAGCATGGGAATGGGTATAAGCTGAGTTAGAAGGTCATGATAAAATATACACGATGCTTTTTTCGTATCGCGCAGCTGGTAAGGACGGCAAAGAGTACACGGGGACGCAGGAGGCCCCAGATAAATTTGCTGTCTACAAGACGCTTCATGCGCAAGGTGTGACACCTCTATCTGTTACTGAGTCAGATGGTAAGCGCCGTCTCTCATTCCTCTCTTTTTCGTTTGGTGGAGCAAAGATGACCGACCGAATTATGTTTGCAAAGAACCTCTCTGCAATGTTGCGAGCAGGTCTACCGCTTGCACGCGCACTCGCTGTTCTCGAAAAGCAAGTTAATGATAAGCAGATACGTCGAACATGTACTGAACTCGTTGAACGATTGGCAAAGGGCGAGAGTCTCTCGATGGCACTCAAATCATATCCAAAGATTTTTTCCAATCTTTTTGTGGCGATGGTAGCAGCAGGAGAAGAAAGCGGAAATCTCGCTGGATCACTACAGGTTGTCGCTGATCAGCTCGATAAATCACACGCACTCACAAAGAAAGTGCGTGGCGCGATGATGTATCCAGCCATCATTCTCTCCGTCATGGTTATTATTGGTGTACTCATGTTCATTTACGTGGTACCCAAATTGACTGAGACGTTCCGTGAATTCAATGTCGAACTACCCCTCCAGACAAAAATCATACTCGGTGTAAGTGATTTTGTGATAAATCATTACGCGGTACTCATACTCGGAATATTTGCTGTTAGTATTGGTTTTATCGGCTTTGCTAAGACGACTCGTGGCAAAAGCATGATTCATGCACTCATACTCAAGCTCCCCGTCATTGGCCCTATCGCCATGGAGGTCAACTCAGCAAGAACGACACGCACGATGTCGTCACTCCTTTCTTCTGGTGTAGAGATTGTTCGTGCAATGGGTATCGCAGGAGATGTGGTGCAGAATGTTCATTATAAAGCAATGCTTGCTGAAGCGGCAGAAAAAGTTCAAAAAGGTGAGTCTATACAATCTTTGTTTGTGCCTCGAACCGATCTATACCCACCGTTTGTTGGTGAAATGATTGGTGTGGGTGAAGAAACGGGAACGCTCTCAAAAGTACTTTTTGAAGTCGCATCGTTCTATGAGAATGAGGTTGAACAAAAAACAAAAGATATTTCGACGATCATAGAGCCGGTACTTATGGTTGTGATTGGTGCAGGGGTCGGGTTCTTTGCATTGTCAGTTATCTCACCGATCTATTCCTTGTCTGAAAATATTTAATTATCACTATGCACAGAGATTCTCGTGCGTTTAGTCTCGTCGAAACACTCGTGGTTGTGGGTATTGTGGCGCTTTTATCCGCGATTTCTTTTGTCGCTTTTATAGAACTTTCGAGGAAGGAAGCGCTTTCTGGAAACGCAGCTGCAATTGCGACACGACTTCGTGATGCGCGTGCTCGAACCCTCGCGTCAGTTGGCGGTATGCAACACGGTGTTTTGATTTCTACCACGTCCGTTACTTTTTTTCGTGGCGCGGTCTATGATCCCGCTTCGACAACAAACGATATATTCCCGCTTTCGACGTATGTGCGTGCGTCCTCGACGCTTTCATCAATAGTGTTTGAACGAATTACTGGCAACGCATCTGCATCTGGTACTATCGAGTTGTTTCTTGCATCTGACCCGCTCAAGAGAAAGAACATTTCTGTCCAATCGAGTGGTCTTGTTAATATAGAATGATGACATCACTCCATACACAGCGTGGATCAACCCTACTCGAGGTCCTTGTCGTTGCATCGATTCTCGCCTCAATCGCTCTCGGCGTGTTTGGCAGTCTGTCGCTTTTGTCTCGTTTTCATCAAAAAAATATGTTTGCCATCAAGGGGCAATTACTTGCTGAGGAGGGTGTTGAGGCGGTACGTTTTCTCAAATCTTCTGGCTGGTCGACGCTTACCGCTTTTCCTCGCAATACTCCGCGATATCTCGCTCTTGCGACGTCGACATGGTCAGCCACAACAACTCCGGAGATTGTTGATGGAATTTTCTTTCGACAGTTTATAATTCGCGACGTTGCACGTGATGCAAATGGAGACATCGTCTCAAGTGGCGGTACCATTGATCCAGGTGTTCTCCGTATCGAATCATCTGTGTCATGGTGGTGGCGTGGAGCAACGAGTTCAGCCTCGTATCAGTCATATATCACAAACTTATGATACAGCGAAGGTACACAACACGCGGTTTTACCCTCGCCGAGATGCTTGTTTCAGTAGGACTTGTTTCATTGCTCCTTCTTGTTACCATTGAGGCGTCGCTATCGGTTGGAGAAATTCATCGTCGTTCTCGCGCGTATCTCGATGTCAATTCATCTGCGGTCAATGCGTTTAGTCGTTTCTCGCGCGATATTCGTCGCGCGGAGACGGTCAATGCAGTTGAGAGTACGCTCGGAGCATCAAACGGTAGGCTAGTTCTCAATCTTCGCAATCCTGACTACTCATACAGTACCCAAACTTTTTCTCTTGCAAGTGGTACGGTTCAGTCATTTTATAATGGTGTCTATACAGGCGATCTCACTCCGCGCTCGATGGATGTCTCTAATCTCACGTTTCGTCGTTTTATCACAGGATCGACAACGGCTATCAGGATCGAGATGACGGTTTCACCTGATGCATCGTCGTCTGTACCAGCTCTCAATTTTTATGGAACGTACGTGTTACGTGGGTCATACGCGAAATAACCATGAAACATAATCGACACAATCGAAAAGAAGGAGGGTATGCAGTCATGACTGCGCTTTTGTTCTTTCTCGGATCGACCGCAGCGGTTGTCGCAAGTCTTTCAGATGGAGCGTTGAGAGAACTTCGTATTGTCAGGAACGAGTCGCTTTCCAAGCAGAGTTACTATGTTTCTGAATCGGCGGCAGAAGATGCTGCGTACCGTATCAAAAATATACTTCCTATCGATCCCGTTGAATCAATTACTCTCGGATCTTCGACGGCGTCGATTACTGTTACTGATAGTGTGGATGGTTCGAAAATTGTTCGAGCAGAGGGCGACTCTGGTGGCACGAAACGTGCAACAGAATTGGTTCTTGATGTCGATGATCTTGTTTCGTTCCCGTATGCACTTCAAGCTGGTGTGGGAGGTATTGATATGGACGGGAGTTCGAGTATCGAGGGGGACATCTATACGACCGGATCAATACGTGGTTGTAGCTCATGCTCAGTTACTGGTATGGCGGTAGCCGCGGGTATATCGACGAGCAATGTAGCAACACAGAATAGTGCGCCTATGCCTCCTACAGCATCGATTACCTTCGGTAATGCCAATGGCACCCAGGATCTCGGGCAGAGTTTTGTGGTAAACGACACCCTCTCTCTTGTGTCTTTGAGATTTTATATCCGCAAAGTGGGTAACCCAGCAAACGCAACGGTACGAGTGACCACGGATAATGGAGGTAGACCGTCTTCGACGGTTATTGCGAGCGGAACGCTCTCATCGTCACTTGTGTCGACGAGTTATGGCTGGCAGACCATCACACTCACCGCAAATCCAATACTCTCCTCAGGAACGACATACTGGGTTGTAATCGACGCAAATACAAACAGTTCATCATATTATATCGTTGCTGCAAACAATGCGTACACGACTGGTCAGGCGCAGGTCGGTCGGTATAATACCGGATCGTGGAACGCGACCAGTCCTTCAGGGCTTGATGCGTACTTCGAAGTCTCTATTGGTACAAATGAGGATGGAGTATCTGGTGAGAGTCAGTGGAACCGATTGTCTGTAGGTAGCGCATATGCGCATGAAATTAGTTTTGTGAATGCCACCGGACCGCTCTATTGCCAAATCGGTGTTTCAAATAATAAGGCGTGTGATACGTCACGCACTGATCCGGTCATCGAAGAAAATCCAGTGTCTGAGTCTGACATCACTGCCTGGAAAGATTCTGCATCACTGAGTACTCACTCAGGAAATTATTACATCGGCGGTTCATCGACTGGTACACTAGGACCAAAAAAAATCACAGGCAATATGACCGTTGATGGTAGCGCGATACTCAATATTTCTGGCACGGTGTGGGTTGTCGGCAATCTATCTGTTGGAGGATCGGGGCGTATTCAACCAGCAAATGCATCTGAAAATTATGTAATTATTGTTGATGGTACGGTGTCTCTCGGTGGAAGTGCGCAGATTCTCGGCTCTGCTACAGGTCATATTGTTATTGTGTCCACAAACAGCGCTGATCCCGCGATTACTATATCGGGTTCTGCTGATGATACGGTTGTATCTGCTCCTTATGGAGGGCTGCGCGTTGATGGGAGTGGCAAGGTGAATGTTGCAGCTGCACGACATATCGTTCTCGATGGATCGGCGAGTATTGAATACGATCCGAGTGCTCTTGACCTTGACCTCTCTGGTGGTGGAGGCGGTGGAGAGTTCAAATTGCATTCCTGGAAAGAGGTGCAATAACGTTCCGACAGGACATCAACATATGGGGTATACTTATCCCTATGATACGACGAGGGAAGCTCTATATTGTTGGTAACTGGAAAATGAATCCAGATACGTACGATGAAGCGAGGCATATTGCTACTGTAGTTTGCCGAAGTGCTCGATCGGCACAACGTACAGTGACAACTGTGATATGCCCACCGGCGCCATTTCTAGCTCTCCTTGCTCGGTCGAGGCGTCCAATCTGTCTCGGTACGCAAGACGTATCTTCTGCTTTTGATGGTGCGTATACCGGTGAGATTGCTGCTCGACACATGCGATCGGTCGGTGCTACGTACGCAATTGTTGGTCACTCCGAACGTCGTCGCTCAGGTGATACCGACACGACTGTTCGGGAAAAAACACTTCGATCACTTGAGGCTGGTCTCAAAACGATCATTTGTGTCGGTGAAGAGTCTCGTGATGATCATGGGGCTTTTCTCTCATTTGTCCGTAATCAATTACTCGAGGCGCTCTCCGCTCTACCAAAGAAGCATTGTTCAGACGTAATCATCGCGTATGAGCCGGTATGGGCTGTTGGGGGTAATTATCAGGATGCACTCTCACCAGACCACATTCATCAGATGGTTATATTCATACGCAAAGTACTGTCGGAGTTGTGGGGACGTGCTGACGCGATGCGAGTACCAATTTTATATGGCGGTTCTGTTGATCTTGAAAATGCGAAACGAATTCTCGCGAGTGGAGAAGTGAATGGTCTTCTGGTTGGCCGACGGAGTCTTGATGCCACTGAATTTTCATCGATGATCCGATATGCAGCTACCATTTAAGTGTATTGATGGCGAAAAAGAGTTGCGTGGTAAACGCGTGCTCGTGCGCGTCGATCTCAATGTGCCAATCATCGGTGATGAAGTGAGAGATGATTTTCGTATCCGTGCTATATTTCCGACACTCCAATTTTTACGTACCGCTGGCGCACGGACAATACTTATTTCTCATATCGAGAATGATGTGACAGACTCTCTCTCTCGAGTTGCGTCCTATATATCACGTTTCCTTCCTATTAAGGCATTCATAGAAGAGTTATCTGCGGCACAGAGTATCGTGTCTGGTATGTCTGATGGTGATATCGTAGTACTCGAAAACCTTCGTCGACATCCAGGTGAGAAGAACAATGAACTCAATTTTGCTACCCAGCTCGCATCTCTCGCGGATATATATGTAAACGATGCGTTTGCCGCCTCCCATCGTGAGCATGCTTCGATTGTCTCTATTCCACGACTTATACCTTCGTACGCAGGACTTCGTATGAAAGAGGAATTTGAGCGACTCTCCGAGTCATTTTCGCCACCTCGCCCGTTTCTTTTTGTGCTCGGGGGAGCAAAGTTTGATACAAAATTGCCACTCATCGAGAAATTCCTTGTTATTGCTGATCATGTGTTTGTTGGCGGGGCGCTCGCAAACGATATCTTCAAAGAGAAGGGGTATGAAGTCGGTCACTCTGTCGTGTCTGATACACCGGTCAATCTCCGTCACATAGAATCGAACCCAAAGCTTATTATTCCGACCGATGTTGTGGTAGCAAATCCACTGGAAAAGACCACAAAGAGTCCTCAGTCTGTGATACCCGAAGATCGTATCTATGATGCGGGTGAACAGACGACGTCTCAGCTTGCAGATATCTTGAATGAGGTGCGGTATGTGCTCTGGAATGGGCCACTTGGTGATTATGAGAAAGGGTATGGATCATCGACCGAGATGCTCGCGCGGGCTATTGCCTCAAGTAATGCAAAATCGGTTATTGGTGGCGGAGATACCGTGGCGTGTATATCAAAGCTTGGTCTTCTCGACAAATTTAGTTTTGTATCGACGGGTGGCGGAGCAATGCTCGAGTTTCTCGCACAAGGGACGTTGCCTGGTATCGAAGCACTGAAGAGCTCGTAGAAATACCTAGCTCAAATGTGAGCGGATTTTCTCTGAGTTTCCGACAAAATCAGTTTTGTCTCCCTTCACTGATTCACTCGGGTACACTTGGATGTGTGCGTGAGGTACCTCTTCACCAAAAATTTTTGCGATAACAAATTCTGTACCAAATGCCTTGCGTTGTGCGAGCGCTATTTTCTGTGCGAGTTCAAAGTATGCGCCGGCACGAGGGTAATCCCATACCCATGTGTAATGTGTTTTTGGAACAACGAGTGTGTGTCCTGGTCCCCATGGTCGTATATCCAAAAAAGCGAGAAACTCATCATCTTCATATACCTTATGGCAAGGTATATCTCCTTTTATAATTTTGCAGAAGATACAGTCGTTCATACACCACACAGTATAGCAAACGAGGGGGCACTGCCGTGGTACATCTAGA
>DIYB01000004.1:13037-33929 GCA_002428865.1 Patescibacteria group bacterium UBA6065
CTGCCGTGGTACATCTAGATGGTAGAATAGGGGAATGTTGTACTCAGTCCGTCCGATCCCACCGCTTAGACCGAAGGGTTTTTCTGACCTTGTAGCCAATTTGCTTGGATCTCGGGGTATTTGCGATGACGTGTCTGCGCAAGCATTCGTTTCTCCTGACTATGATGCGCATGTGCATGATCCGTTTCTCATGAAAGATATGGATCGAGCCGTAGAGCGCCTCTATCAGGCAATACGAAACAATGAATACATAGTTATTTTCAGTGATTATGATGCTGATGGCATACCAGGCGGTGCGCTACTCCATGACCTCTTGAGGGCGGTTGGTTACACTCGATTCCAGAACTATATACCACATCGACATGATGAAGGGTTTGGACTCAATACATCTGCCATCGATTCGTTCAAAGAAGCAGGAACAACACTTCTTATTACTGTTGATTGTGGGATTGCTGATCAAGAGGAAATTGCGCACGCAGCATCACTTGGTATCGATGTCATCGTGACCGATCATCACGTGCCGATTCTGCCACTTAGCGCTGCATATGCGGTGCTTGACCCAAAACAAGCTGACTGCACGTACCCAGAAAAAATGCTGTGTGGTTCGGGTGTCGCGTTCAAATATATCCAAGCATTTCTTGCTCGGTATAGAGATGAGTTTTCGGTGTCGATTGGTTGGGAGAAGTGGCTCCTCGATCTCGTGGGTATCGCAACGCTTTCTGACATGGTTCCGCTCGTTGGAGAAAACAGGGTATTTGCATACTACGGACTCAAAGTGCTTCGCAAGACTCGACGTCCGGGATTGCGAGCGCTCTATCGTACGCTTCGAATCACCGCTTCACATCTTTCTGAAGATGATATTGGTTTTTCGATTACGCCGAGAATCAATGCAGCGTCTCGTATGGGTGAGCCAGAACATGCATTTCGACTTCTCGTTACCACCGATGAGGCCGAGGCACAGTCACTTGTCACTATTCTTGAGCGAGTCAACCGTGAACGCAAGGGTACAGTCGCTGCGCTCGTCAAAGAGATTCGTCGAGTTATCGCTGAACGTAATTTTGATGATAAAGAAGTGATTGTGATCGGCAATCCTGAGTGGCGACCCGCACTTCTTGGTCTTGCTGCCAACTCGTTCGCAGACGAATATGGTAAGCCGGTATTTTTGTGGGGAAGAGACGGTGACGGAATAATCAAGGGTTCGTGTCGGGCAGGAGGTGGCCCGAGCGTCCTGTTGCTTATGGAAGCGGCACGTGGGGCTTTTATTGATTTTGGTGGTCACCACGCATCAGGAGGATTTTCTGTTGCCTCAGAAGCGATACATTCTCTCGAAGATGCGCTACTCAACGCATTTCGGGTTCTCGCGCATTCGCATACCGAGATACCCGAATCACCGACCGCTGATGCTTCTATTGGTCTCGAGTATGTCACATGGAATACGTATGATGATATCGATCGGTTGGCACCGTATGGTGTTGGTAATCCAAAACCACTCTTTATATTTCGAGATGGTGTGATTGCGGACATACGACCATTTGGAAAGGAAAAGAACCACACCGAGCTTGTGCTCACTGACGCATCGGGTCGCACGCTTTCAGCAATTCAGTTTTTTTCGTCGCCTGATGCCTATGGCGATCGACTCCAGAAGGGGCGACGAATCGATGTGGTGGGTCATATCGAGAAATCGACATTCAAACGGTATCCAGAGCTCCGTTTACGTATTATTGATATCGTCTAGCGTTATCTGCACGCGAGGACCGGTCATTCTGCTATACTCTCAGCATGTCTACACTCATCTATACCGATGGTTCGTCACGAGGAAATCCTGGTCCAGGAGGATGGGGTGCAATCATTGTTGATGCTCGGCATGTCCAAGAGATTGGGGGCCGTGAGGATATGACGACAAACAATCGTATGGAGATGGTCGCTGCCATAGAGGCGCTCACACACGCTGCTGGCCCTGTGACTGTGCGCACGGATTCAGCCTATCTTTTAAATGGTATGACGAAGTGGGTATCAGGTTGGAAGCGTAATGGGTGGAAAACTGCTGCGGGTAAAGATGTCGAGAACAGAGATCTGTGGGAGAAACTCTCGCTGGTCGTTGCGTCACGACAGGTGAACTGGGAAAAGGTGGCTGGTCATGAGGGTGTTGCAGGTAATGAGCGATGTGATGAGATCGCAACTGGATTTGCGGACGATATTGCCCCTCGTCTCTATTCGGGTCCACGCACGTCGTATCCTGTCGATTTATCCTCAACCAAAGTGTCATCTGGTGCACGAAAATCATCATCGCGCGGACAGGCATACTCATACCTCTCATATGTCGACGGTGTATTGCGTCGTCACGAGAGCTGGACACAGTGCGAAGAGCGTGTGAAAGGGGTGAAGGGTGCGCGTTTCAAGAAAGCACTTTCGCCAGAAGACGAAGTTCAAATAATGAGGAGTTGGGGCATCGATGCATAAAAAAGCCACCCATCTGGGTGGCTACTGTATTGTCGAAGGATCAAGCGGAGACATCATCTTCTCGACGTAGTCATCGAGGAGTTCTTGATGTTTTTTGCCCAAGCGTTCTCGTTGCGTAGGGGAAGGATCGAGACTCTCGATGTGGTTGTGGTGAGCACCGATTGCAACGAGGAGCAGTGCCTGGTATTCAGGATGAAACTTGGGTGGATAGAGGTGTCGCTGTAACCAGCGAGCACGACGGTAATCAGCTTTTTTCCACGACCACCAGTAGATAATCCGTCTCGTCCACATCCTCAATCGATCAGATTCGATCAGGTTGTTGCTCGTGGATTGCATACGGTCTTTGATCACAAAAATGAGCTCGATACACTTCATCCCACACAATACAATGACGAATGTCGATATGCTTGTGAAGATTACATCTTTCATATTCTATATACGACGGTACCATTTTTATCGTTCTTGCCAAGGCGATATACTGATCACTGTATCGTGACCACACGGCTTCTCTATTACGTAACAGTGCCTTTTCTCATCGGTGTTCTCATCGCACCGTATGTTGGGGAATTGTCGATCACATTACTCATACTTCTAGTCGGTCTATCGTTGTCTGTATACGCCTCTATCGATCGATTGCGCGGTGCATCATCTCAGTACCACACTGTCGCTATCGTGGGGATCGTTCTTGTTTCTTTTGGGTTGGGCGTGTTGAGAATGACAAGTATCGAGACTGATTCACCGCTCGTACCCTACGAGGGAGTTGTGCGTCAGTATGAGGGTGTTGTTTCTACATATCCAAAAACCAAACTCTCGAGTCAAACATTTGTAGTTGATATTAGCTCTGTCGATGGGTATGTGGTTTCTGGCAAGATCCTCGTTCGCACTCCTCTCTATCCATCATATGGGTATGGAGACGCTCTTACCTTGTACGGTGATATTGAGAAGCCGCGCAATTTTGAATCATATGCAGGCGGACCACTCTTTGATTATGTGTCGTATCTCGAAAAGGATGGCGTCTCACATATCATGCAGCGTCCCAAGATTAGTGTTCGTGAACGAGATGTCGGTCATCCAGCGATCTCTGCCCTCTATCGCATACGGACATGGTTTTCTGAAAGTGTGGGGTCTGTGGTCACAGAACCAGCATCCTCGCTCGGAATTGGTGTTGTGGCCGGAGATGTCTCTGGACTTAACCCAACGATTCTTGATGATTTTCGGATCTCTGGTCTATCTCACATCGTTGCTCTTTCGGGTTATAACGTCTCGATTGTTGCGGATGTACTCATGAAGTTGTT
The DNA here is from genome assembly GCA_002428865.1 of Patescibacteria group bacterium UBA6065. GTDB lineage: Bacteria > Patescibacteriota > Minisyncoccia > Phycocordibacterales > UBA6065 > UBA6065. Next base: position 16,793 of record DIYB01000004.1, read on the forward strand.
TGCGTATGTCTCAGTGACCTATGCACCGCTATGTGGTGGGATTGCGATCATTCTTTTTGCGCTGTTGACGGGCGCGGCAGCGACAACAGTCCGCGCATCTATCATGGCGCTTCTCCTCGTGTTCGCACGATATAGTGCGAGACGCTATGACGTATCGCGAGCACTTCTGTGCGCTGTGTTTTTGATGGTGCTCCACAATCCTCGCATTCTTGCCTCTGACGTATCATTTCATCTCTCAGTGCTCGCGATGATCGGTCTTGTCTATGTCGTTCCTATTGTGCGCAGAAAATTATCATGGGTCACTGATCGGTTTTCGTTGCGCGACATCGTTGCTACCACTGTCGGTATTCAACTGTTTGTGACCCCATATATTCTCCATGTCATGGGGCTTCTCTCAACCGTTTCGGTTATTGCCAATGTTTTGGTGTTACCCATCGTACCACTGTCTATGGCGCTTACATTTCTATCAGGTGTGTTTGGTTCTACTATTCCGCTTATCGGTATACCGTTGGGGTGGATAACCGATGTGGTCCTCATGTATGTTGTCGAGGTGGCACGCATATCCGCCTCGCTCCCGTTCTCATCCATCCCCCTTGTCATCTCTGGAGCGACCACTACTGCACTCTATGCAATCTTTGTATGCGCACTTATCCGTATCTACCGACAGTATCCTCTCGGCGACACTGATCTCACGAGGGTGAGACCTCTATGATGCGTGTTGCACGAAGTGTGATTCGACCCGTTGCCAATTGAGATTAGCGAAGAAATCATCAACATATTTTTTCTTGCCGGACGGTTGATAGTCAGCGACGAATGCGTGTTCCCACATATCGAGAGCGATAATCATCGCACATCCATTGAGTATACCCATGTGCTGTTCATCCATCCATGAAGTGACGAGTCTGTTGTCCCGTGGGTCATGCCAGAGTACTGCCCAACCAATACCTCGCGTGAGGGCGAGCGTCTTGATCTCTTGAACACACGCATCGACTGATCCCCATGATGCCTCGATGAGTGATTTGAGCGCTCCGTCTCTAAGTGGTTGAGGACCTCCCTCGAGAGAAGAGAAGTACACTTCATGATTGCGCATACCATTGTATTCAAAACTGAACCGGCGTCTGAGTTCACCGATGACATATGGAGCAAACGCGTCATTTGATGTGTACCCAGCATATTCTGGTAATTTCTCGAGAATAGCGTTGGCATTCTTAACATACCCAGCATAGAGCTTGAGGTGTTCGCTCACATTTGTTGCTGAGATACCTACAAGTGGCGGGATAGAAAATGTTTTTTCCTCGAATTTTTTCATAGTAAGTCGTGTGTATGGATATGTCGCTAGTATACCATCGAGCATTCGGTACAATATAAGAGATATGAAACGGGTGCATCGATACGCTCTGTACGCACTCATGATACTCGTCATCGGACTTGGTTTTGCTGTCTATGAGCGGTCACGGGATCGTCTTCTTAGGGTTTCTGTCCTCGATATTGGTCAAGGAGATGCCATCTATGTCCGTGCTCCGGGTGGGCGTGATGCGCTCATTGATGGTGGTCCCGATCGGTCGATTCTCACTCGTCTTGGTGAAGTCATGCCATGGTATGACCGATCAATCGATGTGATCGTGGCGACACACCCCGATTCTGATCACATAGGTGGTCTTCTCTCGGTACTTGAGCGCTATCATGTTGGTGTGATCCTCGAATCAGGTGTGTCCTCGGATAATGTGGTGGATGACGGACTTGCCGAACGCGCACGAGAGAAGGGGATTGATCGACTGCTTGCGCGACGAGGAATGTCTCTCGATCTCGGTTCGAATGTGGTGATGGATATTCTCTTTCCGCATGGAGATGTCTCGCATTTTGAGACTAATACCGCATCAATTATTGTACAGCTTCGATATGGCTCAACATCAGCGATGTTTACAGGAGATGCGCCACAGTCGGTTGAGCGTGCACTTATAAAGACATATGGCCCGTCTCTTAAAAGCAACATACTTAAGGCGGGCCATCATGGCTCACGTACGTCATCGGACGAATCGTTTGTCGTCGCCGTATCTCCAGACTACGCAATCATCTCAGCTGGTATCAAGAATCGATACGATCATCCGCATCGTGAAGTGACTGATCTCTTTGATCGCCTCGGCATACCTCTTTTGCGTACGTATGAGTCTGGGACTATATCGTGTCTTTCTGATGGTATCGGTATGACATGCAAATAAAAAAGCGCTCTACGGAAGCGCTTCGCTGACTGATGTGACTGTCGTGAGTTTGTAATCGACGACATTCATGTCTGCATTATACTGAATATAACCCTCGAGTTTTTCTCCGGTAAATATTTTGGGGAGGATGAGTATGTCGGCCCCAAGTATTTTCTCCGGCAGAGCATCCCTTGGAAACCAACGAAACTCATCGAATTCACGATTTGGAGTCGGTATCTTTCTGGCACATTTGCAGAGGGTGTAGTAGAGCCAGAGACGATCTCCTTTTTCGTCTTTGATGAGGACTTTGGCAACGACAACAACGTCGTCTGGTTTTACTTGAAGCGCTGTCTCATCAAATAGTTCTCGAGCAAAGCTCTTTCTGAGTGTTTCATCCTCGGGTTCGAAGTCCCCACCAAAACCGAGCCAGAAACCATTGATTTTGCGTTTTACCGCTTTTTCAGTCGAAGCTTTTTTGCCGAGGAGGACATCGTTGCCATCGAGAGGATATCCAACAGTGCATATAGGAAGTTTTGTTTCCATAATCTCTTCGAACTCTACTCCTGTTGACCAAAGAGTCAAATAAAAACACGAGCGGTGAGGCTCGTGTTGGTTCATGTGCGTGTCCGAGACAACAGATGTCGCTCAGTCCAGCTATTCATCGCCTTGAGAAGCGTATTGATAGCCGGAGGAAATTTTTGCCAGTATTGACTCATGATACGGATTGAGTCCATGACGTTGTCGATGGCCTGACTTTCACCGTGCGCGCCACGCGCATCACGATCATTGACGATGTAGATTTCTGCAAGGGCAGAGAGGGCGGTGATAGCCTCGATATGCGCTTTTGTCGCTTCCAGCATCTTCTTTGAAAGAGTGAAAGCAAACCACGCAAAGCCAATCGTCGAGATAGAGAGCACGATACAGAGACAGATAAGGAATGTGTTCATCTGTCTAGGAGACTACGCTCATCACATCGTTTGTCAATACAAAACCATCCGCCGTATGGCGGATGGTTGGGTGAGTGGTTCTAGATGACGCCGGCTTTCTTGAGTGTCTGGTATGCGCCGTTTTTGTTGATGGTCTTTATCGCACGAGTCGAGAGGGTGAGACGGATGTGCTTCTTGAGTTCAGGGATGTAGATCTTCTTTGTCTGGAAGTTGAGCTGTTTGCGGACCTTGCCAGTCGGATTGAACTGGGTTGCACGGGTGCGGTTTGAGTAACCGCCTGCGACGAGAGAAGTCCTTTTTGTTATTGGGCACGTCTTTGCCATAGGTCCATAGGCTATCATACGGCGTCTCTCTAGGCAAATCGGATGCCTTTCTCTTCTATTTTTAGTACTATTATCGCCATGGATTTCCAATTTATATTTTCTCTCGCAGTGCTTCTCTTCTCGGTAGTCGTCCATGAGGTGTCTCATGGATATGCAGCTCTTATGCAGGGTGACAAAACCGCAGAGTATGCTGGTCGGCTCACGCTCAACCCTATACGACACATTGATATGGTGGGTACGATACTCTTACCGGCGCTCACCCTCATGCTTCCCGGAGGATTTCTGTTTGGTTGGGCGAAACCTGTGCCGTACAATCCCTACAACCTCAAGAACCAAAGGTGGGGCGAACTCTGGGTCGCACTTGCTGGACCATTGTCCAACCTCGCGCTCGCACTCGTGTTTGGACTCTTTATCCGTTTCTATGGTAGCTCTCTCCTCGATTCGCCGGTTGTTCTCATGTCAGCAACGATCGTGCTCGTCAATATTACGCTCGCGGTATTTAACATGATGCCAGTGCCACCACTCGATGGATCGAAGGTGCTTTCAGCACTATTACCCCCACGGTTTATCGAGGTGCGTCAGAGAATCGAACAATTCGGGTTTGTCGGCGTGCTCCTATTTGTCATTATCATCTGGCAGTTTATCTATCCAGTTGTCCCGTGGACTTTTTCATTCATTACTGGGATTAATTTGTGATATGGATCCGTCTCGTATAATTCATTTCAAAAAGACCGAAGATATTTTTGATGTTGTACAGCGACTTTTTAATGAACAGAAGACTTTTCTCTTAAACAAAATTCCTTGTCCGGTGGATATACAACATGTTGGCAGTAGTTCTATTCTCGGTGCCCTGACACAGGCAGATCTCGACATTCAGATTCGTGTCACAAAGGACAATTTTGAAAAGACAGTAGAAATTTTGAGGAATTTTTTTGATGTTAAACATTCAGAAGACTGGACAACTGAATTTGCGTCATTTGTGAATACAAAAAACGCATTACCTACTGACTACATAGTGACTATCGAAGACTCTCGTTATGATCATTTTTATAAAACTCGTGACTGTTTGAAAGGTCATCCTAAAATGCTTTCAAAATATAATGCTATGAAACGATTGTACGAAGGTAAAAAATATTCTGAATACAGTGATGCTAAGAAATTGTTTTTTGGTGGAAACGGAAAGGTTAGATTTCTTGATTCAATCTTAGTGAGCGAGGAGGACTTTGAATGAACTATTATCTACCACGACTTTTACTGAGAATCCTGCAAGCTCAAGTTTCTTTTCATATGCGAGGAATGAATTACAGACGATGTAGATCTCTCCTTTGGAGGCGAGACGTGTTCGAGCACTCTTTGCAAATCGCTCGATGAATGAGTAATCGGTATGTATCCCTGTATGAAATGGGGGGTTACAGAGAATGAGGTCAAAGGTGCCGGAGATTGAGTCACATACATCGGATTGGATGATGTGTACGGCGAGACCATTTTTCTCCATCGTTTTTTCTGTTGCGCGAATAGCGATGGGGCTTTTGTCAGTGAGGGTCACGTCCGAGTCAGGGTTTTTCTTTTTGTAGAGTGCGCCGATCACACCTGCACCGCATCCTATGTCGAGGACCCGGTGCCTGTCGTAGGGGATGTGATCCAAGAGCAGTCGAGTACCCTCGTCCAGCTCACCTGACGAGAAGACTCCTGGCGCTTTCGCAATTTCGAGGCGTTCTCCTTGGTATGAGAGTGGGGAATATGAGATGAAATCATCGAGCGAGACCTCTCCTCTGCGTTCTTCATTTGTGCCGATGTAGAGAGCACAGTGGTATCCGACAATTTTTTCGCTCACATCTCCTATGTTTTGTTCATAGATTTTTTTTGCTGATTCAATACCAGCATTTTTTTCACCTACGAGCACCACGTGTCCATTCCGCTTCACCATGCGAGAGACGAGTGCGAGAGTCATGTCGATGAGCGGTTTCGATTTTGGCAAGAAAATAACGGCACTTTTTGCATCTCGGGTATCTATATGATCAAAAAGCGCCTCCTCGGTATCTATCATAAGCGGATCAGCAAGCCCGATTGTTTCTCGATGTTTCTCCCAGAGTTGTAGCGCACGATTTTCTATAACCATGGCCTAATCTAAGCCTTTTCTCGAGGATAAGTAAAGAAGAGACAAAATAATTGCTTTTTATTTATGTTGTGGTATAATATGTATTAGTATAGAACATTGAAAGACTTGCGATTACGGCCTTCTTTGGGCACTTTAAGGCTTATTTGTGAGAGTCTCCAAAGAAGGCTGTAACAACCAAAAACAACGGCCTGTCGCTATATCAGCGACGAACGGACGCGGTCTCTCACGAGACATTGTCCAAAGGAAAAAACAATGAGTGAACTCACACTCGATGTTGGTCAGGCGAACGAACTCAAGCTCGCTTTTCGTCGAGAAGGTCCGTGGACGAACGAGGAAATCAAGATGCTCACTGAGCGGAAGGGATTTCTCCGTCAGGTCCGCGAGGCCCTCCTCGGCCGTGCCGAGATCAAGGTCCTCGAACACATGATTGACCTCGACTCCGCCCCCTTCATCCCCGACGGCTGGTCTGTCGAGGAACATCAGAAGGGCGGAGTCGTGAAATGGGACGCGACGAAGATCGCGCTCCACCTCGATGAAAGCCAGACGAAGGGCGACTGGATCGATGACAGCAAGCTCCGCAAGAATGTCGCGAAGCTTTCTCCCTACAATGCCAATATGCTGGACTTCCTCATCAAAAAGGAAAACCAGCACCTCATCCCCGAGGAGTGGAAGGGGAGGTATATCTTCTTCTGGGGCACGATCTACCGCCGCTTCGGTCGTGGCCTCTACGTCCGCTACCTCAACTGGAGCGGCGGGCGGTGGCTCTGGGACTACCACTTGCTCAGCGGTGGCTGGAACTCCGACGACCGTGCTTTGGTTCCCGCAAGTCAGGATTAGAGGTAATATTTTCGCCCCGTTTTCTCTCACAAAGAGAAAACGGGGCTTTTTCTTGCTTAGAACAGTAATCTATAGTATTCTCACCTCTGCGTCATAGACGCTATTTGTTTGGAAGAGAACGAGTAACAGAGAGGGGATATATCTCATGCCTCTCTCGGTGAAGCCACGGTCTCTATCCGTCGAAAAATAAATACCATTTATAACTGGCGAGGACGATTCGTCCCCGCTTAACGTTTTTTCACTACATGCCGACCATCAACCAGCTTGTGAAGAGGAAGCGCAGGAGCTCTCCTCACAAGTCGAAATCCGTTGCGCTCACCAAGAGCTTCAACGTGCTTACCAACAAGCCACGCTATTTCTACTCGCCATTCAAGCGTGGTGTATGCATCAAGGTGACGACCAAGACGCCAAAGAAGCCAAACTCAGCAATCCGCAAGATTGCCCGCGTGCGACTCTCAAATGGTATGGAAGTCACTGCGTATATCCCAGGTATGGGGCACAATCTCCAGGAGCACTCGGTCGTTCTCCTCAAGGGTGGTCGTGTCAAGGATGTCGGTCTTCGTTATTCAGTTGTTCGTGGCGTGCTCGATGCCGGTGGTGTCGAGAAGCGCATGAAGGGCCGTAGCCAGTACGGTGCCAAGAAGCCAAAGAAGAGCTAATACTCCCTAACCAGACACTACTATGCGAAGGAAAATAAACATCAAGAGGGATCTCCAGCCTGATATGAAGTATCAGTCAGAGAAGGTAACCAAGCTCATCAACTACATCATGTTTGATGGCAAGAAGAATACAGCACGCAAGGCTGTATACGACTGCCTCGACATCATCAAAGCGCAGGCAAAAGTCGAGAATCCAATCGAGGTATTCGAAGCCGCACTCAACAACACCGCACCAAATGTCGAGGTACGTTCTCGTCGTGTCGGTGGTGCAAACTATCAGGTCCCTGTCGAGGTCAGGCCTGAGCGACGCCAGGCACTCTCTATCAAGTGGATCATCACTGCGGCTCGTGCAAAGAAGGGCAAGCCGATCTCAGTCAAACTCGCTGAGGAGATCATGGCAGCAGCCAAGAATGAAGGCGAGGCAGTCAAGAAGCGTGAGAACACGCACAAGATGGCCGAGGCAAACAAAGCGTTTGCACATTTCGCCTGGTAAGTCACTCGGATATTTCTTGCAGAATGCACGGATATTTTTCTGCTGAAAAATTCCTCGTGCTCGTGCCAGTCGCACTCGCAAGGCATTATGCAAGAAATATCCTCGTTCAGGTGTTAAGACAAAGACCCTGATATAATCCTCAAATCAACTAATCAAAATTATGAACAGAGATTATCCACTAGAGAGAGTACGTAACTTCGGAGTTATCGCCCACATCGATGCGGGAAAGACCACGACGTCTGAGCGAATCCTCTACTACACCGGTATGATCCACAAAATCGGTGAGGTGCATGAGGGCGAGACGACTACTGACTGGATGGAACAGGAGCGTGAGCGTGGTATCACAATCACCGCGGCTGCAATCACCTGTTTCTGGAACCCAACGTACATGCCAAAGGGTGACAACAGCATGAAGCATCGCTTCAACGTTATCGATACCCCAGGACACATCGACTTTACTGTCGAGGTGAAGCGATCGCTTCGTGTGCTCGACGGTGCAGTTGTTGTGTTTGACGGTGTTGCTGGTGTTGAGCCACAGTCGCAGACGAACTGGCGCTATGCCGACGAAGGCAAGGTGCCCCGTATCTGTTTCATCAACAAGCTCGATCGTATGGGCGCATCCTTCGAGAAGTCATACAAGTCAATTCTCGAGAAGCTCAACAAGAATGCTGTCCGCATTCAGATCCCTATGGGAGCAGAGGAACATTTCAAGGGCGTGGTTGATCTCATCAAGATGAAGGCGTATACCTTCGAAGGTGAGATGGGTATCAACGTCGTTGAGTCAGAGATTCCTGCTGAGTATGTGGAGGATGCAAAGAAGTATCGTGCAGAGCTCATCGAGAAAGTTGCTGAGACTGATGACACGATGATGACCGAGTATCTTGAGGGCAAGGAGTTCGATATGCCAACTATCAAGAAGATGCTTCGAAAGGCCGTCCTCTCGAACCGACTCTTCCCAGTCCTTACTGGTACCGCGCTCAAGAACAAGGGTGTTCAGCTCGTGCTCGACGCAGTCATCGACTATCTCCCGTCGCCACTCGACATTCCTGCGGTCAAAGGTATCGATCCAAACACCGGTGCTGAGATTTTCCGTCACGCAGATGACAAAGAGCCGTTCTCCGCGCTCGCGTTCAAGCTCCAGAACGATCCATTCGTTGGTGCACTTACTTTCTTCCGTGTTTATTCAGGAAGCGTTGAGGCGGGTTCGTACATCTACAACTCGACGACTGGTAAGAAGGAGCGCCTCTCTCGTATCGTTCGTCTACAGGCAAACGAGCGTGAGGAAGTGAAGAAGGTGTTTGCGGGTGAAATCGCTGCTGCGGTCGGCCTCAAGGATGCACTCACTTCTCACACGCTCTGTGATGAGAATCAGCCGATCATACTCGAGGCGATCAAGTTCGTTGATCCGGTTATCTCGCTCCGCATTGAGCCAAAGACTAAGGCAGATCAGGAGAAGATGGGTACCGCACTCCGCAAGCTCGCAAACGAGGATCCAACATTTAGGATCACATCAAACCCAGAGACTGGTGAAACTCTCATCGCGGGTATGGGTGAGCTCCATCTCGAAATCATGGTTGATCGTATGAAGCGTGAGTTCGGCGTCGAGGCAAACGTCGGCAAGCCACAAGTGGCGTATCGCGAGACGATCCAGGGTAGCGCTGAGGCAGAGCACAAGTACATCAAGCAGTCGGGTGGTAAGGGTCAGTACGGTCACGTGAAGATTACGCTCAAGCCACTCGAGAAGCTCGAGGAAGGTGCCAAGATTCCAAAGAACGTCAAACGCTACGACGACTTTGAATTCATCGACTCAATCAAGGGCGGTGTCATCCCGAACGAATTCATCCCAGCAGTGGAGAAGGGTGTTCGTGAGGCGATGGATCGCGGTATTGTCGCAGGATACAAGATGGTCAATATCTCGTGTGAACTTACCTTCGGTAGTTACCACGATGTCGACTCGTCAGAAATCGCGTACAAGATCGCTGCGTCACAGGCATTTCAGGATGGTGCAAAACGCGCTCGTCCAGTGATTCTTGAGCCGATTATGAAAGTCGAGGTTGTCGCTCCAGAAAAGTACATGGGCGATATCACTGGATCAATCGCATCAAAACGCGGTATGATCGAGGGCACCGAGCTCCGTGGCGTTGATCAGGTGGTCAAGGCTATGGTGCCGCTTTCCGAAATGTTCGGCTATACGACTCAGCTCCGCTCGATGACATCGGGTCAGGGCAACATGACGATGGAATTCGATCACTACGAAGTGGTCCCACCGCAGGTGGAGAAGACGATTGTCGAAGCACGGAAGTAAGTATTACAGGAATTCATTTATACAGAACACATGGAACCAAACACAGGAGCTCCAGTCGCAACATCAAAGTGTGACAAGAAGTGGGTGATCGCGATTGTCGTGGTCATCGTCGTCGCGGTAGGCGCATGGTGGCTCGCAAGTGGTGATGAAGTCGCGGTTGACTCATCAGACCTCGCAGCGACCTCAACACTCGCACAGTAGTAGGGAAGAGTAGAGAGTTTGAGACTAAAACAACCACCTCGTACGAGGTGGTTGTTGCTACTTGACATATACCATATATATGCTATAATATACATAGAGGCCCCCGTAAGGCCAGTTTTTTGTCAAGTTCAATGAAAAAGATTACCTACGGGATGGCAGCGATCGCACTGTGCGTCTTCGCCACCATCCTTTTTCTGTCCCGTGAGCCGGCACCGCGTGCCGTGCATCACGTTGTCCAATCGGACGAGCGTCCGATGACTGTGTCACAACCCTCAACCACCCGTGCGGAGAAGGTCACTCTCTCTGCGCCGGCAATCAAACTCACGTTCGAGTAACTCTTCTGTCCCCTGAAAGAACATGAAAAACAGCAAGTGGTTCGTCATGGTCAGCATCGCGATGCTCCTGCTCTCGCAGGTGTTCGCCCAGTCGGAACTCCCGATCTCCTCGCCGGCCGTCATGCGCGCCTACGCGCTCAAACAGGTCCGGGAAGTGCACGCCTCGCTCTACGCGCCGTCGATCGCCCAATCGGGCTACGACAGCCGTGAGTGGCTCGGCGAGAAACCCTCGCCCGAGCTCCTCGGTGAAGCAGGGAAGCTCCGTCTCTCGGCCCAGACGGTCGATCCGAACGAAGTGGTCATGGTCTACGTCAGCATGACGAATGCCGACGGAGACAACCTCTTCTACGGGTATACCGAGACAAAGCCGATCAAGTCGGCCGACAAGTGGGTACTGCCCGAATCAGCCGGTGCGATCAGCATGCGGTTGAGCGAAGTGCCGGTTACGTTCGAGAAGGTGGTGGCGCAAGCCTCCATCCTCTTCCGTAACGCGGACGGGGTCCTCGTCTCCGAGGATCTCCGCTTCGATGGCAGGAAGGTGTTCTTGCCACAGGAGCTCGCGGGACTCTCGGGTGCGTTCGTCCGAATCCAGTTCGGTGACGGCACCTCGGTGTCCTACTCGGCGTCGACCGGTCAGGCGTTGCCGACGACCACGCTCGGTTCGCAGATCGTCGGTTCGTTCCGGGACATCTTTTCGTTCCGTGACGCCGATGTCAGCCTCACGGTCGCCTCCCAAGGTGGCCGAGGCACGAATCCGACCATCGAGATCGTGCGGACCGCAGGTGGGGGATTGGTGACATTCACCGTCTCCACCTCCGAGGGCAAGAAGCCGATCGGCTTCTGGCTCCTCAGGCCAGGGTTCAAGGAATGGACCCGGTTCGAGACCAGCGGAGGCACGATGGCCATCGGGAATTTCCCGATCGGCACGACCTACGCGGTGCCGATCTGGAATCCGGTGGATTTCGCCGACAAGTCCTGACCACACCCCTTCAAGCCGTACTCATGGGAGTACGGCTTTTTTATTTTCGTTTGACTTCCATAGAGCGCACGAGTATACTCGGTGGTACGCCTTTTGTGCGCTTTTTTCAATTGACCAAACCTTTTGAGGAAAGATTTTAGAAGCTTAGAACATTAATTTCGTAGGGCGTACGGGTGTGCCACTCTCGCGCGCAGACCCTGGCGAACTACAAAAGAAAAAGTTATGGCAGAATTCACTCGAACGAAGCCTCACGTGAATGTCGGTACCATCGGTCACGTCGACCACGGTAAGACCACGCTCACGACGGCTATTCTCGCGACTCAGGCTCGCGACGGCCTCGCTCTCGGCAAGACCTACGCAGATATTGCGAAGGGCGGTACGGTCCGTGATGCATCGAAGATTGTTACCATCTCACTCGCTCACGTTGAGTACGAGTCTGATACGCGCCACTATGCGCACATCGATGCTCCAGGACACGCTGACTATATTAAGAACATGATCACGGGCGCAGCCCAGATGGATGGCGCTATCCTCGTAGTGTCAGCTATCGACGGTCCAATGCCTCAGACTCGTGAGCACATCCTTCTCGCAAAGCAGGTCGGCGTTCCTCGAATCGTCGTCTTCCTCAACAAGTGTGATGCAGTAGAGGACAAGGATCTCATCGACCTCGTTGAGGGCGAAGTCCGCGACCTCCTCACAAAGTACGGCTACGACGGTGCAACAACTCCAGTTATCCGTGGTTCAGCTCTCAAGGCTCTCGAGGCAGCAAACAACAATGACGAGTGGGCAAAGAAGATCAAGGAGCTCATGTCGACACTCGACAGCTACATCCCGATGCCGGAGCGTGCGACTGACAAGCCGTTCCTTATGCCAATCGAGGACATCTTCTCAATCGAAGGTCGTGGTACGGTCGTCACTGGTCGTATCGAGCGCGGTCAGGTCAAGGTAGGTGAGGAAGTCGAGATTGTTGGTATCAAGCCAACCTCAAAGACTGTCGTCACTGGTATCGAAATGTTCAACAAGTCACTTCAGTCAGGTATGGCTGGTGACAACGCAGGTCTCCTCCTCCGTGGCGTTGCGAAAGACGACGTTCACCGCGGTCAGGTGCTCGCAAAGACGGGTTCAGTGACCCCTCACACCGAGTTCGAGGCAGAAGTCCTCGTCCTCAAGAAGGAGGAAGGTGGTCGCCACACGCCGTTCTTCAATGGATACAAGCCACAGTTTTATGTCCGTACAACTGACGTGACCGGTGAAGTGACCCTTCCTACAGGTGTCGAGATGGTTATGCCAGGTGACACGGTTACATTCAAGGTCAAGCTCCACGCTCCGATCGCACTTGAGGCACAGATGCGCTTCGCGGTTCGCGAGGGTGGCAAGACTGTGGGTGCAGGTGTCGTCACGAAGATAATCGCTTAATCACGAGGCCACACGCCCATTACATCCATGACAGTAGCAAAGAAAGCAACAGCTCCGAAGAAGAAGGCCGCAGCGAAGGCAGACAGCACGCCTCGCCTCCGGATCCGCGTCCGTGCATACGAGAACAAGATTCTCGATGCATCGGTGAAGCAGATCATAGACACGGCTCTCCGCTACGATGTGGAGGTGTTGGGTCCGGTTCCTCTTCCGACAGAGATCAAGAAGTATACGGTCAATCGTTCGTCATTCGTCTACAAAAATGCGCGAGAACAGTTTGAGATGAGAGTGCACAAGCGACTGATCGACATACTGAATCCAAATCAAAAGATTATTGAAGCGCTCACGAACATGTCGCTTCCGTCAGGAGTATCGATCGACGTCAAGATGATCTAACTCACAAAACCCGCTTCGGCGGGTTTTGTGTTTGACAGGTAGGTGCTCGACGCGTAGTCTCGTCGACAGAATATATGAGTACCTACGCATACCTCGTCTCTGATGGCGAGCACATACGAGTAACCCTTGAGAAACCGGCACAGGTCACTATCGAAGGGAATACGTGGTTTGAGATTCAGACATCATGCATCGGTGAGTGTATCAGTACTTTCACTGATTCGGTGTGGGTCGGCACTCTCGGGGTCTATGATATCGAAAAGATCGATCACACCTTGAAGCTCGCCAAAGATACCCATGACCATACTCTCAGTCTCGCTCTGCGACGCCTCGATGGGTTTGTCACTCGGCAGGCGTCATCTGAAGCTCTCCATGAAGTGAGACATTACATGTGGTGCATGGATGGGCGTCAGCAACAGATGCACCGGTGGAGTCCTCAGGCGAAAGCGCTCTGGGATCTCATGCAAGGTCTACGGGGTATTTGTCGAACTCGCCACTGACAACAGCCGTCCTTCGGGGCGGTTTTTTATATCCTCTATCGAGCTCGTCACCTTTTTCGGTATAATAGTCCCATGACTACAGAACGCGGATTCATCAAGGCGGTGCTCCTCTTTGTTGTTCTTTCAGGGTTTCTTCTTATTTTCTTTGCCAAGTTTGCTCAGTATTTCAAACCATCGATGCTTATCGATCGCACATCGACCAGCGGGAGCATAACTGATTTTTCAAATGATACGAATCCACTCATTGATTTTGAAAACGCAAATGAGGTGTATCAAGGATCATCGGTCGGTGCCGGTACTGGGTCGGGAAATACAGGGACCGCGAACCGTTCACCATATGCAGGCAAAGTCTTCCTCTCATCAGGAAATGCGAGCTATGCATACCAACCGAATGAGGAGTATCTCACCATTCGCAACGCGGGCTCACCGGTGGTTGTGACTGGCTGGACCATCACCAATGGCAAGAATACTCGCCCGATAGAGAACCAGAGTCAGAACTACGCCTATTCATTGAGCGATTCAGCGACGATCGGGCAGGGGACAGAGTTTCTCTCACCTGATGGTCGCTATGCGACTGGTCCAATCACACTTCGTTCCGGTGATACTGCCATCCTCACGACCGGTGGCCCGTTTACATCATTTAAATTACCGATCACTACATCATTTCGAGAAAACATCTGCCTCGGCTATTTTGATAACGATTACCCATGGTCTCCACAGCTGAGACTCGACTGCCCGATACCATCTCAAGATCCTGACATCGGCTCAGTCACTCAGGAGTGTTATGACTATCTCCGCTATACACGACGGTGTGAGGATCCTGAGCGTGAGGACAAGGCGCGTTTTGATGAGCTCCGTAGTCCATGCAAGGAGTTTATTCGTACGAGGTTCACCTACCCAGGGTGTGTTGCAGCCAATCGAGATAGGTCTAATTTCTCTACGAGTCAGTGGCGTATATTCTTGGGTAAAAAGTTTGAGCTCTGGCGCTCGTCCAATGAGACTATTACCCTCTATGATGCACAGGGTCGCATCGTCGATCAGGTGAAATACTAGGGAGTTGCGAGCTTCCCTCTGGGGTATATACTAGTGGTACATGCAGTCGTCCTACGGACAATCTGCACAGACCAACTGCTCGCAGAAAGGGCGAGTGTCGGAGATGTTTTTTTCTCAACACCGGCTCAGCAAAAACCACAACGTCCGTTGTGGTTTTTGTATATGGATCGTGAGTCTGTGTATGACACTTTTTGCACCCGCTGTTGCATTGGCGGATATGCGAATCATCGAAATCATGTATGACCTCGAAGGCACCGATACTGGAAGAGAGTGGGTGGAGATTCAAAACACTGGTGCCACCGATATCGATATGGCCGATTGGAAATTCTATGAGGCAAATACAAACCATCGCTTGACCCCGCAGTCATCATCGGTAATTGCGCCGGGAGGTGTCGCAGTCATTGCGGACAATGTCACAAAATTTCTCGCAGACTGGCCAGCATTTTCAGGCATACTCTTTGACAGCGCTTTCTCACTCTCAAACGAAGGTGAGGCACTCTCGCTTCGCGATCCATCTGGTACCGATAGAGACACTGTCTCGTACACGTCATCGCAGGGCGCCACAGGTGACGGTATGTCACTTTCATATACAAACGGTCAGTGGGTAGCGACGTCACCGTTGCCCGGATCTCATGGCAGTGCATCTGCCCCTACTCCAAGTTCGACGGGGACAGCGACTTCTCTATCGTCTACTTCTCCACCTATCCAGTCTATTGGTGCTTCCGCCTCACATTCGAGCCAGTCTGTGGCGAATGAATCGGGCGATATGGTCGTTCTCTCTGTCTCTGCGGGACGGGACCGTCTCGGATTTGTTGGTACACCGCTCTCATTTGAAGCAAAAGTTCGCACACCGACAGATCTTGCGTCCGTATCAGTCGCTCATCGTTGGAGTATGGGTGATGGTATGAGCAAGGGTGGTCAATTCATCTCGCACACTTATGCATATCCAGGCGAGTACATCGTTGTGCTCAATAGTGAGTATAAAGGTGAGTCAGCGGTTGCACGTGTCCGTGTCCGGATCGTCTCACCAGATGTATCCCTGCGACGAGCGACAACTGAGTACATCGACATTGCCAACGATGGGATGCACGAACTCAATCTTGGAGGCTGGATCGTAGAGTCTGGGACCAATCGGTTTGTCATACCACAAGACACCATTGTTTTACCTAATGCATCAGTACGGCTCCCGTACACATCGACACGTTTGCGTCCAAGCGGTGACGTCGTCTTGCGTAATCCATCGTCAGTTGCGATCGCCCAGATGACCGCTGCACCAGCATCTCCTGTTCTTACCCCTGACTCACTTATTGTTCTCGATGGTATGACAGAGACAGAAATCAGGGATCGATTTACACGTGCCCTCTCGCAGTCATCATATGCTCAACCTCAATCAGTTGTATCTACACACGTTGCGACGTTGCCGGAAAAGACAATTAACCAGAAGGATCCTGAGAGGGTAGTGCCCACGAGATCTATCTCGAGTACAACACAGGCGGCATCGGTCATCTATACAGTCAACACAGAATCACGAGGGTTCTGGTCCATGCTCTGGCGACGTATCGTCGGTGATTAGGCTGACAAGTTATGGCAGGAGGTATCCGTAGATGAGGGCGAAGTGACACGCACTTCCTCCGAGAACAAAAAGGTGCCAGATCTCATGCATACCGATCCACTTTGTCCGAGGAACGTGTTTGTCGAGGGCGTAAAACACGATACCCACCGTATAGAGGCCTCCTCCGGTAAATAAAAGCGCAGTTGCTGGTCCGGAGAAGAGGTGTACGAGTGGCACGATCGCAAAGAGTGCAATCCACCCCGAAATTGCATAGAGTACAACAAATACGATGTGCGGAATGCGAGTGCGTAATCCCTCAATCGCTTTGCCGGCTATGCCGATGCACGCGATACCCCATACGATGCCAAACAGGGTCCACCCAACCCAACCTTGAAGTGCGACGAGAGTGATCGGTGTGTACGTGCCTGCAATGAGGAGAAATATCATGCTGTGATCGACTATCTGGAGACGTTGTTTCCATGCATGATTGACGGGGACGAGGTGGTAGATTGCCGAGGCGAGATAGAGGAGGACGAGTGAAGTGCCAAACAGTGCTGATCCGACGATGTACGAAGGGACTCCGGTCCCTACTGCCTGTGTCACGAGGAGCACGAGTCCAATAACGGACGCTATCGCACCGAGCGCGTGAGTAATAAACGATGTCGGTTCGTGGTCGTGGTCAAACATAATGCTCAGTATAGCCCCTCAGAATCTCTCTAGCACCTTGTTTGCATAAAAGGGGGAGGTGGTGTAGTATCTCCCTCACAAGGCATTTCCGCCTTTTTTAGTTTAATCAGAGCCTACAGGCCTCCCGCCCGCGCTCTACACAC
>DIYB01000004.1:34161-36067 GCA_002428865.1 Patescibacteria group bacterium UBA6065
AGATGAAATTTACACTCGGCACGAAAGTCTCGATGACCCAGGTCTTCGACGGACAAGGCGTCGCTTATCCGGCGACTGTTCTTTCTGCAGGACCTGTCACGGTGACCGCGCTTCGCACCGTCGACAAGGACGGTTATGCAGCGGTCCAGGTCGGTTTTGGATCAACAAAAGAGTCGCGCATAAATGCCGCTCAGAAAAAGCAGGGTCTCTTCCGTCACGTCGCGGAGTTCCGCGTACCGGCTGAGTCTCTCGCAAATTACCAGATCGGACAGGTCGTAGATCTCTCATCGTTTAAGGATGGCGACTACGTTACTGCCCGCTCACTCTCAAAGGGCAAGGGCTTTCAGGGTGCGGTCAAGCGACACCACTTCAAGGGTGGTTCTCGAACCCACGGTCAGAAGCACTCTGAGCGCGAAATCGGCTCGATCAACGGTCGTGGTCGTGTCGGTTCTGGTCGCGTCAACAAAGGCAAGCGCATGCCAGGCAGAATGGGTGGCGATATGGTCACCGTCAAGAATCTCAAGGTGCTCCAGGTCCGTCCGGAGTCCAATGAGCTTGTTATTCACGGATCCCTTCCTGGTCGAAAGGGAGTTCTCGTATCCATCGTAGGCTAACCATCATTTCCATGACTACCGAAAAGAAGACAACCAAGAAGGTATCGCAGAAGACTGCTCCAAAAGCACGAAAGGCAGCGGCAGCTCCGTCATACAAAGCGTCAGTCTATTCACGTGGGGGTAAAGAGGCTGGTTCAGTATCGCTTCCTGAGGCCATCTTTGGTCTCCGTTGGAACTCAGACCTCGTACACCAGGTGATGCACTCGATGCTCTCGAATGCTCGAGATCCGATCGCACACACAAAGACTCGTGGCGAAGTCCGTGGTGGTGGTAAGAAGCCATGGAGGCAGAAGGGTACCGGTCGTGCTCGTCACGGCTCGACTCGATCACCGATCTGGGTTGGTGGTGGTATTGCTCACGGTCCTCGTGCTGACAAAAACTTTGCACGCAAAGTAAACCGCAAGTTGAAGACAAAGGCACTCTTTACTGTTTTGTCGAAGAAGTATCGTGATGGCGAAATTCTCTTTGTTGACTCGCTCTCACTCTCGACACCAAAGACCGCTGAAGCAATATCGGCACTCGCTCATCTCTCAAAGATCGATGGATTTGGTTCACTTCTCTCAAAGAAGCAGAACGCTGCTTTCATCGGCTTTGCGACAAAGGACGCATCGACCGAGAAGAGCTTTAGGAACATTCGCTCAGTCTCGTTCGATGAGGTGAGGAACATGAATGTTCTCGACATACTCACGTCGAAGTACGTTATTATTGAGAATCCAGAGGCGTCACTCAAGATGCTCGAGGCTAAGATCGCATAACTACCATGGCACTCTTTTCACGAACACCAAAGGCGAAGAAGGAGGAGACACAGGCAGTCGCACCTGTTGCGTCGAAGCCTGTATCAGCCCTTGTCACCTCATCAGTTCTCATCAAACCACATATCACTGAGAAGGCAGGACTCCTCTCACAGAAGGGCGTTTACACCTTTGAGGTGAGACAGGATGCGACTGAGGCTTCTGTCGTCCGCGCAGTCGCACTCGCCTACAAAGTGGCGCCAATCCGAGCGTCATTTGCTCCGATACGATCGAAAAAGATCTTTGCTCGCGGTCGCCGCGGCGAGATGGGCGGTGGCAAGAAGGCATATGTTTACCTGCCAAAAGGCCAGACGATCGAGTTCATCTAATCTCTCATCGAAACTCACATGAAAACCTATAGACCAACATCTCCGGGCCGTCGTCAGATGCAGACCATCGACTTCAAGAAATATCTCACGAGCCGTGAGCCAGTAAAGGCGCTTACGTATGGTAGGAAGCGCGATGTCGGACGCAACAGCCAGGGTAGGATCACCGTCCGCC
>DIYB01000004.1:36345-36515 GCA_002428865.1 Patescibacteria group bacterium UBA6065
CCTGCGACCGTCCAGTCAGTCGAGTACGATCCAAACCGTTCAGGTTTTATCGGTCTCGTTGCATTCCGTGATGGTGAGAGGCGCTACATGCTCTTGCCCAAGGGTGTCAAAGCTGGCTCGACTATCATCGCTGGCGCAGACGCTCCGCTCGAAGCAGGTAATGCTCTCCC
>DIYB01000004.1:36753-37033 GCA_002428865.1 Patescibacteria group bacterium UBA6065
GGCACGTACGTCTACAACATCGAGCTCAAGCCAAACTCAGGTGCGAAAATCGCTCGCGCTGCAGGTATATTCGCTCAGGTGATCGGTAATGATGCTGGCTACACTATGGTCAAGATGCCGTCATCAGAGGTTCGCAAGATCCACGAGGAGGCGTATGCATCTATCGGTCAGGTATCAAACGATGAGCACTGGCTCATCAACTCAGGCAAGGCAGGAAGGAGTCGTTGGCTCGGTATCCGCCCGACTGTCCGTGGTACTGCCATGAACCCAGTCGATCACC
>DIYB01000004.1:37223-37906 GCA_002428865.1 Patescibacteria group bacterium UBA6065
CCATGAACCCAGTCGATCACCCATACGGTGGTGGTGAAGGTCGTCAGGGTAGGGGTCTCCGAAGACTCAAGACTATGTGGGGCAAGCCTGCAGGTAAGGGTCAGAAGACGAGGACGCCAAAGAAATACTCAAACGTCTTCATCGTCACGAGACGCAAGGTTGGCAAGGATCGCAACAACCAACAGTAGTACAAAAACCCGCTCGAAAGAGCGGGTTTTGTTTGGGGGATAGTGTTCTGTGTTCCAGTGTTATACTCATCATGATAGAGCCAACAAGTAATCAAATCATCATGGAACCAACAAGTAATCAAAGCGCTCCAGTCGCTCCTGCCGGAAAGTCGAGTAGATCGATTTTTTGGGGAGGATTTTTGAAAATTTTCAAATCAATCCTCCTTGTAGTCCTGATACCGTTCATTGGTTTCTGTATGTTTGTCCTTGCCGGCGCTTGTTTTTCTCCAGATACTTTTGAATGCATGATTCTTGTTCCGGTATTTTTTGTCGTTGCACCACTTCTAGTAATATCAGCAATATTAGTAATTATTCGTATATGGAATGAGTCTTTTTCAAAATTTTGGAATACCGCTTTCCGTATTCTTTGCATCATTGCATTTATTGTTCTAGCCACTGCTCTTGCGACTGATTTTGTGAGATACTATTTTTAAGTTGGTAAGAATCATAATAACC
>DIYB01000004.1:37912-39041 GCA_002428865.1 Patescibacteria group bacterium UBA6065
ACCCGCTCGAAAGAGCGGGTTTTTTACATCGTATAGTCACAATAGAAGTAATATTGACTTTTTATATTAATAATGATATAATAGCATTTAGAGAATCGAGATAGCGTTTTGGCTGGGAATTTCCTCGCCAGAGCGCTATCTCGACGGTAGCGGCTCAGATACATTTTTTGAGCTCATCCATAGAATGGAGAAACGCAGTATGAAAAGCACCCTGAAAAAGATAAAAATGACGCGTTCAGACATGGACGCCCAGAACCTCGTGACAGAGATCCTCACCGGTGTCTTTGCCGGCACGGGCGACGATCGGCTTGAGATCAAGCAGATTGATATCGGATACCGGGAGACGGGGGAGTCGGGTGAATATGTTGAGGCGGTTGGGATTTTCTCAAAGTCAGGCATGGTAGCTCAATTCATGCTCTCCTTTGAGCGCGAGCGGACCATCTTCGACATCATTACCGACGCACCGTGGTGGAAAGGTGGTAGGCGACTCATGGTCGGCCTATCGCAATCCATTACCCCAGACAAGTGTTATGAGGTTTCGATTGGTAAATCTGGTCCTGATTTCAGCAACCACTGCCTTTGGTTGAAAGCTGTAATCAAACAAGATGCCGAACGCCGTGGTCAGTCTCGTCCGTAAAAACACGCCCCACAGAAAGCTCTACGCTTTTGTGGGGCTTTCTTTTGGTTGCGGATATGGCTTGAATGGGGTCAGAACCGACTCCTCCATGACACTTCATATCGGCCCAGATAATGTAAGAATCGTCGCTCCTGCTGAGCTCGCACAAATCCATAGTGATTTTTCGAAAGTCACTATCCCACGAAAGCCAGGTCTCCTCACGGAGAAGAGCCTCTGTCGCAATGCTACAGTCATCACCGTCGGTAGGGGACTTCGCGGTGACATCTGTCAGAAGTGTGGTAAGCCTCACGATCCACCGAGACTCAAATGACTTCAAACCGTCCCTCGACCATGCTCAGGACGGTTTTTAATTGGTTAAAACTTCACGTAGGTAAGTTTTGACTTGAGTGTTAAGATTTATCAAATTATATGGCCTATATTTTGATGGACGAATCAGGTGACTTAGGCTTTTCATTTTCTCGAGGGTCTTCGAAATATTTTGTAGTTACTTCA
>DIYB01000004.1:39264-50744 GCA_002428865.1 Patescibacteria group bacterium UBA6065
TACTAATAATATTCGTAGATTAGAAAAGATTGCTAGAAATATTCATAAACAGTTAAGTAAGAAACATAAGAAAGTTGGTGTGCTTCACGCATATACCGAACAACCAATTACCCGCCAAAGGTTATTAAAACAAGTTTCAAACACAGACTGTGAGGTGCTTTCAATTATCTTGAACAAGAAAAAGGTTTATACAAATCTCCAAGATGAGAAAGTGGTTTTATACAATTTTGTTACTAATATTTTACTCGACCGCCTTTTTACAAGGCGCCCAATTCCGATTTCTGACCAAGTTGTTCTTATTGCATCCCAAAGGGAAACTAATCAGTACTTTAATAAAAACTTTAAAGAATATCTGTTGAAACAGGTACAAGGTAGACACAAGAGTGCCATTACAATTGAGATTAAAACCCCAACACAGGAGAAATCTTTACAGGTTGCAGATTTTGTATCGTGGGCAATATTTAGAAAGTATGAAAAAGGTGATAACAGTTACTACGATTTGATTAAGTCAAAAATTCTGGAGGAGTCACCCTTGTTTCCATAAATAACAAAGCCCTGTCGCTTTTGAGAGACGCCTTACGGTATCCCGACGACAGGGTCTTACTTGTTGTAAGTTCATAATAGCAGTCTAAGTTATATCTAGCAAGCTAGTTAAATGTGACCTATTTATGCCTAGTATTTGACATTCTTTCACGCTCTGCTAGTATGTCCTGACCAGCTCGGAATAGGCGCTATGTCAGATTCTAGGCTCTAGCCTAGTTTTTGTTTCCCATCGGTCGTCATAGCGACCATAGCCTAGACGCCCGAGCAGTAATTTATTTTGTATACATGACACGATCGCTTTCAAAAGGCCCATACGTAGATCCTCGCGTCCTCAAGAAGGTCGTAGGGAAGAAGCCTCAGGACACTGGGGTCATTAAGACGTGGTCGCGTGCGTGCGTCATTTCACCGGAGATGGTTGGTTTCAAGTTTGGCGTACACAATGGCAAGGATTTCATAGAGGTATTGGTCACCGAGGACATGGTTGGACACCGACTCGGTGAATTTTCTTTGACCCGCAAGTTTACCAAGCACGGCGGTAAGATGCAGAAGGAGCTCGAGCAGAAGAAGAAGGAGGCTGAGATCGCGGCTGCTCAGGCAGGCAAGGCTGCTGCTTCAACAGATAAGAAGTAATCTACTACCATGGTCACCGCTTCACTCACCAATTTCCGTATAACGCCCCGAAAGATGCGCCTCGTTGCACAGCTTATCAAGGGCAAGAAGGTCACGGATGCGACAAACATCCTCTCGGTGACTACCAAACACTCGTCAGAGCCTCTCATGAAGCTCCTCAACAGTGCACTCGCCAATGCCAAGAATCTCGGGATTGAGATCGACGGTCTCTATGTGAAGGAGTGCCGTGTCGACGCCGGCCTCGTCATGAAACGCCATATGCCAGGTGCTCGCGGATCAGCGTTTCCAATCAAGAAGCGCACGAGCCACGTTCATCTCGTTCTTGCCGCAAAGGGTGAGAAGGCGATTGAGGCCCCAAAGGCTCAGACACAGGCTCCACAGGAGTCGGCGTCGAAACCTGCGCCAAAGAAGCGGGTGGCGAAGAAATCAGTCAAAACCGCGTAATTAAAAGAGAGCCATGTCACACACAGTACACCCATATTCTCATCGACTCGGCATCATCAGGGATTGGAAATCCCGCTGGTTTGCGCCAAAAGGCAAGTACCAGTCGCTTTTGAAGTCGGATATTCTTCTCCGCGAGTATCTCCATGGAAAGTTCCGTGGTATGTACGTCGCGAGCGTCGAGATTGAGCGCAATGAGAAGATCATGCGCATCATCATCGCAACTTCTCGTCCAGGTATGCTCATCGGCCGATCGGGTGAGGGTGCTCAGAAGCTCCGTGCAGACATCCTCTCGTTCATGGCCAAGAATGGCATCGAGCTCAAGAAGGGTCAGGAGCTCAAGATGGACATCGAGGAGATCCGTTCTCCTGAGTCGAATGCTGCTATCGTCGCACAGATGTGCGCGGAGTCACTCGAGAAGCGCCTCCCATTCCGCCGTGTCATGAAGCAGATGGTAGAGAAGGTGATGGCAAACAGGGACGTCAAAGGAGTCCGCATCTTCATGGGTGGCAGGCTCGGTGGTGCTGAAATGGCTCGCGTCGAAGAGCTCAAGAAGGGTCAGATCCCTCTCCAGACACTCCGTGCTGACATCGATTTCGCTCGCGAGAAGGCTCACATGTCGTATGGTGACATCGGCATCAAGGTCTGGATCTACAAGGGCGAGGTTTTCAACAAGAAGGATACTAAGTAATCATTACCACCATGCTTCTCCCAAAGAAAGTTAAATACCGCAAGTGGCACACGATGAGGAAGAATCCGACGAAGGTCGGCATGGATGTTCGTGGTTCGTATCTCTCATTCGGATCTTTTGGTCTCAAGACGACGACCTACGCCCGTGTTCGCTCACAACAGATCGAGTCTGCTCGAAAGGTGATCTCACGCGAGATTGGCAAGAACGGCAAGCTCTGGATCAGGATTTTCCCTGATATGCCGTACACGGCAAAGCCGGCCGAAGTGAAGCTCGGTAAGGGTAAGGGTGATCCGCAGGGCTACTGTGCTCCAGTGAAGCCTGGACGAATCATCTTCGAGGTCGATGGTGTACCTGAGGCGGTCGCTCGCGAGGCCTTGAGGAAGGCGGGGACAAAGCTCCCAATCAAGAGTGTTGTGGTCTCTCGTGCGATCATCGCATAATTGACCAGAGCATCGAGAACGACTAGTATACGAATCCCATGAAAGAACTACTCAAAAAGAACGTTGCAGACCTCACGAAAGACCTCCAGGATAAGGAGGAGGCTCTCCGCGCATGGCGCTTTGCTCTCTCTGGCGCGAAGGTAAAAAACGTCCGCGAGGGTCGCTCGATACGCAAAGACATCGCTCGCATCAAGACGGCGATCTCGGCGAAATCCAACTAAATCATATGGAAAAGAAATCAACACAAGAGAAGATCGCACCAACATCGAGGCCTCGCGTCCTCCGTGGTACGGTCGTATCGACAAAGATGAAGGACACCGTCGTCGTCAAAGTCGAGCGTTTTGAGAAGATGCCAAAGTACGAGAAGTACATCAAAATCTCGAAGAAGTACAAGGCGCACGATGCTGGCAATACGAAGAAAGAAGGCGAGATTATCGACATCGTCGAATGCGCTCCAATTTCAAAGGACAAGCATTTCAAAATTGTCGCCTAACCATTTACTGCCATGATACAGCCACGTTCAATAGTGAATATTGCAGATAACTCAGGAGCCAAGGTCGGCCGCATTTTCAAAGTGCTTGGTAGTGCAGCGAAGCGCTATGCAACACTCGGCGAAGTCGTCGTGCTCTCAGTTCAAAAGGCAGAGCCTCGAAAGTCAGTGAAGAAGAAGGACGTTCTCCACGCTGTTGTTGTTCGCTCAAAGAACGCGACGAGGAGGAAGGATGGATCATACGTCCGTTTTGATGAGAACGCAGTCGTCATCCTCGAGAAAGGCAAGAAAGAGCCCCTTGCAGGACGTGTCTTCGGTCCGATCCCACGCGAGCTCTCAGAGAAAGGTTTTCAGACTATCGCATCTCGCGCGGCTGAAATCGTTTAATGCGCCCATAATCACCACTACCATGCACGTAAAGAAAGGCGAAAAAGTCATAGTACTCACCGGCAAGGACGCAGGGAAGGAAGGCGAAGTGGTTCGCGCATTTCCAAAGAAGAGTCTCGTCATTGTCGCTGGCATCAACAAGATGAAGCGCCACATGAGGCCAACCAAGGCTGGTCAGAAAGGTCAGACTGTCGAGAAGGAGATGCCTCTCCACGTATCAAATGTGGCAAAAGCAGGCGCTAAGAAGAAGTAAACTACCATGACTACCGTCAAAACTCTCAAAATAAAACAGACTGAGGCAGCAAAGGTCATGAAGACTGAGTTTTCGCTCGACAACGCGATGCAGTCTCCTCGCATCATGAAAGTCGTTGTCTCGGCAGGTGTTGGTTCGTTCAAAGACAAGAAGAAGACGGAGCTTGCTGGAGACCGCCTCGCAAAAATCACTGGTCAGAAGCCAGTGTTGAAGGGTGCAAAGAAGTCGATCGCAGGGTTCAAGAGCAGGCAGGGTGACCCGATGGGTTACCAGATCACGCTCCGTGGTGCGCGCATGTCGAACTTCCTCGAGAAGTTTCTCCACATCGCCTTGCCTCGTACCAAGGACTTCCGCGGACTCTCACGCACTGCTGTCGATGATATGGGCAACTACACAATCGGCGTCCCAGAGCACACCATTTTCCCAGAGACCGCAGATGAGGAGCTCAAGGATGTCTTTGGCCTCGGCATCACTATCGTGACCAATCTCAAAGACAAGAAAGCAACCCTCCGTTTTCTCGAACTCCTCGGATTCCCATTCAAGAAAGCGTAGCCGCAAAAACCCTCGAGAGAGGGTTTTTTGTTCTTTGTATGCTTTGGTATTCGTAGGGCAGTTGATATTTGACACCCCTCACCGCATTTGCTAGTATGGCGGTCTAAAGCTTTTCCAAGGCTTTTATTTTTATCTAAGCGAAATGGCAAAGACATCAGTCGTAGCACGATCCCAAAAGAAGCCGAAATACTCGACTCGCGTCGTTCGACGTTGTTTCAAGTGTGGAAGGAAGAATGGTTTTATGCGCGATTTCGGTCTCTGCCGTATTTGTTTCAGGGAGCTTGCCAACGAAGGCATGATCCCAGGTATCAAAAAGTCCTCGTGGTAGATCGCAGCATTATTTAGGCAGTAGAGGAGGATGGATACGAGAGTGACGACCCTCCGCTAGACGCTAAACAACATGACAGACTCTATTTCAAACTTTATCACCCAGCTCCAGAACGCCTCCCTCGCGGGCAAGGCGACCGTTGTGTTCCCGCACTCAAATCTCATTGCATCGATCGCAGACGTGCTCGTTGCAAAGGGTTTCATCAAGAGCGTTTCGAAGAAAGGTAAGAAGGTTCAGAAGTCGCTCGAGATTGAGCTCGCCTCGGTGAATGGTAAGCCACGTATTTCAGGTGTACTTCGCCTCTCGAAGCCGTCAAAACGCCTCTATCGTGGTTATACTGAGATCTATCCAGTGAAGCAGGGCTACGGTATGCTCATCGTCTCAACTCCGAAAGGCATCCTCTCGGATGACGACGCTCGTCGTGAAAAGGTCGGCGGCGAGATTCTCTTTACCATCTGGTAATTTTCACATCCACTACCATGTCACGAGTCGCAAAAAAGCCAATCATCATCCCTGAGAAGACCACGGTCGCCGTGGACAAGGGTGTTGTCTCTGTCAAAGGTCCAAAAGGTGAAATGACCCGATCATTCAAGCCGGGTATCGAGATCGTCGTTGCTGATGGAACAGTCACACTCACCCTCAAGCGTCCTGAAGACGCTGTGCTCTGGGGTACATACGCATCCCATATCAAGAACATGATTCAGGGTGTCGTCTCTGGTTTTGAGAAGAAGCTCATCATCGAGGGTATCGGTTTCAAGTCTGATGTGAAGGGTACCGAACTTGTCATGTCTCTTGGCTTCTCTCATCCGGTCAAGATGGCAATCCCAGCAGGTCTCAAGGTGACTGCTGACAAAAACATCGTCTCTATTTCTGGTGTCGACAAGGAGGCGGTCGGAGCATTTGCCGCAGCTATCCGCGCAAAGAAGAAGCCTGAACCGTACAAGGGCAAGGGTATTCGCTACGAGAACGAGGTTATTCGCAGGAAGCAGGGCAAGAAAGCCGCGTAATCATAGACATCTCGTATGAAAAAGAACATCAAAGCAGTAAAGAGGGTTCGCAGGCATGCAAAGATCCGTACGCGCGTATCAGGTACCGCAGAGAGGCCACGTCTTGCCGTGTTCCGCTCGAACAAATCCATCTATGCTCAGCTCATCAATGATGATGCGGGTGTAACAATCGCATCAGTATCGACGATGGAAGCGAAGGGTAAGCTCACAAAAGTAGCTGCGGCGACAGCAGCGGGCAAAGCGCTTGCACAGGCGGCACACGCAAAGAATATTAAGGCAGTTGTTTTTGACCGAGGTGGGTTTGCATTCAAGGGTCGGGTCAAGGCACTCGCTGACGGTGCTCGTGAAGGCGGTCTCTCATTCTAACGAAATCATTATGACGAACGAAACACACACAACTCCAGTCGATGCAGGCGCAGTAGCACCGGTCGCTCCAGCAGCTTCTCAAGAGGCGCGAACTCGTGAGCGTGGCGGTGAACGCGGCCGCGGTGGTCCTCGAAAGGGTGGTCCACGCCGTGGCGGTGACACTCGTGCTCCTCGTGCAAAGCCCGAGTTTGATTCTAAAACTCTCACAATTCGTCGCGTTGCCCGTGTCGTCTCTGGCGGTCGTCGCTTCGCATTCTCAGTTGCACTTGTTGCAGGCAACAAGAAGGGTATGGTCGGTGTCGGTCTCGGTAAAGCCGGTGATACCGCACTCGCTATCGACAAGGCGCTTCGCCATGCAAAAAAGCACATGATCAAGGTGAATACCACCAAGGGAATGTCGATTCCTCATGAGTCGTTCGCAAAGTATTCATCAGCTCGGGTCGCTATCCGGCCGGTGAAAGATCGAGGTCTCGTCGCAGGTTCTGCGGCACGTACCGTTCTCGAGCTCGCTGGTGTCACAAACGTTGCAGCAAAAATCATCTCTCCGTCAAAAAACCAGCTCAACATCGCTCGCGCAACCATTGATGCTCTCAAAGGGCTCTCACTCGTGAAGCCGTCGCGTTCGAAAGCAAAGGCCTAAGCACTAACTCATACTTTTATGCAGATACATCAAGTAGTACGAAAGACCCCAAACAAGAAAGCGCCGTTGCGTGGTCGTGGTGGCAAGCGTGGTAAAACATCAGGTCGTGGTACCAAGGGTCAAGACGCGCGTTCGGGTCGCAAGAAGCGCCCAGAGCTTCGCGATTTCATCAAGCGAGTTCCAAAGCTCCGTGGTTATGCATTCAAGTCAATCGTTGCAAAACCTGTTCCTGTATCTCTCTCTATGCTAAATGACGCATTTGAGGCAGGCGCACGTGTCTCGATAGAGACACTCGTCGAGAAGGGTGTTGTTTCGACCCTCTCTGGCAAGTACCCATCAGTCAAGATTCTCGCTGACGGTGATATTACTAAAAAACTTTCGATCGTCGGTATCCCAGCATCGAAAGGTGCGCGGGAGAAGATAGAGAAGGCGGGTGGTTCAGTCGCCTAGTACAAAACCGGAGGAAGGCCTCCATTTATCGAGATAACACAAGAGAAGATGAGCAAATTCATAGAAAAAGTATCATTCGTCTTCCGAGACTCTCAGCTCCGTAGGAGGATCCTCTTTGTCGTTCTCGCTCTTGTAGCGACACGGCTTCTCACGACGATTCCTATCCCTGGTATTGATCCGATCAAGCTCGCGTCGCTGTTTGAGAATAGCCAGTTTCTCGGCCTTCTCAACCTCTTTTCAGGTGGTGGTCTCTCAAACCTCTCTATCGTGATGCTCGGTGTCGGTCCCTACATCACCGCATCGATTATCATGCAACTTCTCACGATCATGTCGCCACGACTCAAGGCGATGTATCAGGAAGAGGGCGAGGCGGGTCGTATGAAATTTGCTCAGTACTCACGCTGGATTACTCTCCCGCTCGCACTCCTTCAGGCCTTTTCTTTCATCGTCCTCTTTGAGCGACAGGGCATCTTCACCAGTCTCTCGACATTCGAACTAATTCAGAATGCACTCGTCATCACTGCGGGATCTCTCATCTTCATGTGGATCGGTGAGCTCATCTCTGAGTTCGGTATTGGTAACGGTACATCTCTCATCATCTCTGCGGGTATTATCGCGAGCTTGCCACAGGCTATCTCTGGCTCACTTGCTGCGTATGATCCGTCTCAACTTCCGGTCTATCTCGGCATGCTCCTCCTCGGTCTTCTCATCATCTATGCGGTTGTGTTTATCACCGAGGCAGAGCGACCGATACCGGTGACGTACGCAAAACAGGTTCGCGGTATGAAGGTCTACGGTGGAGTATCGACGTACCTCCCATTGCGCCTCAACCAGGCAGGTGTGATTCCGATCATTTTCGCCCTCTCGATCCTCTTGTTCCCTCAGATGATACTCAACTTCCTCAATACCTCTTCAAACGCAATTGCACAAAACATTGCTGAGATCGGTCTCTCATTCCTCAACAATGCGTTACTCTACAACATCGCATATTTCCTACTCGTCTTTCTCTTCACGTACTTCTACACTGCGGTGACCTTTGATCCAAACACGATCTCAGAGAACCTCCAGAAGTCAGGTGCGTTTATCCCTGGTGTTCGTCCTGGACAATCAACTGCTGAGCACCTCTCAAAGATTGTGACGAGGATTACGCTAGTCGGTGCACTCTTCCTCGGTGTGATTGCCGTACTTCCGCTCATTCTTCAGGCTAGTTCAGGCATATCATCAATTGCAATCGGTGGTACAGGACTCCTCATCGTTATTTCAACTGTCCTCGATCTCTCCAAAAAAGTGGACGCACAGGTCTCGATGCGGGAATACTAAGACATTGGCCGCCTCAGATGAGGCGGCTTTTGTATTTCCTATTTTCGTATAGACTGGACGTATGTCGAAACCAAAGACATTCATATTCATCGGGCGGTCAGGGTGTGGCAAGGGGACGCAGGCGGCACTCCTTGAGACGTATGTCAAAGAGCGTGATATCAAGACGCACATCGTACATCTCGAAACCGGTGCTTTGTTCCGTGAGTTTTTCAAGGGCTCATCGTTCTCACATAGACTTGCACACGATATCTACGAGCGAGGTGGTCTCCAGCCAGAGTTTTTGACCGTACACCTTTGGTCAAATTTTTTTGTGAAGTACATGAAGGATGATGTGCATCTCATTATCGATGGCACACCACGAAAAATAAACGAAGCACATATCCTCGATACCGCTCTCTCGTTCTATGGCCGTGAGAAGCCCTATGTCATCTATCTCAACGTATCACGCGCATGGGCCGAGAAACGACTCCTCGCTCGCCATCGAGAGGACGACACAAAAAAAGATATCACCTCTCGTCTTGATTGGTTTGATACCGATGTTGTCCCAGCGCTTGATTTTTATCGCACGAACGCTCGGTATCATTTTATTGACGTCAACGCTGAGCGCGAAATTCAGGATATCCACGCTGACATTGTGAAGCAGTGTGGACTCTCATAGATAGGTATGGCGATCATCATCAAAACAAAAGAGGAGATAGAGTCATTACGCGAGGGAGGCAAACGTCACGCGCACATACTCACGGTACTATCGCGCGCGGTACGCCCTGGTGTTTCGACGGGGGAGCTCAATCGACTTGCAGAGGAACTCGTGAGAGAAGGTGGTGACGAGGCTGCGTTTCTCGGTTATAAACCCTATGGTGCGAAGAGGCCGTATCCAGCGAGCCTCTGTGTCTCGGTCAATGACGAGATCGTCCACGGTATCCCGAGTGATGAGCGCATTCTTTCTGAGGGAGACATCGTCACACTCGATCTCGGCCTTGTCCACAAAGGGTGTATTACTGATTCAGCAGTGACAGTACCTGTCGGGGTCACGGATCGCGAATCAAAGGCACTTATCACTGATACTCGAAAAGCACTCGAGCTTGGTATCAAAGCGATACGACCCGGGGGTCATGTCGGTGATATTGGTGCCGCGATCGAAAAATATGCCTCTCTGCGTGGATATGGCATTGTACGCGAGCTTGCTGGTCATGGTGTCGGTCGACATGTACACGAGGATCCCTATGTGCCCAACTACGGTGAGGCTGGTACTGGCGAGCTCCTGCGGCCTGGTATGGTGATTGCAATCGAACCTATGCTCACGCTTGGAGGGGAGAGGATTACACTCGATGCAGACGGCTATACGTACCGCACCAAAGATGGTTCTCGAAGTGCACACTGTGAGCACACGGTACTTATTACCGAGAAGGGAGCCGAGGTGCTGACATCTCGATAAATAGTGATTACAATAAAGCACATGAAACACCCAAAAGAAGAGCGCACTCTCGTTATCATCAAGCCCGACGGAGTACAGCGCGCTCTTATTGGCGAGATTATGAAACGGTATGAACGTGTCGGTCTCAAACTCGTTGGAATAAAAATGGTCGTGCCGACTGAAGCGCACGTTGAAGCACACTACACACTCGATCCAGCATGGCGACGGGTGACGGGTGAAAAATCGATCAAGGCGTATACAGACAAGGGTCTCGTCCACCCTCTCGGCACCGATCCTTTAAAGGTCACTGACATGATCTTAAAAAAACTGAAGGCGTACATGACTTCTGGACCAGTTATCGCCATGGTATGGCAGGGTGCGCATGCGGCTCCGCTTGTTCGAAAAATTACCGGTTCTACTGAGCCACTCTCATCTGACGTCGGTACGATACGAGGGGATTTTGTTCTTGATTCGTACCAGATGTCTGATACTGATGATCGGTCGGTGCGCAATCTCGTCCATGCCTCTGGGTCAGCGGCTGAGGCTGAGATGGAAATACCACATTGGTTTCGTTCTGAAGAGCTCGTGTCGTACACTCATCTTCACGAAGCAATACTTTACGACGTCAATCTCGATGGTATTCTCGAGTAGTTTTTCTCCACAGAGGTTCCACAGTCTATCCACAGGATTTTCCACAGATAATATTTTTTGTATGAAAAAACCGCAGGTCACGAGGACCTGCGGTGTGCTCACCTACCGTGCGTGGCGATAGGTAAGCGAAGGGTGAGGACTAATTCGTCCCGTTGGGCGATGAGCCGCCGGAGGATCCGGCGGTGCCGTTCGAGGACGTGTCCTTCGGCGACATGATCGTCTTCTCGTTCTGGGCGATCGTCGTCGGCATTCGGGAGATCGGGACGAAGGAGAGCTTGGTGAGCATCTCCTGCGTCAGGCCGTTCTTCTCGCGCCACGTCTCGATCACGCGCTGATTGTTTTCGATGAACATCTGACCGTTGGTAGTCAGGAGCTCGTAGCTCACACCGCGGAGGGTGTTGAGCGCCGAGATCGCCTGGTTGGCCGTCTGGGACGACGGCATGACGGCGATGTTCACGAGCCGGCCGCCGCTCGCGACGAAGTCCTCGGTGAGGATCGTCTGCGCGGTGACGTTGATGTCGGCGAGCTTCACGCTCGCGACCTTGGCGTTCAGCTCGCCGGAGGCGATGATGATGGTGTCGGTCGAGATCGTGTTCTGGGCGGGGGCGACGGTGGTCTGGGCGACGACCGTGATGCCGATCATGGCGGCGAGGACGAGCAGGGTGTTGCGGAGGATGTGTTTCATGGTTGGGTTGTGGTGGTTGTGCTGCGTCCGTTCCGACGTATCGGATGAGGGGCAGCTCTCATAGCTCTCTAAATACGGCTCATTAAAGCCATAAGAGCTGCCCCCTAAACAAAAAAGCCCCTTTCAAGGTGCTGGGTTCTATCTACATATATGATAGCACGCATATACGATATGGTCAAGTTTTTGATAAAT
>DIYB01000004.1:50989-51200 GCA_002428865.1 Patescibacteria group bacterium UBA6065
GGTGCGTGAGATTGTTGCTTTGATTTGTGGAAGCGATTTTTTTGTGTCAGAAACGATATGCACACCTTGCGACCGTCTCGACGAGTTTTATAATGACAGTAGGGTTATTTGAGATACTAACTCTATAACATTTTTTTAGGGAAATAGCGTATTGAGCTCGGCTTCGGCCCAGCGTTGCGCTTCCCACCTAGTTTTTACTAGGGAAGTATCT
>DIYB01000004.1:51469-52519 GCA_002428865.1 Patescibacteria group bacterium UBA6065
ATATACTGTGTTTACCCTAGATATTTTTTGGCTACACATTATGCAATATGTATATGTGATGAAGAGCGAAAAAGATGGTGATTTGTATATTGGTTGTACAAAAGATTTAAGGGCAAGAGTTCTATTGCATAATGCGAAAAAAGTTATTGCTACACGTAGAAGAACGCCATTTACATTGGTGTATTATGAAGCATATATTCACCCAAAAGATGCGTATAGTAGAGAAAAGTATCTGAAGACTCGTTGGGGTCACACGCATCTATACAAAAATTTGAATAACTTTTTTAATAGTCAAAAAATAGAAAGGGAACATGTTTTTCAATCGATATTTCGCACCATCATTTGCACTCATTGTTCTCATCGCGCTTTTGCATTATCTTGCGCTTGATCGGGCCTACTATTGGACGATCGCGTGGTACGACATCATGATGCACTTCCTTGGAGGTCTCTGGGTCGCTCTTGCCACGATATGGATTCTTCGAACCGAGCGCCTCTCTTTTTTCAAAAAGTGTAGTTGGAAATCAGTGCTTGTAGCAGTCCTTGTTATTGGCGTTCTTTGGGAGGTGTATGAGGTCGTTTTTGGACTTACCTTTATATCTGATCCTGAATACTGGGGTGATACAACACTCGATCTTATTATGGACCTTGTTGGCGGTGCTCTGGGTATAGGTGTGTCACGGGACATTCGACATGGCTAAAACAACTCTTACATGTTGTGGGGGTGTGGGTAATGCAACAGGCGCAAATTTCCTATTACGGCACGACGGTATCTCGATACTTGTCGACTGTGGTCTCGTGCAAGGATCGTCGTTTGCCATGGCAGAAAATCGTGAAGCGTTCCCGTATGAAGCCAATGAGATTGACGTGCTTCTCGTGACACATGCACACATGGACCATATCGGCAGGATACCCAAACTCGTTCGAGATGGGTTCTCTGGTGTTATCTACTCGACGGAGGAAACACGAGAACTCGCATCGGTTATGCTCGCGGATGCTCGCGGTCTTCTCGAGCGCGAAGCGCGTGAGACTGGGTTGTCGCCCCTGTATGAG
>DIYB01000004.1:52663-53459 GCA_002428865.1 Patescibacteria group bacterium UBA6065
GTCTCCTCGAGCGCGAGGCGCGCGAGACCGGATTGTCACCTCTGTATGAGGAGGTAGACATTGCGCACGCACTTTCTCTCTGGAAAACCATTTCGTATCACACGCCAACCGACATCGCGCCGGGTATCTCAGTTTTTTTGAAAGACGCTGGTCATATTCTCGGTTCGGCTATTATTGAGGTATCACTTGCTTCGAATGGAAAGAAAATTGCATTTACTGGCGATCTCGGTAACTCGCCGACGCCACTGTTGCGCGACACAGAGTATGTAACAGACGCAGACTACATGGTTATGGAATCTGTCTACGGCGATCGTAATCACGAGCCAAAAGACGTGCGCGATGCGCGACTTCGACAAGTTATTGATGATACGGTCCGTCGTGGTGGTACGGTGATTATTCCGACCTTTTCTCTCGAGCGCACGCAGGTGATTCTCTATGAGATAAACAATTTTATTGAGGATGGCAAGATGGCTCGAGTGCCTGTCTACCTCGACTCACCACTCGCGACACGTGTCACTGATATCTATCGTCGGCACACTCATCAATTCAAAGATTCAGTCAGAGCCGAAATCGCTGCTGGAGACGATATTTTCAATTTTCCTGGTCTCAAAATCGTCTCAACACCTGACGAGTCGCTCTCGCTTGATCGTAGGAAGGAACCAAAGGTCATTCTTGCTGGTTCGGGTATGTCGGTGGGTGGTAGGGTACTCCATCATGAGCGATCGTACCTCTCTGATCCAAAGGCAACGATACTTCTCGTGGGATATCAAGTGGCGGGATCGCTCGGAAGACAGAT
>DIYB01000004.1:53799-55672 GCA_002428865.1 Patescibacteria group bacterium UBA6065
GTCGAATTTGCATCTCACACCGCGCCTCGGATTCGGCGCATATTTGTCGCGATGGGGGAGAATAAATCATCGCTCTTTCTGGCCCAGCGCCTCTCTGGTGAGCTCGATATCGACGCGATTGTCCCAGAAAAAAATAGGGAGTATGAACTCTTTTGAGAAAAAAGACGATCTTTCTTTTATACATGAAGCCGAGCGTGTAGCCACAGAAGCACTCTGTCTCAAGGCTCACTGTGGCGTGGTGATAGTCTCGGGAGGAAAGATAATCGGTCGAGGTTCAAATGGTCCTGCTGGTGATGCTGTGGGTGATAGGAAGTGTCATCGCATTCGCAGTGATGTACAGAATCATGTACATGATAGAACATGTTGTGTGCACGCAGAGTGGCGAGCGATTATGGACGCACTCAAGACGCATCCAGAAAAAGTGCACGGCTCAACACTCTATTTTGCTCGTGTTGATGAGCGTGGTGTTCCGATGTACTCGGGTGAGCCATACTGTACCGTCTGTAGTCGACTCGCTTTAGATGCGAAAATCGCCCATTTTGTTCTCCTTCACAGAGATGGCATGCGAAGCTACGATACTCGTGAGTACAATGAGATTTCCTACAGAAATATAGACGCAAGAAAGTAAAAACCACTAGTGTTATGGTGATGCCCATCATAGTTCACAGAGGGCTCTGTAAGGCCATTTTTCTAGGGCCATCCTACAGATTATCTGATATTGACTTATACATATATTAGATGTATAATGTAAATAGGATAGTATCTTGAAAAACGAACCCGAACAAATAAGAATTTGAACGGGCGAGGGTAATCAGATGCGAATTTTGGGCTGTTTAGTGTTATCTCTTACGATATATCGTAAGAGATGGAAATTGTTCAAAATTCGCATCTGAACTGTACGACGATAAGCTCCCGATTCTCGGGATGACACGTTACGCAGGAAGAGCGAGATATGCCATGAGTGACAAAACCCATGAAGAGTCGGCCGTCCTCAAAATGATTGGCCAATACCTCGAGCTCGTGCTCGTGTTTCTCCGGAAGCTCCACCCGCTCGGACTCACCTCCGCGCAGATCACAGCTCTCGTGAAGGATAAGAATCATCCGTTCTGGGTGGCGTTCAACGAGGCGACCAAACTCCTCGCTACGCCGGAAGTCGCCTCGATTTCCTTCGACGACGACACCAATCGTCAGGTCAACTTCTGGAAAGCGTTCTACAAGACGCATTTCGGTATCGACCTCGACATGGCAGGGGTGAAAATTCCCGCACGCAAGGCTGGCTTCGGCTGGCTCGTCATCGTGGCACAGGGTATCTCACTCAACCAAGTCTGGGAAGTGTGCCGAAAGCAGTTTGACTGCTGGAAGTATACCGACTCCGACCTCGAGAGTGTCATGCAAGAATCCGAACGTGGTGAGGCGGAAGCGATGACTGTCAGATGGTTTCGTGACCGAGTCGAAGCCGATGAAGAGATGAAGAATCTCTCGGCGCGTGAGCTCGCAAAGCAAAACATCACCGGCATCACCCTCATCGAGCGTCTCCTCCTCGAGCTCAAGTATTTCTCCGAAACGAAGAAACACTTGAATATCAAGAACTGGACACTCTGTTCAGGTTCTCGCTGTGCGGACGGTTTCGTTCCGGACGTGTTCTGGCATTCGGGCGATCGCAAGCTCTTCGTCTATTGGTCTCATGTCGACGATCGCGGCGGCGGCCTTCGTTCTCGTGTA
Source organism: Patescibacteria group bacterium UBA6065 (assembly GCA_002428865.1). Classification (GTDB taxonomy): domain Bacteria; phylum Patescibacteriota; class Minisyncoccia; order Phycocordibacterales; family UBA6065; genus UBA6065. Next base: position 55,522 of record DIYB01000004.1, read on the forward strand.
GCAGTTACCCTTTGACCTTTTGACTTGTACACTTCAATCCCGTTTGCACCACTGGTGCAAACGGGATTTTCTTATGGGAAAATAAGCATGACTGTTAAATCCGTCTATCGAGAGATCGATAAGGATTTGCCACAATAAGAAACTGCCTACT
>DIYB01000004.1:55859-62286 GCA_002428865.1 Patescibacteria group bacterium UBA6065
ATAAGAAACTGCCTACTCTCTCTACACTACGCTCGCGTTCGTGAGATTAACACAGAGGTTTTTGTAAAAGAATTTTGGAGATACTGACAGACTCAAGCGGGAATTTCTGAAGCTTTCTGGAGAATAAAAAAACCGCCTCGTGGCGGTTTTTTCATTATTTGACCTGTGCGACGAGGCGGTCGAAGGTCGTTGGCTCATACTGTGCGAGCTCGGCGAGTATCTTGCGGTCGATGATGATGCTTTTCTTCTTCATCGTGCCCATGAACTTTGAGTATGAGATACCCTGGGCGTCGAGTGACGCGTTGATCTTTGTGATAGCGAGAGAACGCCTGTCACCCTTTTTATCACGTCGGTGTGCAAACGCGTATGCGCCAGCCTTCATGAGTGCCTCGTATGCTGCTCGTTCGTTTGTTGATCGGCGGAAACGATAGCCTTTTGCAGCGCGGAGAACGTTCCTCCTCGTCTTTAGTGCATTAACTCCTTTCTTTACTCGTGCCATAGGATCTGTTGTGAGTGATTAGTAGTGTGGTCTATCGAAGGCCAGAGAGAAAACGTGATTTCTCTTTGTTCGACATACGGAAAGTCACAAACCCCTTCTTCTTGAGCTGTGAACGGCGTGACTCCTTTGCGTTGAAGTGGTTTTGACCAGCCTTCCTCGCGAGGATTTTGCCATTCCTCGTGACTTTGAGCCTCTTGGCGTATGACTTGTTCGTCTTCATGTCCTTTTAGGGAAAAAATATAAGCCCGAAGGCTGTTACCGATGAGTCTATCAGATTTTTTGCTTCTGTCTAGTAGCGCCACCCTTTAAGCGCGCTCGATGATGGTTGAGAGCCCTTTTGGGCTTTTCTGAGGCTTTTCTGCCAGCTTGTGCTTCTCAGTAATGAGCGCGAGGATGCGGGTGAGACGTTCTTCGAGAAACTTCGGGTCCATGTACTTGGATCGTCCAGGAAGGAAGAGGTCGAGCTTGATGCGATGACCCTCCTTGAGCCATTCTGATGCTTTTTTCGCCTTGAGTGCGAGGTCGTGATCGCCTGTACCTATTTTGACCTGAAGGGTCTTTATTTCGATGATATGCGCTTTTGCCTTCGCAGCTTTCTGTTTCTTGTTTTCATCGTATTGGAACTTGCCGTAATCCTGTATTTTGCAGACTGGTGGCTGAGCATTCGGTGAGATCTCAATCAAGTCGAGATTGAACGAATGGGCTCGCTCGAGAGCTTCGCGTATTGAAAGGACGCCAAAATTTTCGCCTCCTGGGCCGATGACGCGGACCTCGGGTGATCTGATGAAATGATTGATTCGTGTTCTATCTTTACTCAAAGCAATAACTTTTATTAGATATCGTGTGGTACCGTGCAGTAAATCATATTTGGATGATTACAGCAACACACTCTTAGGCACCATGGTGGTGACCGTGATGAGAGTGGACTATGTGTCCGAGTACATCATCCTCTGCCTTGATATCAGACGATGACGCGTTTTGTCGAGGGCGTACGAGCATGGCAACAGCGATGAATGTGGTGATCGGGACAGTGAGGATGAGGCCGATTGATCCGACGAGCGAGCGGACAATCTCGGTTGAGAAGATCTCGCGGTTCATGATCACCATCGCAGATTCATTCGCGTATGAGTAAAAAAGGAGAAGAAGGGGGAGTGATGCGCCGACGTATGCGATGGCGAGCGTGTTGACGAGCGCGCCAATATGTTCACGGCCGATGCGGACCGCTCGTGTGTAGATGGTCCGTTTCGACAGATGGGGAGCGACTCTGTGGAGCTCCTCAACAGAGATCGATTGACCGATTGCTGCATCATACATGACACCGAGTAGACCGATGAGGATACCACCCAAGAGCAGGCCAGCGAGGTCGATCGAGCCGCGTGAGTTGAAGTTGAGATATACCGCTTCATCTGCTCCATATCCAGTGAGATGAGCTGCGCCGATTGAGATGTGCGCAAGTACGCCGACGACAATCACAGTGGCTATCATGCCGATAACTGCTGATGATGTTGTTTTGTTCCAGCCGTGGGTGACATACGAACCGAGGATGATAATGAATGATGAAACAACAATAGATACAAGGATGGGTGAATATCCGCTCGCGATACCCGGCAAGAGCATGAAGTATATGAATGCGAGTGATCCGATGAGTGACACGAGTCCACGAATACCCTGTTTTCCACCAAAAAAACACACAGAGAAGACAAATAGTACCGTAAGCCACAGGAGGGTGTGGATGCGATATGGTTCCGATACTGCATAGAATTCACGTCCGTCGAGCGCATGTACTGTGCGACTTACGTAGAGAACATCTCCTGTATCAAGTGGTGTGAAATCGTTGCGTAGCTCCATGCGCTCACCTGCACGTGTGCCTGAGAGAAACTCGACGCTGAGAGTCTGTACTATCGCCTCTGTGTCGGTGCCCGAGATCACCTCCCTGGTCTCGTCGAGGATTTCCACGACACGTGCCTTGAGTGTCTCGTGTGTATCTGCGAGCACCTCTTGTGCATGTGATGCCTGTGGTATGAGTGCAAGTCCAAGGATAAGGACGAAGAATGTGTGACGTATCATGGTCACTAGTTTACCGTGAGGCGCACGGCTTGCATATGCCGAAAAACTCGAGCGAATGATCGACGACCGAAGCAAACGCAGGTGTTGAGCGAAGCACTGCCTCTTCTTTTGAACGCACACAGATGTCGACATCTTGTATGAGTCCACATCGGACGCACTGAATGTGGTGGTGGTGTGGTCTATCGATCGATAGCTCGTAGCGAGCCGCTGCTCCATCGAGATGAACGCGTCGGACGAGCTGTGCATCGACGAGGGATTCGAGGGATCGGTAGAGGGTACTCTCGTTGCATGACCGCACTTTTTTTGTGAGATCTCGTATAGAGATAGGGAGACGCTCATGCGAGAGTGCGGTCATGATGAGGAGGCGATGCTTTGTCACCCGTACACTTTTTGATCGTATTGCCTCTCCATAGGAGACAGCGTCTCTGTTAGGCAGTTTCTGAGACATGTGATTGTGAGAGTTCGTCATCGTGGCCATCTTCTTCACCGTGGCTATGTGGTGCGAGTACACCTACCGCGCTCATGGCGATGATGCCGAGGACAATTGCGACGATATACGGGCGTTTGTTTGTAGCTTTTTTCATTGACGCAACAGTGCTTGGGACAAGGTCTCGAATGAGGATAAACAAGAATCCTCCAGCAGCAAAAGCGATGAGTACTGGTTCGATGGATTCAATCGATGTAAGCATGAAGCTGAGAGCGACTCCGATGAGGATGGATCCTGAAACGATGAAATTGCGCACGAGTGCCTGTCGCGTGCTGTAGCCAGCACGTCGCAAGATAAAGAATTCAGATATCTCCTGTACGAGTTCGTGTAGAAAAACGCCAACTGTTGTTGCGATACCCACTCGTATGTCCACGAGGAATGCCGGTACAAGGAGAAGTCCGTCAGTTACGTTGTGTACTGCATCACCCGCGAGAATACGTCGAGCATCGATCGGTGAGTGAGGGTGAACCTCAGATGCTTCGTGGTGGTGGTGCGCATCGGGGAGGAGCAGGCTCGCGATCTGTACAAATGCGAATCCACCAAGAGCAGCGACTAACACAATGAGAAGAGATGTGTGTTCAATTCCCTCGACAAAGAGGCCGTAGGTACTCACGCCGAGCACACCAACCGAAAATGAGACGAGGAGTGGGAGGTGTCGATCAACCCAACTTTCGAGTCGACGAGATGCGAAGATGATGCCCGCGAGTGATGCGAGCATAACGATGAGTGCGGATACGAGCGCGGGGTATACCATATGATGCGGATTAGTGATATGAGTGCATCATAGAGTATATGCAAATTATTTGCAAATAGCGTTTTCTATTTTTTGTCTTTGACGAGAATCTCGATGAATCGCGCAAATGGTCTGATGAATATGAGGAAGAGGAGTGCCGATACGACATTGAAGAGGACGTGGAAGTTCGCGACTTCCTGGGCTGTCGCACCATCTATGTACTGGATGAAATCAATAACTGGCCCAAGGAATGGGAGGATGATGACAACACCAAGTACGTTGAAAAGGAGGTGGGCAACAGCAGCCCTCCTTGCGTTTGTGTGGAGCGGTATTGAGGCGATAAGGGCGGTGACCGTCGTGCCGATATTGGCACCGAGAATGATACCGACTGCCTGTTCAAAGGTGAGGAGTCCTTGGGAGACCAGAATAACCGCGAGACCCGATACTACACCTGATGATTGGATGACCGCAGTGACCAAGAGGCCGATGAGGATCGCTTGACCAACATTTGATATTGACCCGAGTGTCGAGAGGAGAATGGGATTATCCTTGAGTGGCTCGATAAAGAGCACCATGACCGCGAGGGAGAAGAAGACAAGTCCGAAATAGAAAAGTGCGCGCCCATACTTTTGCCAGCCAACCTTGATACGTTCGAGAATAAATCCGCTGATGAGGACGATTGGTGCAAGCGATGCGAGATTGAGAGCGATGAGTTGGGTGGTGACTGTTGATCCGATATTTGCGCCAAAGATGACACCGAGTGACGAGGTAAATGAGATGAGTCCTGCGTCGACGAGACCGACGGTGATGACGGTGGTCGCTGTTGACGATTGGAAGAGTGCGGTTGCGAGCGTACCGATCATTGTGCCGCGAAGCGGTGTCGAGGTGAGTGAGTGGAGTATCTCACGCATCTTGTCGCCCGCGGCGTATTGCATCTGCCGAGAAAATTTTTGGAGCGCAAAGACAAAGACGCAAAGCGATGTGATGATACCGATAATGCTTGCAGTTGCAGTCATGAATGTCCTCTCTCGTTAGATGACGAGTTGATAGAGGCCACCCTGTTGGCTGATTGAAAGGACACCTTTTTTGCCACGAATCCATCCATCCTCAATACGAGCCTCGGGAGAAGTCGATGCCCATCCGCTTTTTGCCATATCGAGTGGTTTGAGATCAAAAACAATCGGAATAGTGAATCCACCGACACGATCCTCGGAGAGTCCAATGGAGACGATACGAAAATCAGTAATCGCTGAGTCGAGACAGTCAGGCATATTCTTGTAGACCGAGAAGAACTGCTCGAAGAGTACGCGGGCTGCCTGTGATCGTGTGAGAGGTGTCGATGTTGCTGGGTGTTGGTAGATAGTTGATCGAATATCGATTGCACAGGGATTTGTGGCGACCGGCTCAGGTTTGTTGAGCATTGAGAGACCCCATGCGATCAAAACCACGACGAGGATCACCCCGACCGCTATGTAAATACTCTTGTGTCCTTTTTCTACTCCTTGTGTTTCTGGTGTGTTGTTTTCCATACGATCAATCATAACTATGTTTTTGGTATATACCGAGAGTATACACGAGCATGGGGATCGACTCAAAATTTGACGAATGTCTGATAAACTGCTATTGTGTGTCCCTACCAATCACGCCTCTTTGTTGAGGCTTACACCGCGGTCCCTACGTGATCTCGCCGAGTGTGCCATACGGCACGGAGGAGCTTGAGATCGGGACTGCATCACACATGACATCACATACGAAAGAAGGAGCATCTCCCTCAGATGCCCAGACGTTTAGAGGACTCGGTATCGGAGAGAAAATGCTCACCGTCCTTGAGCGTGCTGGATTTGTGACCCCGACACCGATTCAGTCACAGGTTATACCAGTCGGTCTCGCTGGGCGCGATGTCATCGGCATCGCTCAGACAGGTACGGGCAAAACGCTCGGATTTGGCGTACCGATGATCGAGCGCATCGTGCGCGATGACGGGCTCGGTCTCATACTCTTGCCTACACGAGAGCTCGCACTCCAGGTTAATGAAACGATTCAAAAAATCGGTAGACCGTTTGGTATGCACTCAGCGGTTCTCATCGGCGGTGATTCGATGGGCAGGCAGATACGCGATTTGAGGCTCCGTCCACATATCGTTGTCGCAACTCCCGGACGACTCATCGATCATTTGAAGCAGGGGACTATCAAGCTCGATCATGTGAACATTCTCGTTCTCGACGAGGCCGATCACATGTTTGATATCGGTTTTGCGCCTCAGATACGCGAGATCATACGCAAGGTGCCGAAAGAGCGTCAGACCATGCTCTTCTCAGCGACGATGCCTGACGAAATTGCTCGCCTCGCAGCTGAGCATATGGAGCTTCCACTTCGTATTGAAGTGGCGCGTGCTGGCTCGACCGCTGATACTGTCGACCAAGAGATCATCATCGTCTCACGCGGATCAAAAGTCGCACTTCTCACAAAAATACTCGGTGAGAGCACTGAGCAGGTCATCGTCTTTACTCGTACAAAGCACGGCGCGAAAAATCTCACGACTGCACTCCGTGGCGCCGGCTTCACTGCAGTTGAAATACACTCAAATCGATCACTCGGTCAGCGCCGAGAGGCACTCGATGGATTCAAGAAGCACAAGTAC
>DIYB01000023.1:0-8372 GCA_002428865.1 Patescibacteria group bacterium UBA6065
CCCCACCGCCTCCGCCACCACCCCCTCCACCAGCAGATGGAGCTGATGGAGTGGCTGATACCTCGGTCGACGTTGCAATTGGATTACCCAACCCATCGAGCACTCGAATCACAAAATAGTATGGAGTTCCATTTGTAAGCCCGGTGCGAGTAGAGGAGAGAGTGGTGCCAACATTTGAAAACGAGTATGGTCCGCCAATACTTGTCGACTGACCCACCTCATACGCGCCCACTACCCAACCCACAGATGCATCCGCAGATGTCCATGAGAGCGACACCTGCGCATTCCCCGCTGTCGCTGACACGATAGGAGTAGTGACATATGGAAAATAGAGAAAACCACCAAACAACCGAAATGTACTCGCGCTCGAAGTACCTGCTGCAAGCTGTGTGAGAGATGAGAGTATTTGAAACGACGAAGAAGACGCGTATATACCAGGCGCCATCACTGGATTCGAGACGCGGAAACTCGTCGAGCTGTATTCTTGGGCGCGTATGCTTTGTGGCGCAAGATACAGCGCTCCTACCACTAGAGCTATCGTGATTCGTAGGACAAGAGGATACATATCGAGTAATGACTACCGACCTCGCTCGGGTGTTGTTTGGGACGCGGGCACGATCGCAGATGAGACCTCAATAAGCTTTTTCTCGCTCGGTCGCCAGAGTATCGCTCTTTTTGACTTCTCATAGACAAGCACTATATCCCCCACTGCTGCACGAGCAAAGAACGGCTGACCAACTAGTTCGGCGGGGTCGGATACGGTCGCAAGAGTTGGCACTTCATCAGGAGGAAGCACGATAACCTTACTGATTTCTTTCACATACTGTTTGAGTCTTTCTTGTGCAAGAAGCGCTGGATTCTCAAAAAGCTCAATCTGTCTATATTGAACAATGTTCAATCCAATCGAAACGACGAGACTTATCGATGCGATAATCGCCCATGCCAATCGAAAGGATGATGATTGCAAAAAATGTGGCCCCATATAGATATGAGTATACCAGAGTCGATGTTATTCGATGCCCCCTCCACCACCACCTGATCCACCACCAGTCTGTCCGCCTCCAGAACCACTTCCTTCACCGGTGCCACCTGATCCACCTGATGATCCTCCACCAGTCTGTACAGGACCAGAACCACTTCCTTCACCAGTACCACCCCTACTACCACCCTTGGCTGCAGGTGTCTCAGCTGGAGAATAGACGGTGGTCTGAGGTTGTACGGTATAGGTGAAATTTGCCGTCGAACCAGCGTTTGTGAGACGGAAACAGTATGTTGTTCCATTTACCGCATTTGCTGTTGGACGAATAGAGAATTCATGCTCAGTAAACTGACTAGACGACAACGTGATGGGACCAGCCTGATTGACTGCGCTTCTAAAATATCCAGGAACAAACGTCTTACCACCTGGGTTAGTGAGCGCAGCTGAGTCGGTTGTTGATGCGCCATCGGTAAGGAACGGCGAAAGATCGAGTGACCAGTGTTCAGATGTTGCTTGTGCAGGCACTGTCGTCCACGCCGAGCATGCACCTGATGCATACTCGAGGCGATAGTTTATATTTGTCGCAGATCCAGTACCCGCGTTCGACACAAGGATGCGCACACGCTTCCTATCTCCAATAAAGATACCTTGTGACAATGGTGTGTCCTCGAGGCCAGAGTACGTTGCACTCGACTCAGTGCCATTATCCTCTCGCCAACGATAATGGAGAAGAGTGATATCAGGTGTACCGCCAGCAGCAAGTGTCACGGTCGGATATACACTATAAGTAAACCGTGTTGCAGATCCTGCATCAGTAAGCCGGAAACAATACGTACCGGCATTAGTAGCATTGGTCGTCGCGCGAATACTATACTCAATCTCAGTAAAGTCACGAGACGTGACACTAATCGCCGATGTGGTATTACCAGTATCTTTGACCTGACCCGCAACAAAGTTTGGATTGGTATCAGTAAGTCCGCTCGCAACATTGGTTGTTGCGCCACCGTCTGTCAGATTCGCAGAATCAGCGATCTGCCAGTGGAGCGATGTGTCGGTTGGCACTGTGACATACGTACCAGAGCTACACGTACCCGTCTCTGCATATTCGAGACGAAACTGCACACCAGCATCAGTATTCCTGCTCCAACCCTCATTAGAGACAAGGAATCTGAGACGTGTAATTGTATTTTTTGCTAGATCAGTTAGTGCAGTATCTTCCGCTACGGCAAATGTCGCCGAGGTTGGTTCGGTATATGATACCGTCACATAAAACTGGGTGATTTTTGGATCGTTTGCGGAAAAAAGAAATCCTATCTCAAGATTATTGAGATCAGTTGTTGAGAGCGAAAGACTCGAGAAGGTACATGTCTGAGTCGAATACGTCGTGGTGTCAAACGAGCTTGTTGTGCCACAGTCAGTATCAGTCGAGTTGAGACGATAAAATGGGATCACTGCGGCCGATCCACCTGCGTTATTCACTTCACCACCGACAGTGGTGATCACGAGCTGAGTAACTGTCGATCCTGCAGGAATTGTATTGTTATCGAGCGTAAATGACGACCGCCCAGAGGTGATCTCGAGATCGCTCGTGTCGCCATCGTGCGCGGTCGCTGTGCCTGTACCCGCATTACCAGCCTGATCATTCACACAATCCCACTCACCAGTATTATCAACACAACCTGTCACCGTTGCTGCGGTATAGTTCCCCTGACCTGTCGGATGGAGGACAATCGAGTTTGACCCACCTGTACCTGACTCACCACCATTATCGTTGCGCCAACGATAATGTGCCTGATCGTACTGGACAGTGAAAATACCAAAAAACCAGTTCATAACACTCGAAAAAAATCGAAACACGGTCGACGCTGTCGAGCTTCCGAACGCAAAACCTCCCCCGCTATTTGACTGGACCCTAAAACCAGATGCGGTCGTCGAACCTGAGATACTATTCATGACTCCACCATGTATCTCGTACGTCGTTGACGTCGCCTCAAACGCACGTACAGATATCGGCGACGCGAGACTCGTCGCTACGATTGATGCGACGAGTAGAGGTACTGATACTGTGCGAAAAAAACTCATGTGTCTCAACGAGTTGGTGTTTCAAATCCGATCGCTCGAGCGAGTTCAGATCGATCATCGAGTGATCCCCAGAGAAGTACGTACCGCTCGGGAACAAGGACTGTTCCCTCCTTGGTCGTTACAAATGGCTGGATCTCGGTGACGGGTGTGAGTGAATACCAATTCTTCACCTCCTGTACAACGAGCGATTCTCCTGACGCATCGGTAGGTAGTGCCGCCTTTGTCGTATCGAGACGATATACCTCAGATAGGAGGAGAACATCATCGACCATCGAAAGCGATCGAGAGAGGTAGATGGCACCGTCTGACAGATACGCGACGTACCAGTCTGATGAACGACTCCGCGCATCGTTGAGGACGAACACTGTACCGAGAATGACGACGGTGATCGTAAAAATTGACATGAAGTAGCGAGCTGTGTGAGCGGTGCGGGTCATATGAAAAATCAGGATAGTTTAGCGTGGATTATACCACGAACGGGTTGTACCCTGATCAGCGACAAAGAAATAGTATTTTCCATCAGGAAGATTCAATCCCGAGAGATTGACTGTCTTTTCAAAACGCTTTGATGGTGGACATCGCTCCGCCTGGTTGTACTTGGCACTTGTCGGACGATCTGCGTAGTTGTCTGTAGCTGAAAATACGAGGATTGCATAGTAGGCATCAGTACAGCTACCAGCAACGTCAAAGATCTGCGGTCCATCTGAATCATACGTAAAACCATAAAACTTTTTCTTGAAATACGTACCCTCTGATACGAGGAGCCTCGGTGCGTAGACAAACCCGCCAGAGGTCGAGAGTGGATCGGCGGGTATCACGACGTGATCAGCTGCCTGAGCGACGGTGCTCGTACCTTGAGGAAATACCACTGTCTCTGAGTCGACAGTGGCGATCGGTGTATCGAGAGATACATCCGAAGATGTATACCGTATTCCGAGAAAGACAAGTCCAGTGATCGAGAGCGTAGCGAGTACGATGATAACACTGATTTTGCTGAGTACGGGGTGTTCCATAGCTTCTTCTATTGTACCTCCCCACCAAAAATAAATCCCGTTCTAAAACTTGGATATCGTCGCCTCGACGAATATATCGTTGACCACATTGATGTAGTGCTGATGAGCAAAGGCACGGGCCTCATCGGTCTTTTTGTCCCACGGCGGGTTGAAGTAGAGCCCTATTTTGACATCTTTGAGATTGCACTTGATACCATAGTGATCGAGCCTATTTGCCTTGAGCCAATCCTTCTGGAAATAGAGAAAGGTGGCCTCTGATATGGCGCGGGTATGAGTCGGGTCCTGCCACGCCCGCATAGACGAGTAATACGGCGCGAGAAATGTCACCTTCGCACCATCTTCGCAGATACGATAGACCTCATTCATGAACTTGATGAGATCTTTTGTATGCTCGATATAGTGACTACAAAATACTTCTGACACAGAGTTGTCTGCAAACGGTTTCCACGGATATTGTTCGAGATCCCAGACATAGTCGACGCCTGGACCAGGAGCGATATCAACACCCTTAAACCCCGCCCGTTTATTCTGCCCACATGCAATATCGAGTTTCATTCTGGAACTGTGCTAGTGATTAATCACGAAATCATACACTGATTTTGACACTCGGGCCATAAACTCTGATGCATCTTCTTCATCCATATCGACGGTGCCGACACAGAGAAGATAGTGCCGACTGGGCGCATAGACAATACCGCAGTCAGAGTAAGTATGGTTTGGTACAGCGACACCTATTTTGTGAGCAACAACGACGCCCTTCGGAACACCAGACACGATCTTGTCATTAAAAGGTGATTGGGCGAGGTGATCAAGAACTAACTGAGAGTGTTCAACATTGATGTATGTTGCATTGTAGAGTGCCAAAAACATATTTGATAATGTTTTTAGATTTATTTTTTCATAATTTGGTAATTCACCGAGCACCGGCAGTTCCCAACCCATTTCCATGTAGACATCATCAAATGGGTTATTGATTCCTATACGACTAAGTATTTCAAGGAGAGCAAACATAGCCGTATTGTCTGATTGCTGCAACATAAAACGTACAAGTTCACCGACGGTGACTTGTGTGTCTTCTCCGGCCTGATAGAGGGGGCCAAAGTTTTTGTCCAAATCAAAAGACTGAAGTGCGTATGAATCGTCGAGTGAGAATTTATCTTCTTCAACCGCCTTCAACACTGCCATGGCGAGAGGTACTTTTATAGTGCTCGCAGCATGGAAAAGCTCTTTTTCATCGAGACCAACCCATGCCGAGTTACTCAAATAATTGAAATAGATAAATGTCTTTGATTTTTGTCTTTTTTGTATTTCGCTCAATTCTTTTTTGAGGTCTAGAAAATTGATGATGAAGTGTTTGTTGGTATTCGAGATTACTGTGGGATTAATGAGATCATATGATGTGTCTCGGCTAAGTAGAAAAGGATTAGCGCTTGCGACACCACATACATGTCCTATCCAATATGCACATACTATGACGAGTGCGAGTATGCCCGCTCGCCATATCCACACACGATTAGTTGGAAGCACATTCTTCAGGTTCATGGGTACGATCGCGGTTACCAAATAACGTCACGCTCTATATCATAGTGACCGACCTTCACCCGTGTATCACAGGCAAATTTGTAACCGAGCTTGCCTGCATTCTCATAAAAATAGAGGTCTTGCGTGTATGCTCGTGTCCCCTGACCTGGAATAAACTCCTGCACTGTTCGAAACCACGGTCGAGGTAGCCGCGGATCCTTGAATATGTCGAGTTTGAAGAGATTGAACCCCATACCGAGACCATTGGCTGGCTGTACTCCATCGGTGATTGGTACCTGTGGGATAAAATTGAGGGGCTCGACTTTCGGATCGCCATAGATCATAGGCTGACCCCCTTCACCTTTTGTCCAGTAGAGGCCACCGACCACGTCGTACTGATCCATCGATTCATAGAGTTTGAGGAGACCATCAGGTGGTGGGAGGTTGTCTTCCTCAATGGTGAGAATGTATTTCCACTTGGAAAGCTCTGGGTTGGCGAGAATCATCTCAATGGTCGAATTGTATGCCTCGCCCACCTCCATACCGATAGCAAAAATCGGTCCGATCACCTTCTGGTTCATCGGGCGCATGAGCCCCATCCATGACTGGACCACCTTGACCGACATGGACCCTCGTGTCGGGCAGATAATGATAGTCGAGAGATCTCGATACGACTTTGATGCCTCAAGTCGTTTATTGGTATCTTCTGGATTCTGATTGTGTACCCCAGCAATATTAGGGACAACGATTTGCGGTCTCATAGTGGTTGGTATAAAAACCTAGTAGGTACCACTCACAAAATACAAAAGAGGTGGTCTCAAGGCGAGTGATCCAGTGCCTCTGATCTCACTAAAGGCTATACTGTTCGGCAAAGCTGTCGTCGTCGCGCTGTATATGCCGAGACCACGAGTATACTGAGCACTCGCAGCAGATGCGTTGCCGAGTATACCAGAGAAGTTGGAGTTGAGTTGTGATGCGAGGAGCTGACTGAATGATCCGTTTGCACCACCGGTGGTCGTACGAGAGATGACGCCGATGTAATACTGCGTCTCACTCATAAATCCAGTCGTGCCGATTGTGATCAGTCTTGGACCCGAGAGAAGTGAGCTGTTTGCGGTCCCAGAGAAAGTAATACCCTGAGTCGTCGACACACTTGAGAGAAGCGAGAGTGTTGATACGTTGCGTGTATAGAGACCGAGCCACGCACTGATGGTGATCGAACCAGTGCTGTTTGTCGCATACGAGAGGACGAGAGGCATCGCTATTCGATCGTATGTCACATTTGGACTCTGCCATGGCTGTATATGGAGGGTGCCTTGACCCTGCTGACCCACAACCTGTAGGTATCCATCACGATAGTTGAAATATTGAAGAGTCGCACCACCGCCACCACCCGCATTGACCGATGCAGTCATAGTCGATCCGTTGAGGCCAAAGGATACACCGTTTGAATTCGAGAAAACGATGTTTGAGAGATTGTTCGACGTCGTACCTGCGGAAAGATTGAGGTTTGAAAGTCCGTTGTGCGAAGCAGTAATCGTGGAACCATTAAGACCGAAGGAGACACCATTTGAGTTTGAGAGAACGAAATTTGAAAGATTGTTTGAAGTCGTTCCAGCCGAGAGGTTGATGTTTGTGAGACCACCCCCACCAGCGTTGACTGATGCGGTAATCGTCGAACCATTTTGGCCAAAAGTCACGCCGTTTCCATTTGAGAATACGATCGTGCCGGCACTGATCGGAGCTGTCGCATTGGTACCGATCGCTGCTATCGTCGTTGTTGCAGCGCTACCGAGCTCTTGAACAAGACCCCCCTCGCAGATGAGTGCTCGAGAGACCGATGAGTTGTACCACATCGTGCCGTTCACCGAACACGACTGGCCGACATATGAGAGTGTGCCGTCAGCGACATTTTTCCAATCAAGGCCGAGAAGAATCGGAGATGCAGCACCCGTACCACTACCTATCTGCACGAGATTTGATGCATTGACCGTCTTTAGGAGATTGCCATACACATCACGTGACGCTCGAGCAAACGCGACCGCATCTATCCTCTGTCGAGGAGAGAGTGTGACAAACGACGTCTGCCCTGCACACGATGCAGCGAGGGATGAGGTGGCTTCAATATTGAGAAATATCGTATCGTTTTCGTAGAAATTGTATGAGCCGAGATCGTCAGCCTCACCGATACCGACCGTAAAGACACCATTCACCACATTGACGGTGTTGGTAGTTGGTGTGCCGGTAGGCCAGAGTTTTGTGCCCGCCCCCACCGTCGCATTGTCATAGATAGAGAACCTGAAACAGTAGTTGGTCCCCGTACCACCCAAAGGATTACCTGACGCGTCCGTAAGACGCCCTTCATACGATATGATTTTTGAAACAGCATTTGCGGCAGCCGAGGTCTGATCAGGAAAGAGAATATTTGACGCGAGCGTTACTACAAACACGGCGGTGAGGACGAGCTCGACGATGCCGAGGAAAGCGAGAGCTATCTTACCTCTCGATCGCCCGACTGTTATTTTCACGCTTCCGTCCTGTAGTGACATATATTATTCAAACGACATGTTTTCCTCGAAGGCCGCAATGAGCGAATCGGTATCTTTAGTATAACAATCACTGAAAAGGGTCACAAGGTCGGCCTCCTTTGGCAGGGACTTCTGATTGAAATGGCGGTTGAGGTGTATCGCAACCTCAAGTGGTGATACAACCTTGATAAACCAGGTGTCGACAATGTTTCGTTTCTTATCCTCTACACTAAACTGTATGCCGAGATC
>DIYB01000023.1:8570-8764 GCA_002428865.1 Patescibacteria group bacterium UBA6065
ACTAAACTGTATGCCGAGATCACGGAGCTGCTGTCGCTCAAGAGCTTTGTCACCAAAAAAACGCTTAAAAATAGACTGAATAGGTACGACCGTATTGAACCGATACATAATGTCGTAATTAAAACCAAAACCCACAAGTGTTGCGGTTGTACCAAATAGTCTATCTCGCACCGCGAGAATGTCTCTCACTACTC
>DIYB01000023.1:8976-9839 GCA_002428865.1 Patescibacteria group bacterium UBA6065
TCTCTCACTACTCGGGATGACTTCGGCTCACTGTCAGAGTCGTCATCAACACGAAGCCGACGACCTTCGAGCGTTATCTTGGTCTTTGCCTCTGGTAAGACGAGCATTTTTGTCTGAAGCACTGGATCCTCAATGAATCGTGCACCTTTTGCGTCCCTACCTGCAAAAAGCGAGGCGAAGGTTGCATTGTCAGGCATATAAAAACCGCGCTCGTCAAAGACAAAGACAATATTCGAGTGGTGGAGTGATTTAGAAGTGATCGCCATAGACTATAGGAGAAAAGTATATCACGGTGTCGGAGTGGATTCCTCAACTGTGACAGGTACCTCCGCAGACGAGGTATCTGTAACTGGCACATCGACCTGTGTATCACCTAATCCACCTGCTGGAGTTGTAACCTCTCCCGTAGGTGTTGTGCTTGAACCATCTCCGAGAGATGAGGGAGCATCCGAAACAATTGGTGTAGACGAGGCGCTATTTGAATCACCTGATGATTGAGTATCAGATGAAGGTGGTGTGGTAGGCACCTGAGGAGTATCATTTCCAACTGTAGGTTGTGGAACTGGAGCCGTCGAACATTTTCCGAGAGTTGATGACATGACTCCAGCCATCATGCGTAGACAGTACGGCTCCCCAGTGACAGAGTCATAGATGGTAATACCGGTCGGTTTTGCCTGACTACCGACTTCAAGCTCATCATCGATCGTCGCCGTCTTTGCACGGATACTTTTCACCAGGAGATTGCCTTCCGAATCGATTGACCATCGGTCAGCCACACCGCGAAGGAACGAGATGCGCGAAATCCCCTTCTCATTGAGATCGATGTCGTAGTAGAAGTTGATACCCGGAGTATTGACCGAGAG
>DIYB01000010.1:0-595 GCA_002428865.1 Patescibacteria group bacterium UBA6065
CTGCACTCCGTGGCGCCGGCTTCACTGCAGTTGAAATACACTCAAATCGATCACTCGGTCAGCGCCGAGAGGCACTCGATGGATTCAAGAAGCACAAGTACCGTGTGCTCGTGGCGACGGATATCGCTGCGCGCGGTATTGATGTCAAAGACATTGGTCTTGTGGTGAACTTTGATCTCCCTGAGCAGTCTGATGACTACGTGCATCGTATTGGTCGTACCGGTCGTGCAGGCAAGGCGGGCAAGGCTATATCATTCGCAACACCTGATCAGCATCGCGACATTGTCGATATCGAACGATTGATACGTCGAGAGATACCAAAAAAGAGTCATGAAGGTATCTCGATCGATCCGTCACTGAGGTCCGAGCGAGGAGGGAGGCGCGGTGGTGGCCGTCGTCCATCACGTGGTTTTGGTTCACGGACACATGGCGCTCCAAGTCGTGGTTTTTCTCGCGGTCCTCGTCGAGGACGCTCTGATCATCCTCCACGCCGGATGAAGAATGATCCGTCAAAAACAACCCAGTTTTCCCCGACCCTCCGTCGCGTCTTCAGGAAAATGTAGAAATAAAAAAACCGACCTTCTGTGGTCGGTTT
>DIYB01000010.1:771-3599 GCA_002428865.1 Patescibacteria group bacterium UBA6065
AAATGAAAAACCGACCATTCTATGGTCGGTTTTTTGTTACAATGAACAATATCATTTTCTAAAATAAAAATGAATCCAATACATTCTCTCGATGAGCTTTTGGATATCGTTGACGACAATGACGTTGTCATAGGAAAGAAGAGAAGATCAGAAGTTTACGCAGAAGATCTTTCAAATTTCCGAGTAATTAATGCTTTTATCGTTAATAGTAAAGGAGAGTTGTGGATCCCACGTCGTGCGGCTGATAAAAAAATATATCCACTCAGTTTTGATATGAGTGTCGGTGGTCATGTAGAAAGCGGCGAGACGTACGAGCAGGCTTTTAAACGCGAAGCGAAAGAAGAATTAAATATTGATATTGACGCGATGAACGTACGCTTTTTGGGACATCTTACCCCACATCGGGACGGCGTCTCTGCTTTTATGAAAGTGTATGAGATACAGATGAATGAAGTACCAAATTACAACACAAGGGATTTTATTGAATTTTTTTGGTTAAAACCAGCATTAGTTCTCAAAAAAATTGCTCAAGGCGAGAAAGCAAAAAGCGATTTACCAAAGCTCATTGAAATATTTTATGAGAAAAATCCGACAACTTCTTGAGCAGAAGGGAGTATGTCCTAATATTATGAGAACGACAATTGTAGTATTCGCCCCCTTTTTGCATATGAGTATAAAAATCACCACATAGATATCTACGTGGTGATTTTTATATTGGTGGAAGCGCCGGAAATCGAATCCGGGTGCATAGAATATCCTCACGATACGTCTACGAGATGTATCCGATCATTGTGCCGAAGCACTCTAGATCTATGCGCTCTATGATCGGAGAGAACGCGCAGAGATCGATCCCTTTCAGGTTCGATAATCCGTC
Organism: Patescibacteria group bacterium UBA6065; assembly: GCA_002428865.1. Lineage (GTDB taxonomy): Bacteria > Patescibacteriota > Minisyncoccia > Phycocordibacterales > UBA6065 > UBA6065. The sequence continues at coordinate 1,646 of DIYB01000010.1, forward strand.
AGGGCGCCGGATGATCTATCGCAGGTATATAGCACTCCGTCCGCAGAGCCTGAGAACCTCATGCGGGGAATGTCACTTAGGCCGTAGCGTAAGCGAAAGCGAAATCACGAGCTCCGAAGAACGGAGACACTACTGACTTTGCCTTTGAAAATGCGTTTGCATTTACGTTGTCCAACAGTTTCAAGAGGTATTGGAGCTCTATCTCGCATATCGGGACGACGAATCCATGTCGAGGCCTGTCGCTCCCATATGATATTTATTCTTTCAATGATCGTTCGATATCTCGCTCCGCCTGCCGTTTCTTGATGTCTTCACGCTTATCATACTGTTTCTTTCCACGCACAACAGCGAGCATGAGCTTGAGTTTCGGACCTTTATTATACACCTTGACAGGCACTATTGTCAAGCCTTTGCCGGCCTCAATCGAGGCCAGTTTCATGATTTCTCGTTTTGAGAGGAGGAGGCGACGAGGTCGGAGTGGATCGTAACCCTCGGGAGTGTTCTCTGGTTGATATGGGGATACTGTCATGTTCATGACAAACGCTTCTCCACCACGGACAGAGACGTAGGCACCCGAGAGATCGGTCGATCGAGTTCGGAGCGACTTCACCTCAATTCCTGAGAGCTCAATACCCGCCTCGTAGGTCTCGAGTGTTTCGTAGTCACGGCGTGCTTTTTTGTTTTCCGCTACGGCCATATCGCTATGCTATCACAGGAGGGGAGTGTTTGACTCGATACGTATTCTCCGTAGTATGGCCACAGAAACACGCATATGAAAAAAACTGTTGTCGGGATGAATGTGTTTGAGATTGGTGGTCGTGATCCAATCGTTCTGTCGCTCGGCTGGAGGCCAGAGGTAGTGCATTTGCATCGCCTGCGCCTGACACACGAGCGTGGCAATCGGGATGCTATAGTCACCGCACTATTTCGTACACCCAAAGTGATCCTGTCCAGAAATCATCAGGGTGTTTCGGAGACGGCATTTCGCGAAATCATCTCAATCTTTGATCGCCGTGGGGCACGATTGACTCTGGGCGATACCGATGGGCGTATGTGGTTTGCCCTCACGCTGCGTCATCGTTCGTTTCCATCTGCGACGATTGCACTCCTTCGTGGTTTGCAAGAGGATTTTTAGATCGAAGATGCGAAATGGCTTGATTCATTCAAGGCGTACAGAGAGTGGCGAGAGGAACGAAACGTTGCTGTTGGTGACTCTAAAAAACCTGTCCCGTATGGCACATGGCTTCTCCGCAAGGCAGGACTCGTGCCGCATCAAGTGTCTAGCTGAGTATGTCCCGCATGTGTGGGACTTTTTATTTATGCGTCGAATCGCTATAATGACCCCGCTATGTCCACACCTCTCAATAATCCACTCAAATCACGACCGCGTCCAAAAGGTAAGCGTATGCCACTTTTGCGCCCAGTCCGCGGGCCAGTTGGTTTTTTCGGCAGTTTTGGTACCTCGATACTCATTTTCGCAGCCATTATCCTCCTCTACTCATCGCTCTCGTCGCAGGCACCTGAGCGCGAGCGCGTAGCACTCTCAGAGGTGGCGAGCGCGGTTTCTAGTGGTTTGGTCTCAGCGATAGAGATATCAGGCAACGATCTCGCCGTCACCTATACCGATGGTACAGAGCGTGTGTCGAACAAAGAGTCCGATGCCGCTCTCTCAGAGACGCTCGTTGCATATGGTGTGAAAGCAACCGATCTCTCCAAGGTGAGTATCGAGGTCAAGGCGCCGTCTGGTCTCGGCTACTGGATCATCAATCTCGCACCGTTTATTATTCCGATCCTCTTCATTGCGTTCTTTGTCTGGTTTCTCTCTCGACAGGTCAAGGGGGCAGGGATGCAAGCTATGACGTTTGGCCAATCAAAGGCACGCATCATATTTCCAGACGACAAGAAACAGAAAGTCACATTCAAAGATGTCGCTGGAGCCAAGGAGGCGAAACAA